>NZ_JBKKRK010000003.1:0-477239 GCF_048847255.1 Pseudomonas algeriensis | reverse complement strand
TGGGCGAGCCTGCATTATCGCTACGACAATGTCGGCCGGTTGGTCCATTGTCGCCTGCCCGATCGCAGCACCCTGGATTACCGCCACCTGCGAGGCGGGGCGCTGATTGCCATCGACCTCAACGGCACGTGCCTGACCGAACACCGCTTCAAGGGCGGCCGCGAACGCCAGCGCCAGCAGGGCCAGTTGCTCAGCGACTACAGCTACGACGAACAGGGTCGCCTCAAGGCCCAGACCGTGTGGCAAAGCCAGCAAAAACAACTGTTCTGGCGTGACTATTCCTACAGCGCCAACGGCAACCTCGCCGTGCTTTCCGACACGCGAAACCGACGCGGCTACCAGTACGACGCGCTGGATCGCCTGGTGCGCATCGACTACGCCCACAGCCAACCCCCGGAACACTTCTCCCACGACCCGGCCGGCAATGTGTTGTTCAACGACCGTCCCGGCCCGACCACCCTCAAGGGCAACCGTCTACTGATGGAGGGCGATCGTCACTATGACTACGACGCCTACGGCAACCTGGTCCGCGAACGCCGCGGCCATGCCCAGTGCCTCGTCACGCAATACCGCTACGACAGCCAACATCGGCTCATCGGCGTCACCACTCCCGACGGGAGCGAAACGTCCTACCGCTACGACGCCTTCGGCCGACGCATCGAAAAGACCGTGGACGGCCTCACCACGGAATTCATCTGGCAGGGCGACCAGGTCATCGCCGAAAGCAGCGACCGTCACTACCAGAGCTACGTCTATGAACCCGGCACCTTCCGCCCCCTGGCCCTGCTGGAAGGCGCAGGCCCGGAAAAAGCCACGCCGTTCTACTACCACCTCGACCACCTCGGCACTCCTCAGGAACTGACCAGCCACCAAGGCGAAGTCGTCTGGGCCGCGCGCTACAACGGCTACGGCAAACTCACCGAACTGCGCCACGGCGATGGCAAGCGCCTGGAACAACCGCTGCGCTTTCAGGGGCAATACCACGACCGGGAAAGCGGCCTGCATTACAACCGGCACCGGTACTACAATCCGGAGACGGGGCGGTATTTGACGCTGGATCCGAGCAAGCTCAAGGGTGGGCTCAATGGGTATCGGTACACCCTGAACCCGACGGGGTGGGTGGATCCGTTGGGGTTGGTGGATTGTCCTGGGACCGGTGGGTGTAAGCCGGCGGTTGGAGAGCAGGATCCGGCGGCTAAGGTTGGCGTGGATGACGGGCAGCCCACTCTTCCCAGAGCAGTCCCCAACCCTAAAGACTTCGGATCAAAAGAGAAGCTGGACGGACATTTTGAAAAACATGGTGCTGAGTTTGGTGCTAAAAATGCTGACGACTATCTATCTATTGCCCGTCAAATCGTAGATAACGGCATAAAGGTCCAATATCCGTACAGAAATGAGACACGCATGGGATTTGTGATGTTTCTAGCGAACAACAACAAAGGTAAATCAAAGTTCGCATTTGTTGGAACCAACAACAAACATGAGATTACGACAGCCCATGTAAAGACAGACAAGGATTTTTGGAAAGCACTTAACGGCGACGCAAAAGACAAGACAATAAGGCCTTATGAATAACATGACAAAAGTTAAAATTCTTGCTATTGACGACATAGTAGAAGACTGCGCAACCCTCCTTATCGAAGGAAACATCGTGGAGTGCTTTGTCAACTCCTATCCGAGCAAGATAAGTGTTGGCGAAACGCACTTGGCAGAGTTGACGATTGATTATTCAGACCCCGTCCAAATTGAACTATCGGCTACGCCTGACGCACCGCTTGAGAAAAACGGCAAAGGATTCGGCTACTACCTGCATGGCTTATTGGAAAATGATATCTTCAAAACCTTTATCGACTTCCCGGATGAAGACCTACATTTCGACTACCCTGGGCTGCTGGGGCGATATGTAAAAATAAAAGTGGACCGGATCAACGTCAATTTTTTAAAGCCATTAAAAACCGTGTCAGCACGTTGCTGAGGATGGTCAGAAATAGCCGGATATTTTCCGGCTATCGAGCCGTCAGTACTTTCAAAAAACGATCGGTGTCGCAATTCCTTGCGGGTCTGCTTGCGTTTGCCGGGCGTACTCGGCGTCGGCAAAGGTCATCTGTTTCGTCATCGAACAGCTCGGCGACTGGTATCCGGCGATTTTGCCAAATTAGAAAGTCTTTTTCGAAATCGCAAAAAACTTGATACAGCTGGAATAAGCATTAGCGAACGCGCTAAATAAAATAAAAAAGATAGGCACCGGCAACAGGTTCAGTTCAGCTGATTGACACTGACCGAGAGAGGCCGTCAATCGCGAGCAAGATTGACGGCGTTATCCCTAAAGGGCCTCCACGACTTGAGCAATTCCGCTGCCTCGTGAATGGGTCACCCCCCCCTCAACCCCACCCCGTTTTTTTACAATTTCTTTATCCCTCCACCCAACCCTCGATCTCGCACCTTTACACCTTCCCTTCCGACAATCTCTCCACACACGGCACGACGCCGTACCACGGAGAAATCCCATGAGTGTTCTGGACGGGGTGTCGCTGCTGTTGGCAGTGGCGCTGTTCATTTATCTGTTGGTTGCGCTGTTGCGCGCGGATCGGGGTTAGGAGCGGTTATGCACGGCTATGACTACGGGCTGATCCTTGGCTTTTTTGCGCTGGTGCTCATTCCGGCACCGTTCCTGGGGCGGTTCTACTATCGGGTGATGGAAGGCCAGCGCACCTGGCTTTCACCGGTGTTTGGTCCGGTGGAGAGGTGTTGTTACAAGGTGGCCGGTGTCGATCCGACCACCGAGCAGAGTTGGCAGAAGTACACCTTGGCCTTGCTCGCCTTCAACCTGGCGGGTTTCGCTTTGTTGTTCGCGGTTCTGTTGTTGCAAGGGCATTTGCCACTCAACACCGAAAACCTGCCCGGCATGGAATGGACCCAGGCCTTCAACACGGCGGTCAGTTTCACGACCAACACCAACTGGCAGTCCTACAGCGGTGAGGCGTCCCTCAGTTACTTGAGCCAGATGATCGGCCTGACGTTGCAGAACTTCGTCAGCGCCGCCACTGGCCTGGCTGTGCTGGTGGCGTTGTGTCGTGGGATCGGGCGCAAGTCCGCCACGACCCTCGGCAATTTCTGGGTCGACCTGACCCGCGCCACGCTCTACGGATTGTTGCCGCTGTGCCTGGTACTGGCGCTGTTTCTGGTGTGGCAGGGCGTGCCGCAGACCTTCGCGCATTACATACATGGCGTGACGATGCAGGGCGTGGATCAAGTGATCCCGCTCGGGCCGGCGGCCAGCCAGATTGCAATCAAGCAATTGGGCACCAATGGCGGCGGTTTCTTCGGCGTCAACTCGGCGCACCCGTTCGAGAACCCGACGGCCTGGACCAATCTGTTCGAAGTCGCGTCGATCATCCTGATTCCGGCGGCGCTGGTGTTCACCTTCGGCCACTACGTCAAGGACCTGCGCCAGAGCCGGGCGATCATCGCCTGCATGCTTGCGCTGTTCCTGATCGGCGGCGCGACGTCGCTGTGGGCCGAGTCCCAACCCAATCCAGCCCTCGACAACGCCGCGGTTGAGCAAGCCGCGCCGCTGGAAGGCAAGGAGGCGCGCTTCGGCACCACTGCCACGGTGCTTTGGTCAGTGACGACCACGGCGGCGTCCAACGGCTCGGTCAACGCCATGCACGACAGCCTCAACCCCCTCAGCGGCATGGTGGCGCTGATGAACATGATGGTCGGCGAGGTGGTTTTCGGCGGCGTCGGGGCCGGGCTCTACGGGATGTTGCTGAATGTGCTGATTGCGGTGTTCCTCGCCGGGTTGATGATTGGTCGCACGCCCGAATACCTGGGCAAGAAGCTCGGTGCCCGGGAAGTGCAATTGCTGGTGGTTACGCTGCTGGTGATGCCCGTAAGCGTGCTGGTGCTCGGCGCTATCGCCGCAAGCCTGCCCGGCCCTGCGGCGGCGGTGAGCAACCCTGGCGCCCACGGTTTCAGCCAATTGCTCTACGCCTACACCTCGGCGGGCGCCAACAACGGTTCGGCTTTCGCCGGTTTTGGCGCCAACACGCCGTTTCACAATCTGATGCTGGGCCTGGGCATGTTGATTGGCCGTTTCGGCTACATCCTGCCGGTGCTGGCGTTGGCCGGTAGCCTGGCGATGAAAAAGCCCGCCCCTGTCGGCCAGAACAGCTTTCCCACCCACGGCCCGCTGTTCGTAACGTTGCTGACCGTGACCATCCTGTTGGTCGGCGGCCTGACCTTCCTGCCAACCCTGGCCCTGGGCCCGATCGCCGAACACCTGAGCCTGGGTTTCTGAGGATTTGAGATGAACATGCCGATGAGCAAGACCGTCGTCGCCAAGGCGCCGGAGCAACCGAAAACCAATCTGTCGGCGCTGTGGCGGCCTGCGTTGGTGCAAGCTTTCGTCAAGCTTGATCCACGCCAGTTGCACCGTGCGCCAGTGATGCTGGTGGTGGAACTCACCGCGATCCTCACCACTGTGCTGAGCCTGGTTCCCGACAGCACCGTACCGACTTTCGTAGCCGCGCAGATTGCCCTGTGGCTGTGGTTCACCGTGTTGTTCGCCAACTTCGCCGAAGCCTTGGCCGAAGGGCGCGGCAAGGCTCGCGCCGACAGCCTCAAGGCTGGCAGTGAAGGCTTGAGTGCCCGCCGCCAGACGGCGAACGGTTTCGAGGTGATACCCGCCACACGCCTGCGCAAAGGCGATGTCGTGCGCGTTGCGGCGGGGGAGATGATCCCCGGCGACGGAGAAGTGATCGAAGGCATCGCGGCGGTCAATGAAGCGGCGATCACCGGGGAGTCGGCGCCGGTCATTCGCGAATCGGGCGGGGATCGCTCGGCGGTTACCGGCAATACGCGGCTGGTCTCCGATTGGTTGTTGGTGCGCATCACCAGCAATCCCGGCGAATCCACCCTGGATCGCATGATCGCCCTGGTGGAAGGCGCCAAACGCCAGAAAACCCCGAACGAAGTGGCGCTGGATATCTTGCTGATTGGTCTGACGCTGATCTTCCTGCTGGTGGTGGTGACATTGCAGCCGTTCGCCCATTTCGCCAACGGCAGCCTGCCGCTGGTGTTCCTGGTGGCGCTGTTGGTGACGTTGATCCCCACCACTATCGGCGGCTTGCTGTCGGCCATCGGCATCGCCGGGATGGACCGCCTGGTACGCCTGAACGTCATCGCCAAGTCCGGCCGCGCCGTGGAAGCAGCGGGGGATGTGCACGTGTTGATGCTGGACAAGACCGGCACCATCACGTTTGGTAACCGTCGTTGCGCAGCGGTCTATGCCGCCCCGGGCGTAAGCGCCAAGGAGCTGGCCGAAGGCGCGTTGTTCGCCTCGTTGGCCGACGATACGGCCGAGGGCAAGTCCATCGTCGAATACCTGCGTGGGTTGCATCCTCAGGCTGAACCCGCCGCGCAGTTGCTGACAGCCGTGCCATTCAGTGCCGAAACACGCTTGTCCGGCGTGGATTATCAGGGGCGCGTGTATCGCAAGGGCGCGGTGGATTCGCTGCTGACTTTCATTGGCTTGCCCCGTGACGGACTGCCCACCGCATTGGGCCGGGAAGTCGACAAGATCGCCCAGAGCGGCGGCACGCCGTTGCTGGTCTGCGTGGACGGAAAATTGCTCGGCGCCATTCACCTCAAGGACGTGGTGAAGCCCGGCATCCGCGAGCGCTTTGCCGAGCTGCGCAAACTGGGGATCCGCACCGTGATGGTCACGGGCGACAACCCGCTGACCGCTGCCGCGATTGCCGCCGAAGCCGGCGTGGATGATGTGCTGGCCGAGGCCACGCCGGAGAAAAAACTGGCGCGCATTCGCCATGAGCAGAACGATGGTCGACTCGTCGCCATGTGTGGCGACGGTGCCAACGACGCCCCGGCCCTGGCCCAGGCCGATGTAGGCATGGCGATGAACGACGGCACCCAGGCCGCGCGCGAGGCGGCCAACATGGTCGACCTCGACAGCGATCCGACCAAGTTGCTGGACGTGGTGCAGATCGGCAAGGAACTGCTGGTGACCCGGGGCGCGCTCACCACGTTTTCCATCGCCAATGATATCGCCAAGTACTTCGCCATCCTGCCGGCGCTGTTCGCCTCCATCTATCCGCAGCTCGGCGTATTGAACGTCATGCATTTGCAGAGCCCGCAAAGCGCGATCCTGTCGGCCATCGTCTTCAACGCCCTGATCATCGTCGTGTTGATCCCCCTGGCCCTGCGCGGCGTGCGAGTGCAAGCCGCGAGCGCGGCGGCCTTGCTGCGCCGCAACCTGCTGATCTACGGCCTGGGCGGGATCGCGGTGCCGTTCGTGGGGATCAAGGCGATCGATCTATTGCTGACGGGATTGGGGTTGGTTTGAGCCTGAAGACATCCATCAACTGAGGATTTAGCAATGTTCACCTTGATTCGCCCGGCCTTGAGCCTGTTGCTGCTGATGACCTTGATCATCGGCATCGCTTACCCACTCATCGTCACCGGCGTGGCGCAAATCGCTTTCCCGGACCAGGCCAACGGCAGCCTGGTCCATGATGCCGACGGCAAGGTCCGTGGCTCCCGGCTGATCGCCCAGGATTTCGTCGGCGATGGGTGGTTTCACCCACGGCCCTCGGCTGGCGCGTTTGCGACGGTGGCCAGTGGCGCGAGCAACTTTTCGCCGAGCAACCCGGCACTGGCCACGCGGGTGATCGATGGCGCCCAGAAGCTGCAAGTGCCCGGCCAGGGACCGGTGCCCCTGGCGCTGCTGACCACTTCCGGCAGCGGATTGGACCCGCACTTGCCTCCGGCCGCGATTGCCTATCAACTGACGCGTGTCGCGGCGGCCAGGAATGTGCCAGTGTCGAGGTTGCAGCAGTTGCTCAATGACAACATCGAGCAGCCGTTGGTGGGACCGCCGGTGGTAAACGTGCTGGCGCTGAACATGGCCCTGGAAAAACTGTAGAAACCTGTGGGAGCGAGCTTGCTCGCGATAGCGGTGGGTAAGTCAATGACAGTGGCGGCTGAACGACCGCCATCGCGAGCAAGCTCGCTCCCACAGAGGCTCAATTCCATCCCTGAAACAAGAGACATAGCATGAGCGACTCCGGCCGCGCCGATGCACTGCTTGCCAATCTGCCCCGCCACGACCGTGGCCGCCTCAAGGTTTTTCTCGGCGCCGCGCCGGGCGTGGGCAAGACCTACGCCATGCTGCAAGCGGCTCACGCCCGGCTGCGCCAAGGCACGAACGTCGTCGCCGGCGTGGTCGAGACCCACGGGCGCGCCGAGACCGAAGCGCTGTTGAATGGCCTGCTGCAGCAGCCGCTGGTGCGTTCGGAATATCGCGGCGTGGTGCTCGAGGAAATGGACCTCGACGGCCTTTTGTCGTCTCGCCCGAGCCTGGTGTTGGTGGATGAACTGGCCCACAGCAACGCGCCCGGCAGCCGGCATGCCAAGCGCTGGCAAGACATCCAGGAGTTGTTGGCGGCAGGCATCGATGTCTACACCACGGTGAATGTCCAGCATTTGGAAAGTCTCAACGATCAGGTGCGCGGCATCACCGGCGTGCAGGTGCGCGAGACGTTGCCGGACTGGGTGTTGCATGAAGCCGACGAGTTGCTGCTGATCGACTTGCCGCCGCGCGAGCTGCTGGAGCGCCTGCGCGACGGCAAGGTTTATGTGCCGGAGCAGGCGCGGGCAGCCATCGATGCGTTTTTTACCCAGACCAATCTTACCGCGCTGCGCGAGCTGGCCATGCAGACCGCGGCGGCGCAAGTGGACGACGATCTGGCGCAAGGCTATCGGCAACTGGGCCAGGCGGCGCCGGCGGTGCGCGGTCGGTTGCTGGTGGGCGTGGACGGCGACTTGCAGGCCGAACGGTTGGTGCGCCACGCCAGCCGCGTCGCCCAGCGCCGGCATCTGCCGTGGAGCGTGGTGCATGTGGATAACGGCGGGGCGCGGGACGAGTCGTCGCGCCAACGCCTGCAGAACGCCCAGCAATTGGCCGAGCGCCTGGGAGGGGAAGTGGTGTCGCTGCGCGCCGGGGAGGTCGCGCGGACGTTGATCCAGCACGCCATGCAACGTCGCGCCACGTTGCTGTTGGTGGGGCAGTCCCGCCGGCGTCTGCGGCGGCGATGGTTTGGCGGTGGCCTGGCCTCACGCCTTTTGCGCAACGCCCGTGGCCTGGAAATCAACGTGTTGGACAGCGATGAATCGCCACCGCCCACGCGCTCGGCCCCGAGCACCCTCGCCACCGGTTTCGACTATGCCCTGGCGCTCGCGGCGACAGGGGCGGCCAGTGCCTTGGCCTGGGGAATCTCAGGGTTGCTGGCGCTGCCGAATATTTCCCTGGTGTTTCTGATGGCGGTGTTGCTGGTGGCGGTGCGCAGCAGCCTCGGCCCGGCCCTGGCCTGTGCGGCGCTGTCATTCCTGGCCTACGATTTTCTGTTTATCCCGCCCAATTTTTCCCTGACGATCCAACGCGAAGAGGACGTACTGACGCTGGTATTTTTCCTACTGATGGCCGCCCTGACGGGCAATCTCGCGGCCCGCCAGCGCCGTCAACTGCAAGCGCTGCGCGACACCCAGCAGGAAACCGGTGAACAGCTCGACCTGTCACGCAAGCTGACTGCCGCCACGGATCGCCAGGCCGTGATCAGCGCCGCCGTGCAACACCTCGACAGCGAGGACGATTTGCAGCTATGCCTGCTCAACCGCGACGGCGCGCATGGTTGGAAGGTCGAGACCGCCGAGCCGTTGACCTTCACCGAGGCCGAGCGCGCTGCCGCCGACTGGTCCTGGCAGCACGACCAACCGGCCGGTGCCGGCACCGCGACGTTGCCGTCCGGGCGCTGGTGGTGGTGGCCCTTGTCCAGCGAGGGCGCTCCGCTGGGCCTGCTGGGCGTCTGCCCGAAAGACGGTAAGCCGTTGAGCGGCCATCGTCGACGCTTGTTGGCGGCCCTCAGCCAGCCGCTGGCCCAGGCGCTGGCCCGGGCGCAACTGGCGCAGGATCTGGAAGCAGCGCGCTTGCACGGCGAAACCGAACAGTTGCGCAGTGCCTTGCTCGCGTCTGTCTCCCATGATCTGCGCACACCGCTGACGTCCATGCGCGGCAGCATCGACAGCCTGTTGGCGCTGGGCGAGGCGATCCCGCTGCAGGACCGTCGCGAGCTGCTGGAAGGCACCCGCGACGAGGCCGAGCGCCTGGACCGTTATATCCAGAATCTGCTCGACATGACCCGGCTCGGCCATGGCGCGCTGAAGCTGGCGCGCGATTGGGTGTCACCCGCCGACATCGTCGCCAGTGCGTTGAACCGTCTGCGGGCCGTGCTGGCGCCGTTGGCGGTCGATGTCCAGGTGCCGGTCGGCTTGCCGTTGCTGTATGTCCACGCCGCGCTGATCGAACAGGCCCTGGTCAATGTGTTGGAGAACGCCGCGCGGTTTTCCCCGGCCCATGGACGGCTGCTGCTCAACGCCGAGGCGACGGCCGACGAAATCCTGTTCGCCGTGGCGGATGAAGGGCCGGGCATTCCCGAGCAAGAGCGGGAAAAGATTTTCGACATGTTCTACACCGCTGCGCGCGGTGATCGAGGCGGGCAGGGCACCGGGCTCGGATTGGCGATCTGCCAGGGCATGGTCGGTGCCCACGGTGGGCGGATCAGCGTCGGCGACGGCCTCGACGGCCGTGGCACCTGCATCACTTTGCACCTGCCCTTGCAGGCACAACCAGGCATGGACGATGAAGCCTGACCGGCGCTGCGTTATGCTCTCGCCACTTGATTGGATGAATGGACCCCATGAGCCAGAGCGCGACCCTTTTGGTCATCGATGACGAACCGCAGATCCGCAAATTCCTGCGCATCAGCCTGGCCTCGCAAGGCTACAAGGTGCTCGAAGCCGAGACGGGAGCCGAGGGCCTGGCCCAGGCGGCGTTGAACAAACCCGACCTGTTGGTGCTCGACCTGGGCCTGCCGGACATGGACGGCCAGCAAGTGTTGCGAGAGTTTCGCCAGTGGTCGGCGGTGCCGGTGCTGGTCCTCTCGGTGCGGGCCAGCGAGGCGCAGAAAGTCGAGGCGCTGGACAACGGCGCCAATGACTACGTGACCAAGCCTTTTGGCATCCAGGAATTCCTTGCCCGCGTGCGTGCGTTGCTGCGCCAGGCGCCGCCAGGCGAGGCACCGCCGGCGGCGCTGACGTTCGGCCCGCTGACGGTGGACCTGGCGTATCGCCGGGTCCTGCTGAACGGCGCCGAAGTGGCCCTGACCCGCAAGGAATACGCGGTGCTGGCGCAACTGGCGCGACATCCGGGGCGGGTCATCACCCAGCAACAACTACTCAAGGACATCTGGGGCCCGACCCACGTTGAGGACAGCCACTACCTGCGCATCGTGGTCGGTCACCTGCGCCAGAAACTGGCCGACGACCCGACCCGGCCTCGGTTTATCGTGACTGAAGCGGGGGTGGGGTATCGGTTGTTGGAGGGTGGGCTTGATCACCGTTGAGATCTAAGGCCAAGCGCTGTCGTGGCGAGGGAGCTTGCTCCCGCTGGGCTGCGAAGCAGCCCTAAAAACCTGAGCATGGGGTGTGTCAGGCAAAAATCATATCTGAAGTTTTCGGGGCCGCTTCGCTGCCCAGCGGGAGCAAGCTCCCTCGCCACGGGAGCTCTGCGATCCTTCAATTCTGCTCACTCTCATACCGATCCAACGTATCCCGGGCGATCTCCCGCCCCAACGCGATCAGTTCCGGCGCCTTGTAGAACTCGAAGAACCGGCACACCCGTTTCGGCACGTTGATCAGCACGTCCGGTGGGTAACCGGCGATTTTGTACTGGGCCAGGGAGGTCTGCATTACTTCGAAACTCTGGTTGATCAAATCCAGCAAGGACGCGGGCCCGACGTTATCGATGATGAACGAGCCGGTGGCGGATCTTGGCGCACCGTCGCTCTCTGGCGCGGCGGCCGGTTGCTGGCCTTCCGGCTCGGCGGATTCGATCCACGGGTTGATATCGGCGGCCTCGGCCTTCAGCGCTTCCTGCTCCAGCAGCAGCAGCTGCTCGGCCTGTTTGCGGCGAAATGGCAGCCGTGAGCCCAGGGAGCTGACCAGGGTATCGAAGCGACGCCGGAACGCGGCGGGGCGCTGGATCACTGGCAGCCGATATTGCTTCTGGTTGGTGGCGTTGAGGTTGACCGCGATGATCAGGTCGCAATGGCTCGACACCACTGGCACGATCGGCAGCGGGTTGAGCAGCCCGCCGTCCACCAGCATGCGGTTGCCTTGCATCACCGGGGTGAACAGGCTGGGAATGGCCGCCGAGGCGCGCATCGCCTGGTGCAGGCAACCTTCCTGGAACCAGATTTCCTGCTGGTTGGTCAGGTCGGTGGCGACAGCCGTATAAGGAATGCGCAGGTCTTCGATGTTGAGCTCGCCGACAATTTTTCGGATTTGCCCGAAGACTTTTTCTCCGCGAATCGCCCCGAGACGAAAGCTGACGTCCACCAGCCTCAGCACATCCAGGTAGTCGAGGCTTTCGATCCAGTTGCGGTAATCCTCGAGCTTGCCGGCGGCGTAGATTCCGCCCACGACGGCGCCCATGGAGCAGCCGGCGATGCAGGCAATGTCGTAGCCGCGCCGTTCGATTTCCTCGATCACTCCGATATGGGCATAGCCCCGGGCGCCGCCCGAGCCCAATACCAATGCGACACGTTTTGTCATGAGCCGGCCTCTTATCGAACAGACGTCAACAATGCACTCATCGACGGCCCGGCTCAAATCGTTGTGGCGCAGGCGTCGTTTTTTGACACGCCGCGACGGCATTTGCGTATTCTCGTCCACACTTGAATATTGCGGTGGCGCCGAGGCACTTTTTCCCGGCGAAGCCGTCTTACCAGCACGACTGTTGACCTGACTTGAGGTGTTATCGATGAAAGCCCGGATCTGCCTGCCCCTGGTGGCATCCCTGATGGTTCTGGCCCTGGCCGGTTGTGCCGGCAAGACCGCGTACCGCGACAGTTGTGGCAGCCAACTCGACAGCGCCTGGCGCGAACTGGACCTGGCCAAGGCCGAAGGTTTTGCCGGTACGGTCAGCTACTCCAAGGCCCTGTCGCTGCTGACCGGCGCCAAGACCCAGCAGCAATTCGAAGCCTTCGAAGGCTGCACTCAAAAAGCCGAGAAGGCCCGCTTCTACATTCGCGAATCCCGCGCAGGACGATAAACACAGCGGCGAGCTACAAGCTGCAAGCTGTAAGTGGAAGCGAAACTGTTTTCCCTTGCGGCCTGTAGCTCGAAACTCGAAGCTTCGTACGGAGTACGCCCGATGATTGATCGGCTGGTGGCCCGGATACTGGGCCTGGAAGTCCGCCTGTTGGCCTGCCAGGCCCGCTTGAATGCCCAAACCGACAGCGAAGCTCTGCATGACCTGCGAACCACGGTCCGCCGGTTGCGCAGCCTGCTTCGTCCGTTGCGTGGATTGCCCGGTGTCGAACAGCTGGAAACGGCCGCGTCGGCAGTAGGAACCCTGACTACGCCCTTGCGCGACCGCGAGGTGCTGGCGGCTTATCTGCAAAAGCACGGCAAGACCGACGCGGCGCAGCGGCGCCAGGTGCAAATGGCCGAAGCCTATCCCGCCGTGGCCAGCAGCCCGGAATTGGCGCAGCTGCTGATGATTCTCGACGCGTTCCCACGCTTCATCCGCGCTGCCCAGCGCCAGGGCCTGCTTGCCGGGCTGCGCAAGCGCATCGAAAAACGCCTCGACAAGCAATGGAAAAAACTCGGCGAAGCCTTGCGCGACCCCGCCCATGACCGTCACCGGTTGCGCCTGTTGATCAAGCGCGTGCGCTACGCCATCGAGGCCTATCCTGAACTCGATCGCTTGCCGGAAACGGCCATGTCGCGGCTGAAGGCTGCCCAAGGCGCCCTGGGGGATTGGCATGATTGCTGGCAATGGCTGGCGCGGGCCGAGCATGAAGCCGATTTGCAAGCCTGTGTGCCGGTCTGGCGAATCACCATGGAAAAGGCCGAGGCCAAGTCCGACCGCGTGCTGGATAAACTCATCGCCAGTTGTTTCGATAAATCCTGAGGCTACCCAAAACCTCTGTGGCCATCCGGGGTGGATTCAAGCCCCACGGCTTTTCTGTCAGTCTCTTTGGCCGGAATGAGCGCTGTGTCGCTTGCCCGCGCTGGTTAAGATTCCTTCATCTTTTTCCGCTGCTCTCGAGGTCGACATGCGCTTCTCCGATTTGATCGATGCCGTGCGCCATCAGCCAGGCGCCGTTGTGATCCCTCCTGAATGGGGCCAGGGACGGGCCAGTTTTGGCGGGCTGGTGGCGGCGCTGCAATACGAGGCGATGAGGGCCCAGGTCCCGGCGGATCGCCCGGTGCGTTCGTTGGCGATCACCTTTGTCGGCCCCGTCGCGCCCGACGTCCCCGTCAGTTTTCAAGTGCAGGTGTTGCGTGAAGGCAAGGCGGTCAGCCAGGTCTTGGGGCGTGCGGTACAGAACGGTGAAGTGGTGACCGTGGTGCAAGGCAGCTTTGGCGCGTCGCGATCTTCAACCGTGTCGGTGCAGGCTGACCCCGCGCCTGAATTCAAGGATGTCGAGCAATGCCAGGAGTTGCCCTACATCAAGGGCGCTACGCCTGAGTTCATGCGCCATTTGGCGATGCGCTGGAGCGTGGGCGGGCTGCCATTCACCGGCAATAAATCCCGCAGCATGGGCGGTTGGGTACGTTTGCGCGGCGATGTGAAGGAACAGCCGCTGGACGAAGGGCATATCCTGGCGCTGGTGGATGCCTGGCCACCGGCGCTGTTACCACACCTCACCCAGATGGCCCCGGGCAGTACGCTGACCTGGACGATCGAGTTCGTCCAGCCGTTGCTGGAACTCACGACGTTGGATTGGTGCCAGTATTTGGCTGAGATCGAACACGCCCAGGATGGCTATGGCCATGTCGCGGCGAAATTCTGGAGTGCCGATGGGCGGCTGATCGCCATGAGCCGGCAGACAGTGACCATTTTCGGCTGAGACGTTTCGGCGATTCAGCGGCGGTGGCGCTCCCGCCAGGCGCGCCACCATCCACCGCTTAGAAAAAATCGTGGGAAGGTCAGGAATTGTTCCACCAGCAGGCGCGACATCGCGTCCTTGCGATCACTGAAAGGCTCCGGCGCTTGTGTCTCCAGGCTATGGCCATGGCGTTGCAGCCCGAGTGCGGCAAGCAAGCCGATCACACCGATGGCGACATCCCCCAGGCTCAGGCTGAACACACCGCAGACAATCAGCAAAAACGCGACGATGAACAACGGCACCGCGATCAGGTGCAGGACCAGGTTGGTCGGGTGGCGATGATTGTCAGGGTAGGCGCGCCATTGCCAGGCCGGAAGGTTGGGGTGACGTTTGCCCATGATGCTGTTCCTTGAGTCCGTTTAAACCGAATAAACGAAGGATAGGTCGGGCCGGGCGGGGCGGCGAATCGCGGTTGGCTATCGTGGCGATAGGTGGCGATAGCCATAAGCCTTCTGGGCGAGGGGTTCAAAGCTTCAACTGCCCAATCGCCTTGTTCAATTGCCCCGCCAGCGTCGCCAGTTCAGCACTGGTGGCGGCGGAGTCCACCGTCTGGCGCACGGTGTCTTCGGTTACGTCGCGAATACCCAGCACCGCTCTGTTCATCTCTTCGGCGACATGGCTTTGCTGCTCGGCCGCGACGGCGATCTGGGTATTGCTCTCGCGCATCTGCGCCACCGCCTCGGTGATCTGCGCCAACGCCTCGCCGGCTGCGCAAGCCTGCTGTACGCAGTCATCGGCCTTGTGCGAACTTTCCTGCATGAACTCCACCGCATCCCGGGTGACCGCCTGCAGCGCCGACACCATCGTGGTGATCTCGTCCGTAGAGGTTTGGACCCGCCTGGCGAGGTTGCGGACCTCATCGGCCACCACCGCAAAGCCTCGCCCCATGTCACCGGCCCGCGCCGCTTCGATGGCGGCGTTCAGGGCCAGTAGGTTGGTTTGCTCGGCGATGCTGTGGATGACACCGACCACGCCGTTGATTTTCTGGCTGTCTTCGGCCAGGCGCCGGATCATCTCAGCGGTCTGCTGCACGCCGGTGGACAGGCCGGTAATCGATTGCTGGACACGGCTGACCACCTCGCGGCCGTTGCCGGCGAGGGTGTCGGTGGTTTTCGACAGATCACGGGTGGCGCCAGCATGCTGGGCGATGTGATAAACCGTCGCGGACATCTCGTTGATCGCCGTGGCGGCCTGGTCGGTCTCGCTCTGCTGGCCGAGCATGCCGTGGCGCACCTCGTTCATGCTCGACGCCAGCCGAGCGGCCCCGTTGTCCAGCTGCCGCGCGGTGCTGGCGACGGTGTCGACCACCCGTTGGTAACCCGCCTGCATCGCGTTGAACGCGGCGGCCATCTGGCCCACCTCGTCGCGGCAGGCCAAGGGCACGTGGGCAGAAAGGTCACCGGTTTTTTCCACGTGCAGCATCACGTCTTTCAACGTGTCGAGCTGACTGAGCAGGAAGCGGATCAACAGTTGCGAGGCACCCAGCATTGCCAGCATCAACACCATCACCGCCACGGCGTATTGGCTGAAGCGTTCGGCAAAGACCAGACCCAGGCTCACCCCTCGGACCTGCTGTTCCAGGTGCATGGCATAGAGCACCAACAGCAAGGTTGTGGCGAACGCGACCGCATTGACCGCCCAGAATTTGTATTTAAGCGAGATATTGCTAAGCCAGGCACCCATGGTAGGTCTTCTCTGATAGCGGAAACAGTTTTGGCAAGGTGCCAGTATTCTGCTGCTATCCAGGGGGCGGGGTTTTGATGTGCGTCAACAGATGCTAAAGAGCCCTTGACCAAGAGCCCTGTGGGGAGCGAGCTTGCTCGCTCCCCCAGGGCCTTTCGGCTCATTCGGAAAGGTTCGGCAACCCAAAAAACGCCCGGGCGCAGGCGGTGGTGTGGGCTGCCAGGTCTTCCTGGGTTTCACCGCGGTGCAGGGCAACTTCGCGAAGGACGTCCGTCAGATACGCCGGCTCGTTGCGACCATTCTTGGGCTTGGGCCGCAGGGTGCGCGGCAGTAAATACGGGGCGTCGCTTTCGAGCATGAGCCGACCGCGTGGGATTTCCCGCATCAATGGATGCAGGTGGGTGCCCCGGCGCTCATCGCAGATCCACCCGGTGATTCCGATGTGCAGGTCCAGATCGAGGTAGCGGAACAGCGCTTTTTTCTCGCCCGTAAAACAATGCACCACCGCGGCGGGCAATCGGTCACGAAAGCCTTGTAGGATTTCCAGCAGACGCTGGTCGGCGTCGCGCTCGTGGAGAAACACCGGCAATTGCAACTCCACCGCAAGGGCCAGGTGTTCTTCCAGGACCTTTTCCTGCTGTGGGCGGGGCGAGAAGTCCCGGTTGAAATCCAATCCGCATTCCCCCACCGCGCGGACGCGGTCTTGCTTGAGCAGATCCTTCAGGTGTCGTGCGCTGTCGGTCGTCCAGTTGCTGGCGCTGTGGGGATGGATGCCGGCAGTGGAAAACAGCCGTTGCCCCTCTTCGTCGAGGTGCTGGCAGAGTTCAAGGGCCTGCTCGCTGCCTTCGATGCTGGTACCGGTCAAGACCAGTTGGCAGACGCCCGCTTCATAAGCGCGCTCGAGCACGGCCTGGTGTTTGTCGGCAAAACTGGGGTTGGTCAGGTTGACGCCGATATCGATGAGTTGCATGGTGCTACCTCGGCCCAAAGGCCGCAAAGCATATCAGAGCTGTAGATTTATAAAAAAAGCCAAGAACTACAACGAGTTGCGGCTGTCTGTTGAGGCCGCGAGACCGGTTGGGGTGGTGCGAATGCCATCGCTGTGCCAGTCTTTCGCACTTTTCAGCGCCCCAAGGTGCTCTGTTTTGCCAGTCGGTCCCGTTCCCTGGGATGGCTCGGCACTGTCCTTCCGGAGAGTGGATGGCACGTCCCCAGGTATTGCTTGTGCTGTGTTGTTCGCTGTTTTTGCCGATGCCGGCCGAAGCGCGGCTGCCCGGACCGCTGCAAGCCGTGGCGCCGGGAACCGTCCGGGACCTGGCGCAGATCCGGGACAGCCGGGTGCTGAAAGTCCTGGTCAATCAGAGCCGCAACAGTTCCGGCGAAGTCCAGGGACAGCCCATTGGCGTCGAATATCACCGGTTGCGGGCGTTCGAGCAATACCTCAACGGACATGCCCGGGACGGCCAGGAAATTACCCTCAAGATCATTCCCAAGGCCAAGGATCAACTGCTTGGCGCCTTGCAACGTGGCGAGGGCGACCTGGTCGCTCCCGGCGAACTGCTTGAGCCGCAACCGGGCCAGGCGGTCAGCGCCAGTGATCCGATCCGCAGCGACGTGCCGTGGCTGCTGGTGGGCATCAAGGGGGAGAAGCGATATACCCGCGTCGAACAATTGTCTGGCAAGACCCTTGCGCTGCCCACTGGCAGCGCGGCGGGGGATGCCGTCAGCCAGATCAATCAGAAGCTTGCGTTGCTCAAGTTGCCGGCGGTGAAAATCGAGTGGGTCGATCCCACCCTGGCGGTGGAGGATGTGCTGGAGATGGTCCAGGGCGGGATCTTCCACCTGACCATTGTCGAACAGCCGATTGCCGAACGTTGGGGCAAGATCTTGCCCAAGCTGCGCTTCGACCGCCAATTGCTCATCGGCGAGCCGAGCGATGAGTTCTGGTTCGTGCGTCGTGACGCCGCGATGCTGCGGGCGAGCATCGATCGATTCCTCGTCACCTACAAGGCACCGTCAAACGAAGACGCTGCGTTCCTGCGGATCTACCGTCGCTTGTACCAGGTTCATTATCCGTTGGCCCGGGCCAATCGCCAGCGCCTGGAGAAATTGCGGCCGGTGCTGCAAAAGCACGCCCAGGCTCAAGGCATGGACTGGCTCAACCTGGCGGCCCTGGCCTTCAAGGAGTCGGCCCTGCAACCCAACGCGCGCAGCGGCAGCGGCCCGACGGGCCTGATGCAGATCACTCCGTCCGCGGCCCAGCGGGTCGGGGTCAATGACATCCGCAACCTCGATGGCAATGTGCAGGCTGGCGCCAAGTACCTGGCCATGATCCGCCGCAAGTTTTTCGCCAGCCCCAAACTCAACGAGCGAGAGCGCATGGCGTTCGTCCTGGCGGCCTACAACATGGGACCCGAGCGGGTGCAAGGGATGCGCGCCGAGGCCCGGCGACGGGGATTGAACCCGAACCAGTGGTTTTTCCAGGTGGAGCGAATCGCCATGGAGCAGGTGGGGATGGGCGCAGTCAGCTACGTTAATAGTGTGAACAAATACTATCTGGCGTTTGACCGGGAGCGAGAGTCGCTGGAGTCCCAGGAACGAAAGGTGGTCCTGCGAAAATAATCAAATAACCTGATCGTTATGGCGGAGTTTTTGCGCTAGTTAGATAAGGTTATTCGATTAATATGGCGTCCAACCACACATCACCAAGGAATGATCCATGAGCACTCTCATCAACAAAGTACTGTTCTCCCGTGCTGGCTACGGCCTGACTGTCCTGCGCATCGTCGTCGGTATCATCTTCACTGCCCACGGTGGGCAAAAGCTGTTCGGTCTGTTTGGCGGTTATGGTTTGGCGGGGACGGCGCAGTGGATGGAAAGCATTGGCCTTGCTCCCGGTTACTTGATGGCGACGTTAGCGGGCGGTACCGAGTTCTTTGCCGGCCTGGCGCTGATCATTGGCCTTCTGGCGCGCCCTGCGGCGCTGGGTCTGACGATTCTGTCGCTGGTGGCGATTTTCTCGGTGCATATCGGCAATGGCCTGTTCATGGCCAACAATGGCTACGAGTTTGGCCTGGCCCTGCTGGCGGGTAGCATCGCCGTGCTGATTGAAGGTGCTGGCAAGCTTTCCGCCGACAACGCCATCGCCCGCTGACCCCTTGCTTGAGTCGTCGAGGCCCGTCCAGTACGGGCCTTTTTTGTGCTCGTCGATTCTTGACACTGGCCGGTCAGCTTCTCTAGGATGCCGCTCATGCGCCGATTTAAACAGCTACTTGCGGGGCGCCAGGTGACTTCCGGTCACCGATAGAAGCCAGGACAACAGGGCTTCGAAATACCGCTAAAGCGCTGGTTCGGTGTTGCCTCTCACCTGCCATGCAGACTTTTGAGGCAGAGACACGACACAATGAACGCATCCAGCCCCCTCGTACGTCTTGCGCCAATCACGGCGAACCTTCTCCAACGCAATCCGAAAATTCTCCTGGGCGGTACCCACCAGCCAACGCTGCTGCGTTATCTGGACGGCTGGCCGCGACGCAACCATGGGCCTGCTGCCTTCCTGATCCAATTTGTCGAAGACGGCGAGTCCCTGGCGCGTTTTGCCAATGACAGCTTCGACCTCGCAGTGATCCAGTCCCCCACCCGGGCGGACGCTGCCGAAACGATCCGGCAGCTGACCCGTGTGGCCAGGCAGGGACTGATCACCCGCCGTTAAGGTCCCCTTTGGCCAGGCCCCGGAACTGGTTGGCGTGCATGCAGTTGAGCACAATGCTGCTTCGCGTCGACCAGTCGGTGTTGATGATGTGAAAGCGTTGGATATAGCTATTGATGTCTTGGGACGCGAACCATTCGTCAACTTTGTCGCTGAAATCATCCGGGACGAAGAAGCCTGTATATTTCGCGCATTGGATGGAGCGAAGCGCATAAGGCCTTTTAGGCTGGGAACTGGCATCGTCCATGAATTTTTTCAACGTTGAAGTGCTTACATAGTTATCGCCGGCCCATTGGTGCTCGACCCCGGGCCAATAACCATCCCCGCCACGCCTGTTATAGGAAATGACGATATTCTTTCCTGGCATGCGTTGCCATAGTTCCTGAAGCGTCATATAGCTCTGAGCGTAGTGGATCAGTCGATGTCCGATCGTCTGGTCAATCAGGTCGTGAAGTTCGTTATGTGCCGCATCGGTAAAATTCTTGAACTGATGAAAGTTCAAAATGATGATTTCCTTCCCTCGGGCTGGGTTCGCATAAAACCCGTTGAGCACGTCAAGGACATCACCGGCCACGGTACGGCCCGACGAGGTCAGGTGATAAAGCTGGAAGCGACGCGGGTGCCCGACAGGCTGGTCGGCGAACAGCTCAACGCGCAGGTCGAGTACGCGAAACCCACGGTTGATCTGATCGCGGATTGGAACGTCTTGGGTGATTTCAAACGCAAACTGCATCTTCGGCGCTTCTCTGTCAGAGCCTGAATCATGGGTGCCGGGGAGAATTAGTTCATCAATGCGAAGTTTATCAATTTGCGGTGTGTGGCTCATCCATCGGTCACTGAAGTTCGGGTCCATGTTATTCATCCTTGAATATGTAAAGGTAATAAAAAAGTGCGCTCTCGGCGCACTTTCAATTTCCCGGATGAACCTGTTGATGTCAAATAACAAGTTGCTTGTCGTTGTGCCGCGATATGTCCGCGGATTAATTTTCTTTGTTTTTTACAGGTATTCGATGTGGGTTATATATATAAGTTGCTCGCCGGCAGGCGTTTGGACTCGGGCTTCGGCATCCAGAGCCTTGCCGATCAATGCCCGGGCCAGCGGCGAGTCGATGCTGATCAGGTTCTGTTTCAAATCCAGCTCATCGGGCCCGACGATGCGATAGCGGGACTCGTTGCCTTCTTCATCTTCCACGGTGACCCAGGCGCCGAAATAAACCTTGTTTGGGTCGCTGGGCTTTTCACTGACGACCTTGAGCGCTTCGAGGCGCTTGGTGAGGAAGCGCACGCGACTGTCGATTTCCCGCAGCATCTTCTTGCCGTAAGTGTATTCGGCGTTTTCCGAACGATCGCCCTGGGCCGCCGCCTCGCTGACCGATTGGGTCACCTGGGGACGGCGCACGTGCCAGAGTTCGTGGAGTTCAGCGCGCATCCGCGCCTCACCTTCGGGGGTGATCAGCGCAGTGCCGGCGGTGCGGGGAGGGCGATAGCGACTCATGGCAACTTCTTGTGATAGCGAAGCCGGAAGTCTATCAACCCTCGCGCAACACTGTCAGCGGGCTGGCGTTGAGCGCTCGGCGGGTACCAAATACGCCCGCTGCACCGATCAGCAAAGCCCCCACCAATGGCAGCACCAGCAACCATGGATGCGGATGCCATGGCAGGTCGAATGCGTACCGGTAAAGCACCAGGCTCACCAACTCCGAGCCCAGGGCGGCCAGCAAGCCGCTGACCGCGCCCAGCAAACCGAACTCGATGCGCCGGGCCTTGGTCAGCAGCGGCCGCTCGGCACCGAGGGCGCGTAGCAACGCGCCTTGGCGAATCCTTTCATCGAGCGTGGCTTGCAAGCCTGAGAACAGCACGGCCATCCCCGCCGCGAGCACGAACAGCAGCACATATTCCACGGCCAGCGTCACCTGGGCGAGGATGCTGCGCAGTTGTTCGAGCAGGGCTTCCACCTGCAGGATCGTCACGGCGGGGAACGCCCGTGACAGGTCGACAATCTGCTGGTCGTGACCGGCTGCCAGATAGAAGCTGGTGAGGTAGGTGGCCGGAAGATCCTTCAAGGTGCCGGGCTGGAAAATCATGAAGAAGTTTGGCTGGAAATTGTCCCAATTGATTTCCCGCAGGCTGGTGACCTTCGCCTCCCGGTTGAGACCCCCGACATTGAACACCAGGCGGTCGCCCAGCTTGATCTTGAGGTTTTCGGCCACCTTGCCTTCCACCGACACTCCTGGAATATCGTCCGGTGGCTGTTGAGGCCACCAGTTTCCGGCGGTCACCACATTGCCCGCAGGCAGATCCGCGGCCCAGGTCAGGCTCAGGTCGCGCTGCAGCGCGCGGTCGCCCGCCGAGTCTTTGGTCACGAATTCCTTGGCCGGCTCGCCGTTGATGCTGATGAGCCGCCCCGGTACCACGGGATACAGCGGGGCCGACTGCGCGGACAGTTCCATCAGCTTGTCGGCGAACGCCTGTTTGTCGTTGGGCAGGATGTTCAGGGCGAAATAGTTCGGAGCGTTCTTGGGCAGCTGGTTTTGCCAGGTATCCAGCAACTCGCCGCGCAGCAACGCAATCAATGCCATGGACAACAGGATCAGGCCGAATGCCAGGGCCTGGCCCGCCGCGGCCAGCGGGTGGCGCAGCAACTGGCCGAGCCCCAGGCGCCAGGGCAGCGAGGCGCGGGCCAGCATCCGACGCAGGCTCTGCAATGCCAGCAGCAGCAGGCCACCAAGGACCAGCGCGGCAATCACGCCGCCACCGAGCAGGGCAAACGTGAGCACCAGGTCCAGGCTCAGGCGCCACATGATCAGCCCAAGGGCACCCAATGCGGCGCCGTAGACGACCCAGGTACTGGAGGGGATCGGCAGCATGTCCCGGCGCAGTACGCGCAGCGGCGGGACCCGGCCCAGTGCGGCCAACGGCGGCAAGGCGAACCCCGCCAGCGCCACCAGCCCGGTGCCGATCCCGGCGATCGCCGGCAACAGGCCGCCTGGCGGCACCGTGGTCGGCAACAGGTCATGCAGCAAGGCGAACAGGCCCAGTTGGGCGATCCAGCCAAGGAGGGCGCCGCTGATACTGGCCAGCAGGCCCAGCACCGTCAATTGCAGGCTGAACAGCACCATGGCTTCCCGGCGCGACAGGCCGAGACAACGCAACAGCGCGCTGGCGTCGAAGCGCCGGGTGGCGAAGCGGTTGGCGGAGAGGGCGACGGCCACGCCGGACAGCAGCACCGCCACCAGGCTGGCCATGTTCAGGTAGCGCTCGGCCTTGCCCAGGGCGCCTCCGATCTGCCGGTTGCCATCGCGGGCATCCTGCAGACGCTGGTTGGGTTCCAGGCCTGGCTTGACCAGGTCGCGGTAGGTTTGCAGCGCCGGGGCCGGGCCTCGCCACAGGTCGCGATAGCTGACGCGGCTGCCCGGTTGCACCACGCCCGTGGCGTCCAGATCCTTGAGATTGATCATGACTCGCGGTGTAAGGCTGTAGAAGTTGCCGGCGCGATCCGGTTCGTAGGTCAGCACCCGGCTCAGGCGAAGGGTCTTGTTGCCGACATCGATGCTGTCACCGATCTTCAGGTCCAGGGCGGTCAGCAGCCGCGCCTCCACCCAGGCCTCACCCGGGGCTGGACGTCCGCCCGTTTCCTCCTGTGCAAGGGGCGCGGGGGCGCTTTTCAGTTCGCCGCGCAAGGGGTAGATGTCATCGGCTGCCTTGACGCTGGACAGCTGGATACCGTTGTCGGTGGCAACGACACTGGAAAACTCCACCACGCGGGCATGTTCCAGGCCCAGTTCGGTGCCGCTGCGAATCTGTTCCGGGCGGGCGGGGGAGCTGCCTTCGAGCAGCAGGTCGGCGCCGAGGAACTCGGTGGCGCGCATCATCATCGCGCCGTTGAGCCGGGCGCCGAAGTAGCCGATGGCGGTGCTTGCCGCCACGGCCACCAGCAAGGCGAAGAACAGCACGCGCAGCTCGCCGGCGCGGGCGTCGCGCAGCAACTGGCGAATGGCAAGACTGAACAGGCGCAGCAGGGGCAAGCGTGCCATCAAGGCTCCAGGGGCGCGACCATCTGGCCGGCTTCAAGTCGGATCAGGCGCCGGCAGCGATGGGCCAGGCGTTCGTCGTGGGTGACCAGCACCAGGGTCGTACCGCGTTCCTTGTTCAGCTCGAACAGCAGATCGCTGATGCGTTCGCCAGTGTGGCTGTCGAGGTTGCCGGTAGGCTCGTCGGCAAACAGAACGTCGGGTTCGGCGGCAAAGGCGCGGGCGATCGCAACGCGCTGTTGTTCGCCGCCGGAGAGCTGGCGTGGCGAGTGAGTCAACCGCTGGCCGAGCCCGACCCGTTGCAGCAGTTGCGTGGCGCGCTCCCGGGCGTCCTTGCGGCCGTCCAGTTCCAGCGGCAGCATGACGTTCTCCAGCGCGTTGAGGCTGTCGAGCAGCTGGAAAGACTGGAAGACGAAGCCGACATGTTCGGCGCGAACCCGCGCCCGCTGATCCTCGTCCAATGCGCTGAGGGCTTGGCCGGCGAGGGTCACTTCGCCCTTGCTGGGCAGGTCGAGCCCGGCCAGCAGGCCGAGCAGCGTCGACTTGCCGGAACCGGACGCGCCGACGATGGCCAGGCTGTCGCCCTTGTTCAGTTCCAGGCTGAGTTCGTGCAGGATGGTCAGTTCACCTTCCGCGCTGGGAACCACTTTGCTAAGGTCCGTCGCGGTGAGAATGCTTGAGCCCATGGAGAATCCGATGCGTGTGTGGTTTTTGAGTGCCGGCCTGGCCTTGATGTGCATGGTCCAGAACGCAGCGGCGGGTACAGTCCTGATCGTTGGCGATAGTATCAGCGCGGCTTTCGGCCTGGATACCCGGCAAGGCTGGGTGTCGTTGCTTGAACAACGGCTCAAGGCCGAGGGTTTCAACGACAAAGTGGTCAATGCCTCGATCAGTGGCGACACCAGTGCAGGTGGCCTGGCGCGCCTGCCGACGCTGCTTGCGGCCCATAAGCCGGAGGTGGTGGTTCTGGAGTTGGGAGGCAACGATGGGCTGCGCGGACAGCCGCCAACACAATTGCAACAAAACCTTGCAGCGATGATCGAGAGCTCTCGCGCCAGCGGTGCGAAGGTGATCTTGCTGGGCATGCAGTTGCCGCCCAACTATGGGCGGCGCTACACCGAGGCTTTCGCGAAGGTCTACACCACCTTGGCCGAGGAGAAGAAGGTGCCGCTGGTGCCGTTTTTTCTCAAGGATGTGGGAGGTGTCCCAGGGATGATGCAAGGCGACGGGTTGCACCCGTCCGTCGCGGCTCAGGGCAAGTTGCTGGAAAATGTCTGGCCGACGCTGAAACCGCTGCTTTGACGCTTTTCTACAGGCGGTGTTTCGGCTAATGTGGCGCCCCCGATTTGGAGCCCCCGATGCCGCGTCCCGCCTGGTCCCTGTTTGCCTACCAACTGATCGAGCCTGACGAGCAGCTGGATCTGTTCGCCTGCCAGGAAGTACGGGTGCACCTGGTGACCCGGCAGTTGGAACTGGGCGGATCGGCCGACCGGACCCTGTGCGGCAGCCTGTTGCCGGCCCAGCCACGTTGGTCCGGGGTCGATCGCAGGATTTTCCAGGATCACCGCCTGTGTTCCTTGTGCCGGGCGATCCTGGAGTCGCAGAAACGCGGCACCTCGCCAATCTGGCCGGAGTTGCGGTTCGAGTTGTGATCCTTCTGGCCCAGAGTATCGCTTTTGTGGGAGCGAGCTTGCTCGCGATAGGGCCGGCACAGTCCCATACAGTGCAGGCAGGCCCACCGCCAATCGCGAGCAAGCTCGCTCCCACAGGGTTTCAGTTGATCCCCCGGCATGCTGCGCATCGGACACTCTGGCCTCGCTCTCCCCGAAATAACGGGGGGCAGTGTACAATCGCCGTTTCGATACCCCTTGTTCGATCTGCGAAGGATTTCCCGGATGTTGCCGCGCTTGCCTGCCGTCGCCCGCTGCCTGTCTCTTGCCGCCCTGTGTATGGCTGGTCCCGTTGCTGCGTTGGAGTTGCCCCTGCCCCCACCGGGCGAAGACATCGTCGGCCAGGTGCAGGTCATCAAGGCCAAATACGAAGATACCTTCGCTGACCTGGGCACCACCTATGACTTGGGCTATACCGAGATGGTGGCGGCCAACCCCGGGGTCGATCCGTGGTTGCCGGGGGCTGGCACCGAGATTGTCCTGCCGACCCGTTTCATTCTTCCTCCGGGCCCGCGCGAAGGCATCGTGATCAATCTCGCCGAATATCGCCTCTACTATTTCCCCAAGGGCCGGAACGTGGTCTATACGTTCCCGCTGGGGATTGGCCGCGAAGGTTGGGGTTCGCCCATTGCGCACACCAGCATCATCGCCAAGACGCCTAACCCGACCTGGACGCCTCCGGCCTCGATCAAGGCCGAACACGCCGCTGATGGCGACCCGCTGCCGAATGTCGTGCCGGCCGGTCCTGACAATCCATTGGGCCCTTTCAAATTCACCCTGGGTACGCCGGGCTACCTGATCCATGGATCGAACAAGAAGTTTGGCATTGGCATGCGTACCAGCCACGGCTGTTTCCGTATGTTCAACAACAACGTCCTGGAGATGGCCGGCATGGTGCCGGTGGGCACTTCGGTACGAATCATCAACGATCCGTACAAGTTGGGCCTCAGTGGCGGCAAGGTTTACCTGGAAGCCCATACGCCCCTGGATGACAAGGGCAACCCGTCCGTGGTGGACAAGCACACCGCGGTCATCAATGCGATGCTCAAGCGTGAGGACATCACCAGCAACTTGCGCATGAACTGGGACGTGGTGCGTGACGTGGTAGCTGCCGAAGATGGCCTGCCGGTGGAAATCGCAGTGCCAAGTGCATCGGCCCCGATGGTCTCGAGCGCACCGGTCGACATGCCCCAGTAACTGTCCTGAAGCAACTGTCCTGAAGCAAACCGCCGACTTCTTGCGACCTCGGCGGTTTTTTTTGCCATGCAAAAACTCAGGGCAATAAAAAAGCCGACCCAGTAACAGGTCGGCTCGATAACAATCCCGAAGGACTATTACTTGCGGCTAGCTTTTTCCAGCATGCGCAGAGCACGCTCGTTAGCTTCGTCAGCAGTCTGTTGTGCTTTTTGAGCAGCAGCCAGAGCTTCATCAGCTTTACGGTAGGCTTCGTCTGCACGAGCTTGGGCGCGAGCTGCTGCGTCTTCGGTAGCAGTCAGACGGGCTTCGGTTTCTTTCGATGCGCTGCTGCAACCGGTAGCCAGAACTGCGGCCAGGGCCAGAGCAGAGAATTTCAGAACGTTGTTCATCGTGTTCCCCTTCAAGGACTTTCTATTTAATGACTGTCTCCCCAGAGTGAGGAGTTAGCCGGCGTACATACTACTCATTACTTGTAGTAAGTAAACTGACGTAGCGCAAGAAGCAAAAAAATTGTAGGCGGTGATTCTTTTTCAAGCAACTTTTCTGAGTGCTGTTTAAAAAACGCACAGCCCAACCTCCGGAATGGAGCGCGGCGGTGAAGAAAAGTTCCGCTGGGCAGACCAACTCATTGCAGAGCGCTAAAGTCGCTGTTTATTGATTCTCCTAGACTTTTGCTCATTTTTTGCGCAACCGCCGGCACATCTTTTATTGGTAACGGCGGTGACTTTAACAATCGGCGCTCGTCTCAAGACTCAACAACTGGCGATGTTCAGCTATTGCGCCTTGATCGACTACAGGGTGAGCGTGACGCTCAATCGATAAACCCACCGGGGTTTATCCCTTCAGTGACAGGCGTGCCTTGAGCATTTGCGTCATTGGTGCCTACTATTCACGACGTGCTCGGGTTTGAGCGATTGATTTTTTGCGCTCGGTGACCAAGCAGGCACGGGGTGGCGTAGATGTTCCTTCGCCGGAAAAACATCGGTAAGGTAGGGGTCGGCATTCAGACCCGCGAGGAGTAGTGATGAGCGAGGCGGTTACCATCCACCATGACCAGGCTGGTCATCAGTTCGAGACCATTGTGGACGGTCATCGTGCCTATCTGACCTACATGGACCTGGGCAAGCAGACCCTGGATATCTATCGCACGTTCGTGCCCAACGCGTTGCGTGGCAGGGGAATCGCGGCGAAGCTGACTGAAGCGGCCCTGCAGTACGCCGAGGAAATGGGCTACACGGTGATCCCGTCCTGCTCCTATGTGGAGCGATACATGGAGCGTCACCAGCGGCACGCGGCGAAGCTCTGACACCCAACGGTTCCCCAAAAAAACGCCGGGCTGAAAAGCCCGGCGTTTTTTTATGCTGGTGTTTTATCTGTCGAAGCGATCGATCAGCTGCGCTGACGCTTTGGCAGCACGTCCTTGAGCTTGGCGTGCATGCTGCGCAAGGTCTTCTCGGTGGTGCCCCAGTCGATGCAGGCGTCGGTGATGGAGACGCCGTACTGCAAATCGGCGAGGTCTTTCGGGATCGCCTGGCAGCCCCAGTTCAAATGACTTTCCACCATCAGGCCGATGATTGATTGGTTGCCTTCCAGGATCTGGTTGGCAACGTTTTCCATCACCAGCGGCTGCAGCGCCGGGTCCTTGTTGGAGTTGGCGTGGCTGCAATCGACCATGATGTTCGGCTTGACCTTGGCCTTGTCCAGCGCCTGCTCACACAGGGCGACACTGACCGAATCATAGTTCGGCTTGCCGTTGCCGCCGCGCAATACCACGTGGCCGTAGGCGTTGCCCTTGGTGGTGACGATCGAGACGCCACCTTCCTGGTTGATGCCCAGGAAACGGTGCGGGCTGGAAACCGACTGCAAGGCGTTGATCGCTACAGTCAGGCCGCCGTCGGTGCCGTTCTTGAAGCCGACCGCCGAGGACAGGCCGGAGGCCATTTCCCGGTGGGTCTGGGATTCGGTGGTGCGTGCGCCGATGGCCGACCAGCTGATCAGGTCCTGCAAATATTGCGGAGAGATCGGGTCCAGGGCTTCGGTGGCGGTGGGCAGGCCCATTTCGGCCAGGTCCAGCAGCAATTGGCGACCGATATGCAGGCCGTCCTGGATCTTGAAGGAGTCGTCCAGGTACGGGTCGTTGATCAGGCCCTTCCAGCCAACGGTCGTCCGAGGCTTCTCGAAATACACCCGCATTACCAGGTACAAGGTGTCGGAAACTTCCGCGGCGAGTACCTTCAGGCGCTCGGCGTATTCGTGGGCAGCCTTGATGTCGTGGATCGAGCAAGGCCCGATGACCACGAACAGGCGATGGTCGGTGCCGTCGAGAATGTTGCGGATGACTTCCCGGCCCTTGGTCACGGTGCGCAGGGCAGCGTCGCTCAGGGGGATATCGCGCTTGAGTTGGTCAGGCGTGATGAGGGTCTCGTTGGAGGCGACGTTTAGGTCATTGATCGGTAAATCAGCCATCGTGTTACTCGTCAGGTCACGGGTGCCGGCCGCCAGCGATCCCCGCGCGGCGGTGCACAGCGAAGTTAAGCGCGTCGGGGAGCCGAACCTTAGCGCGTTCGGAGGTGGCTCGACAATGGGCAGGGGCCGCTTTAATTACGGCGGGCAGGGTCCTCGCCACGAAGCGTGGGTCCTGTGTAATGATGCGCGGGGATTGTCAGAGAGGGGGAGTTGCATGACGCAGGCAGGCGCTAGACCCGGGAGCGGCAGGATCGGCATGATCGGCACCGGGGCGATCGGTGGGTTTTACGGTGTGATGCTGGCCCGGGCCGGTCACGACGTTCACTTCTTGTTGCGCAGCGAATTTGCCGCTGTCGCCGAGGGCGGCCTGCGGATCGACAGCGATGTCCATGGCGCGCTGAGCCTCGATCCGGTCCAGGCGTACCGGTCGGCGGAGCAGATGCCGCCTTGCGAGTGGCTGCTGGTGGGCGCCAAGACCACCAGCAATGCGGACCTGGCGCCGGCGATCATCCAGGCGGCGGCCGATGGGGCGAAAATCCTGTTGCTGCAGAACGGCCTCGATGTCGAAGACGATCTGCGGCCGTTGTTGCCCGATTCGCTGCACCTGTTGGGTGGCCTGTGCCTGATCTGCGTGAATCGTGTCGGCCCGGGCGTCATCGCTCACCAGGCGCTCGGTGCGGTCAACATCGGCTATCACAGTGGTCCCTGCCAGGACCAGGCTGCGCGCATGGCGATCGTCGAAGAGGCGGCGAGTCTGTTCCGTGGCGCCGGCATCGACTCCCAGGCGATGCCCGACCTGCAACAGGCTCGTTGGCAGAAGCTGGTGTGGAACGTACCGTATAACGGTCTGTCGGTGCTGCTGGGCGCCAGCACCTCGCCGTTGATGGCGAATGATCACAGTCGCGGGCTGATCCAGGCGCTCATGGGCGAGGTGGTACGCGGTGCGCAGGCCTGCGGCCATCAAATCGCGCCTGAGTATGCGGATTATCTGTTCACGATGACCGAAAAAATGCCCGACTACTGGCCGAGCATGTATCACGATTACGCCCATAAACGGCCGCTGGAGCTGGAGGCAATCTACGCCCGGCCATTGGCGGCGGCCAGGGCGGCAGGCTGCGAGCTGCCGAAGATCGAAGCGTTGCATCAGGCGCTGGCGTTCCTGGATCGCCGCAACCGTTGACAGGCGAAAGGGGGCAACATGGCAAATAACATCGATGACAAGCTGGTGCTGGCGATTTCATCGCGGGCCTTGTTCGATTTGCGCGAAAGCCACAAGGTCTATCTGTCGAGTGGCGTCGAGGCCTATCGGCAATACCAGATCGAGCATGAAGACGAGGTCCTGGAGCCGGGGGACGCCTTCGCCCTGGTGCAGAAACTGCTCAACCTCAACGAGCACCTTGGGCGCGCCCGTGTCGAAGTCATCCTGGTGTCGCGAAACAGCGCCGATACCGGCCTGCGGGTATTCAACTCGATCCACCATTATGGCTTGGCGATTTCCCGCGCCGCATTCGTTGGGGGCCGCAGTCCATACCCTTATCTGAAGGCCTTCGGCTGCGACCTGTTTTTGTCCACCCATGCCGAAGACGTGCGCAGCGCCCTGGACGCGGGATTTGCGGCCGCGACAATTCTGTCGGGGGGCGCCAGCCGTGCCGCCAGCGAGGAATTGCGCATTGCTTTCGACGGTGATGCGGTGCTGTTTTCCGACGAGTCGGAACGCGTCTATCAGAGCGGTGGCCTGGAAGCCTTCCAGGCCAGTGAACGCCAGGCCGCGCGCGAGCCGCTGCGAGGGGGGCCATTCAAGGGCTTCCTGGCGGCGCTCAATGCGCTGCAACGCGAGTTTCCCGAGGATGCTTGCCCGATCCGCACGGCATTGGTGACGGCCCGTTCGGCGCCGGCCCACGAACGGGTCATTCGCACGTTGCGCGAATGGGATATCCGCCTCGACGAGTCGCTGTTCCTGGGCGGCTTGACCAAGTCGGCCTTTCTCGAGGCTTTTGCCGCCGACGTGTTTTTCGACGACCAGACCGGACATTGCGAGCTTGCCCGGGAAGTGGTCGCCACCGGGCACGTGCCCCATGGCATCAGTAACGAAGTGAAGCTCTGACCACCCGTTGCAGGGAGCGTCACGCCGCACGTCGCACTCGTCGGGGCGCTGCTAAGCTGAATCAATCTCCGCCATTCAGGCATTCGAGGAGGTCACATGATTCGTTCGATGCTGTACGCCACAGACCTGGGCCTTTATGCCCCTTATGTGATGCAGCATGCCTTGGCGTTGGCACGGACGTTTGAAGCCGAGTTGTATGTAGTGCATGCGGTGGAACCGATGGGGCTGTTCGCCGAGTCGGTGTTGCAAAGCTACCTCGACGAGCACGCGCTGAACGAATTCCATCGCCAGGGTCTGAATACGGTGATGGCCAATATCGAGCAGCGGGTACTCGACAATTTTCGCGAGGAACTGGGGGAGGGGCAGCAGGACTTGAAGCTGATCAAGTCGGTGAGGGTATTCCAGGGTGATCCTTCCCAGGTCATTCTCGAGCAGGCCGCGAAACTCTCCGTCGATTTGTTGATCGTAGGCAGTCATTGCCAGGGGGCGAATGGCGAGACCCCTTTGGGGAGGACCGCCGCACGGGTATTGCAGTTATCCCGGGTGCCGGTCTACCTGGTGCCGCTGGTGCAGCGCCGGCGCCACGGGGAGACCTAAGGCTAAATGATGGCTTTTTATAAAAAGTTCTAGATTTATTAATACAACCATTCATATAGTTATATGCCGTCGCTGATGCCCGTCGCATCCAACTGCTTTGAGGGATACATATGAAGCTTCAACAATTGCGCTACATCTGGGAAGTGGCGCACCACGACCTCAACGTTTCCGCTACCGCCCAAAGCCTCTACACGTCGCAACCTGGCATCAGCAAGCAGATCCGCCTGTTGGAAGACGAACTGGGCGTCGAAGTCTTCGCCCGCAGCGGCAAGCACCTGACCCGTGTCACCCCGGCCGGTGAGCGCATCATCACCACGGCTGGCGAGATCCTGCGCAAGGTCGAAAGCATCAAGCAGATCGCCCAGGAATTTTCCAACGAGAAGAAAGGCACCCTGTCCATCGCGACCACGCACACCCAGGCCCGTTATGCCCTGCCGCCGGTGATCAGCAATTTCATCAAGCAGTATCCGGACGTGGCGCTGCACATGCACCAGGGTTCGCCGATGCAGATCGCCGAAATGGCCGCCGACGGCACCGTGGACTTCGCCATCGCCACCGAAGCCCTGGAGTTGTTCGGCGACCTGGTGATGATGCCGTGCTATCGCTGGAACCGCTGCGTGGTGGTGCCCCAGGGCCATCCGTTGACCAAGCTGCCGAAGCTGACCCTCGAGGCCTTGGCCGAATACCCGATCGTGACCTACGTGTTCGGCTTCACCGGCCGTTCGAAACTCGACGAAGCCTTCAGCCATCGTGGCCTGACGCCTAAGGTGGTGTTCACCGCCGCCGACGCCGACGTGATCAAGACTTATGTACGCCTCGGCCTGGGTGTGGGGATCGTGGCGAAGATGGCCGTCGATACCAAGCTCGACAATGACCTGGTGGTGTTGGATGCCAGCGAGCTGTTCGAATCCAGCGTGACCAAGATCGGCTTCCGTCGTGGCACCTTCCTGCGTGGCTTCATGTGCGATTTCATCGAGAAATTCGCGCCGCACCTCACTCGGGAGGTGATGGCCAAGGCCATCCAGTGCCACAACAAGCAGGAACTCGAAGAGCTGTTCGACGGCGTCGAATTGCCGGTGCACTAAGCTGGACTAAATCGCCTCGGTGACAGCGAATTGTTGCCGGGCGCCCGCCACGACGATCTCCACTTCATCCCCTTCGAATTTGCCCAGCAGGCCTCGGCCCAGCGGCGAGCGAGGGGTGATGACGGTGATCGGCTGACCCACCAGCGACACCTTCAGCCCCGCCGCATCCGGCCCCAGGAACAGCCACTGTTGGCGGCCATCTTCATCTTCCAGTCCAATCAAGGTGCCGACCTGGATGCCGCGTTGCCCATCGTAAGGCCTTAGCGCCAGGTTCTGGCAGAGGGCGAGGGCCTGGCGGATTTCCTCTACGCGCCTGGCTTGCCCCGCGGCAAGGTAGGACGCTTCGAGACCAAGGGTGTCGTACTTGTTTTCGGCGATGTTTTCCTCGTGGGTCGCGGTTTCATAAGCGGTTTGCGCGGCGCGCTCGGCGACGTCGAGGTCAACCTTGAGCTTGTCGAGGATCAATTGGTGAACGGTCTGCTTGTTCATGATCACTCGCAAAATTGCAGGACATTGGCGCGGCTTTTCTCGCTGGGCGCGTTCTGGTCCTGTTGCAGCCAGAACTGGCATTTGGGGTTGGACAGGTTGCGAGGATTGTTGCGCACCTGTTCCAACGCCTGTCGCTGCTCGTTCTTCTGCAGATTCTGCTGGTACTGCTCGAACATCGGCGTGGGCGGCTCGGGCGCCGGTTGCACCGCTGGCGGTTGCGCCAGTTGATGGACCGCGGCGGCCACCGGGGCCAGTTGTTCATCGAACAGGAACCTGGACAGCAACCAGCCCGTCAGAACGATGGCGACAAACCCCAGCCACAGGCCCAGGGCAATACTGACGGTCAATCGCAGGGCTGTGAGGCGCGGGGCGGGGGGATGATCAGGCATGACTGCTTCCTGGCAGGGGCATGGATAGGCGCTGATTGTCGCATGAAGATTAATCGCCGTCGGCCCTTCTGCAATACGGGTTCAATGCGGGACAATCAGGCTTTGCCACAGGGAGTCGGGAATGACCGTGCGCTGGGATATTTTTTGCACCGTCGTGGATAACTTTGGCGACATCGGCGTCACGTGGCGCCTGGCCCGGCAATTGGTGGCCGAGCATCGATGCGCGGTGCGGCTTTGGGTCGATGACCTGCGTGCTTTCGAGCGGCTGTGCCCCGAGATCGACGTCGGCCTTTGTGAACAATGGCAGCAGGGTGTACAGGTCCGACACTGGCCCACGCAATGGTGCGACACCGACGCGGCGGACGTTGTGATAGCAGCCTTCGCCTGCCAATTGCCCAGTGCCTATATGGACGCAATGGCCGAACGCGAGGTGACGCCGTTATGGATGAACCTCGACTACTTGAGCGCCGAAGACTGGGTCATCGGTTGCCATGGCCTGCCGTCGGTCAAGTACAAGCATGTACAGAAATATTTCTTTTTTCCTGGTTTCCAAGAGGGAACGGGGGGCTTGCTGCGTGAGGCCGGCCTGCTGGAGCATCGTTGGCTGTTTCAACAGGATGACGTGGCGCAGCGAAATTTCCTGCATGGATTGGGCGTTGTGCGGGAACCCGGAGCGCGCCTGATCTCGCTGTTCGCCTATGAGAACGCCGGACTGGCGAGCTGGTTCGAGGCGATGGCGACCGATGCGCGCGCATCCCATGTATTGGTTCCCGAAGGTCGGGTCCTGGGCGATGTGGCGCGCTGGCTGGGCGTGGATGGCTTGGAGTCCGGCGCGCTGCATCGCCGCGGCGCCCTGACGGTGCAGGTGCTGCCCTTTATTAGGCAGGATGATTACGACCGGCTCCTGTGGTGCTGCGATTTCAACGCGGTGCGTGGCGAAGACTCGTTCGTACGCGCGCAATGGGCCGGGCGGCCGTTGCTCTGGCACATCTACCAGCAGGAAGAAGACGTCCATCTGGAAAAACTCGAAGCGTTTCTCGCGTTGTACACCCAAGGTCTTTCGGCTTCGGCGGAAAAAGCGATCAGCGGTCTTTGGCGGGCCTGGAATGCCGGCCAGGACATGGCCGAGCACTGGAAAGCCACTGGCGAAGCGCGGCGTGAACTGGCCGAACACGCCCAGGCATGGTGCCTGGAACAGGCCTCGCGAGCCGATCTCGCCACGGCGCTGGTGAAGTTTTACCGAAATTGGATATGATACGCGGCCTAGATTTTTGTAAATCCCATCCAAATTCGGATATTCGCAATGAAAACTGGTAAAGAACTCAAACCCGGTACCGTGATTCGTATCGACAACGATCCTTGGCTGGTTCAGAAAGCTGAATTCACCAAGTCGGGTCGTAACAGCGCGATCATGAAGACCAAGCTGAAAAATCTGCTGACCGGCTACAAGACCGAAACCGTCTACGGTGCGGACGACAAGCTGGACGACGTGATCCTGGACCGTAAAGAAGCGACCCTGTCCTTCATCAGCGGCGACTCCTACACGTTCATGGACACCACTGACTACACCATGTACGAACTGAACGCCGAAGACATCGAAAGCGTTCTGCCATTCGTTGAAGAAGGCATGACCGACGTCTGCGAAGCCGTATTCTTCGAAGGCCGCCTGGTTTCCGTAGAACTGCCGACCACCATCGTGCGTCAGGTTGACTACACCGAAGGCTCCGCTCGCGGTGATACTTCCGGCAAGGTGATGAAGCCTGCCAAACTGAAGAACGGTACCGAGCTGTCGGTTGCTGACTTCATCGAAATCGGCGACATGATCGAGATCGATACCCGCGAAGGCGGTTCCTACAAAGGCCGCGCTAAATAAGCGAAGTCTCTTGTACGAAAAAGCCCGACCATTGAGTCGGGCTTTTTCATTCTTGCTCCCGGGGGGGCCTGTTACTTCAGGTGTTCCTTGAGTTCTTGGGACGCTTGCAACATCGCCGAGCGCACCGCTGGCACCTGGCTCACGACGTTGAGCAAGCCATAGTCGTGGATCATGCCGTTGTAACGGACAGCCGTGACTGGCACGCCGGCCGCGTCCAGTTTGCGGGCGTAGGCTTCGCCTTCGTCGCGCAGTACGTCAGCCTCGGCAGTCTGCACCAGCGCGGGCGGCAGGCCCTTGAGCTGCGCGGTGGTTGCCCGCAATGGCGACGCGTAGATCTCGTTGCGCTGCCCGGCATCGGTGGTGTAGTTGTCCCAGAACCACTTCATCATGTTCTTGCTGAGGAAATGCCCTTCGGCGAACTGGTTGTAGGACGCCGTCTCGAAATTGGCATCGGTCACCGGCCATAGCAGCGCTTGGAAGCGGATCGCCGGGGTGCCCTTGTCCTTGGCCATCAGCGCCACGACCGCAGCCATGTTACCGCCAACGCTGTTGCCCGCTACCGCCAGGCGCTTGCCATCGACATTGATTTCCTTACCGTGCTCGGCCACCCACTTGGTTGCGGCATAAGCCTGGTTGATCGCCACCGGGTAACGCGCTTCGGGTGAAGGCGTGTAGTTGACAAACACCGCGACGGCGCCCGAACCCGCCACCAGGTCGCGAACCAGGCGTTCATGGGTTGGGAAGTCCCCCAGCACCCAGCCTCCGCCGTGGAAGAACATGAACACGGGCAGCTCACCCTTGATACCGGCCGGACGAACGATGGTCAGGCTGATCGATTGTCCATCGACCTTGATGGTTTTCTCGCTGACATCGGCCTTGGGCAGCGTCAACTTCACACCGGCCTGGGCGCCGACCAGTACTGCGCGGGCGTCTTTGGGCGACAACTGCTCCAGCGGCTTGCCGGTACCGGCGTTCAGCGCGTCGAGGAAAGCCTGGGTGTTGTGTTCGACGATACCGTCGGCGAAAGCGTTGCTAACGCTCAGGGCGAGAAGGGCGCCGGTCAGGGTTTTGCTGAAAGTGTTCATGTGCAGCTCCTTAAATTCAGGTTCGAGGGGCGAAGATCAAACGATCACGTGCAGGCGCACATCAACGTTGCCGCGGGTGGCGTTGGAGTAAGGGCACACCTGGTGCGCGGCATCGACGAGGCTCTGGGCGTCGGCCTGGTCGAGGCCCGGCAGGCTGATGTGCAGGTCGATGTCGAGACCGAAACCACCAGGAATCTGGCCGATGCCGACATGGGCAGAGATAGAGGCGTCGTCTGGGATCTTGCGTTTGGTCTGGCTGGCGACGAATTTCAACGCGCCGATGAAGCAGGCCGAGTAACCGGCGGCGAACAGTTGTTCAGGGTTGGTCGCCGCACCGCCTGCGCCGCCGAGTTCTTTTGGCGTGGCGAGTTTGACGTCGAGAATGTTGTCGCTGGAGATAGCACGACCGTCACGGCCGCCGGTGGAAGTTGCGATTGCGGTGTAGAGCGTTTTCATGGTGGGTGCCTCGTTTTCAGGTTGGTTGTTTGCGCTAAATGTTTGCGCGCTAAATAGGTGTGGAGAGAATGTATAGCGCTAATAGTTTGCGCGCAAGATAAATTTTTGCCGAGAATATGAATTGGCAAGCCGGAAATGGCTGGAGGGGCTGTTCTAGAGCGGTTCGATGGGGTTGAAAATTTTTCGATGTGGGGGTTTTGACGGGAAGGGCGGAAGGTCAAGGGGAGGGGTATTGGATTCGCCGGCGCCTTCGCGAGCAGGCTTGGTCCCACATAGAGCCGGCGGTGTTCCTGAAGTTAGAGGCTGTCTTGCAAGTGCCCACGCAACTGCTGGAGATCATGCTGCAGTTTCTTCAGTTGCTCCAACGTCTGGCCGCTGGCGGCGAGGATGCATTGGGGGATGTCGAGGGCCTTTTTCTGCAAGGCGCGGCCTTGCTCGGTGAGCTCGACGATCACCACGCGCTCGTCCTCACGGCTGCGGGTGCGGCTCAATAGGCCCTCGGCCTCCAGGCGCTTGAGCAATGGTGTCAGGGAGCCCGGCTCAGTGAGCAGGCGGGTGCTGATTTCACCGACGGTCAAACCGTCTTTTTCCCACAGCACCATCATCGCCAGATACTGCGGATAGGTCAGGCCCAGGGCTTGGAGCAGTGGCTTGTACACCTTGGTCATCAACAGCGATGTCGAGTGCAGGGCGAAACAGACCTGGTTGTCCAGCAAAAGGGCTTCGCAAGGGTCGGGGGTGTCGCGTTGGGTGCTCATGGCAAAACCTTTCGTCAAAGATGATTACGAATCTAGCGGACGAATCTTTAATGCACCAGATAATTCTGACGACTTGATCAGGTGTTGCGTTTCCTCGGTCTCGGCAACTGCGTAGGATAGGCGCCCTGATTAAGGGGAGAGTGGTCTGTGATCGAGGTCGTGCTGTATTTGCTGTTGGGCGCCGCGTTGGGCACCTTGGGAGGATTGTTCGGCATCGGTGGCGGGCTGATTGCGATACCGGTGCTGGGCGTATGGTTCGGCCTGGACCAGCAGATTGCCCAGGGCACGGCATTGGTGATGGTGGTGCCTAACGTCATGCTGGCGCTGTGGCGTTATCACCAGCGCAATCGCATCGAGTTGCGTCATGTCCTGCCGTTGGCGTCCATGGGATTCTGCTTCGCCTGGCTCGGCTCTATCTGGGCCGTGGGCATTGACGCCGAAAGCATGCGCATCGGCTTCGTGGTGTTCTTGGTTGTTTTGGCTGCATATAACCTCATCCGAATGTTCACCACCACGCTGCCCGCTTCGGCGCAGATGCGCCACGGTTGGCCATGGCTCGGTGTGTTGGGTGCGGCTTCAGGGACGATGGGTGGCCTGTTTGGTGTGGGTGGGGCCGTTGTCGCAACGCCGTTCCTCACCAGTGTGTTCGGCACGACTCAGGTAGTTGCCCAGGGCCTGTCGCTGTCGTTGGCCTTGCCCAGTACCGGCGTGACCCTTGTCACTTATGCGTTTCATCATGAAGTGGACTGGTGGATCGGCGTGCCGCTGGCAGTCGGTGGGCTGATGAGCATCAGCTGGGGCGTGAAGGTCGCCCACGCCTTGCCGGAGCGACTGTTGCGTGGGCTGTTCTGCGGTTTCCTGGTGCTGTGCGCCGTACTGCTCATCTTTAAAGTTTGAAGCCTTCCACGATGTGTTCGGCCAGGCATTCGGTGATCGGCGACGGATTGTGCAGGTTGCGGATCAGCATGATGCTGGCCTCGGGCAGCTCCGGCAGGTTCTCGGCCTCGCCGAGGACGCGCATGTCAGGGGTCAGCAGGCTTTCCAGTTGCGCAGTGATTGCCAGGCCCGCGCCTACCACCGCCATGATCGCCGACAAGCTCGAGCTGTTATAGGCCACGCGGTAATCGCGTCCCATGGCGTCCAGCGCATTGCAGGCCCACTGCCGGCAGAAGCAATCGCTGTTGAACATTGCCAGCGGCAGGGGCGTTTGCTCATGGGTGTTGAAGCACGCCGCTTCGGCCCAGACAAAACGTTCCTTGCGCAGCAACTGGCCTATTTCATCCCCAGGCTTGCGGGTGACGATGGACAGGTCCAGGTCCTGGCGCAGCAGCAATTGCTTGGATGATTCGCAATGCACCTCGATTTCGATCAGCGGATAGAACTGGGCGAAGCGCTGCAGGATGCCTGGCAGAAAGCGCATCACATAATCGTCCGGTGTGCCGATGCGGACCGTGCCGACCATATGGGGTTCGCGCAGTGTATTGAACACTTCGCTGTGCAACTTGAGGATGCGCCGGGCATAACCCAGCAACACCTGGCCCTCGGCGGTGAGCTTGACTTGTCGCCCGTCGCGCTCGAACAGCCGACGCTGCAACACATCTTCCTCCAGCCGCTTCATCTGCATGCTGACCGCGGATTGCGTACGGTTGACCAATTCCCCGGCACGGGTAAAACCACCCTGATCGGCGATGGCGACAAAGGTCCGCAGCACTTCCGTATCGATGCTCGGGTAACTCGACAATGGATCAATCTCCGAGATGTATTGCATAAGAAACATTCGTTGGATTGATCTTAGCCTTGGCGCGAGACTTCAGCTACCCCCAACGGAGGACATGACGATGAAAGGTCAGAAAGGGTATGTATCGATAGACAAGCACTCATTCCACCGGTTTTCCCTCAGCGATCTGCTGCACAAGTTTAGCCGCTGGTATGAATTGCACCATGAACGTGAATTGCTTGCCGGCCTGAGCGACGAGGCGCTCAAGGACATCGGCGTCAGCCGTGCCGACGTGGAAAAAGAAGTGGTCCGGCCATTCTGGGATGACCCAATGCACAAATGAGCCATCCTTCCCTACACAAACCGTTTAGTGGTGAGGTAGGTTGCGAGCAGACAAGGAGATCTCCATGCCCGCGACTCTGTCCTTTACCCTCAAACAGGCCCGGCGTCTGGCGCTGGCCGCCCAAGGATTCGATGGGCGGCTACCGTCGACGCCGGTCCAACCCTCCCGCCTCAACCGCCTGATCGAACGCCTTGGCGTCCTGCAGATCGATTCAGTCAACGCGTTGGTGCGCTCGCATTACCTTCCGCTGTTCTCCCGCCTCGGTCATTACAATCGCGATTTGCTCGATCAAGCTGCCTGGAGCCAGGGGCGTCGTCGCACGTTGTTCGAATATTGGGGGCATGAGGCTTCGCTGCTGCCGATGACGATGTATCCGTCGATGCGCTGGCGCATGGCCCGGGCGGCGCGCGGCGAAGGTATTTATCAACAATTGGCGCGTTTCGGCCGCGAGCAGCAAGACGTGATCGGTCGAGTCCTGCAATCTGTTCGGGACCAGGGCGCGATTGGCGCGGGCAGCTTGTCCACGCGCCAGGAAAAGGCCGGGCCGTGGTGGGACTGGAGCGCGGAGAAGCATGCGCTGGAGTGGCTGTTCGCGGCGGGCGAGGTGACGGTGGCGGGGCGCCGTGGCTTCGAGCGCCTCTATGATTTGCCGGAGCGGGTCTTGCCGGCCTCGATCCTGCAGCAACCGCTGCCGGACGAAGCCCAGGCCCAGCGCACACTGCTGATTCATGCCGCCGAAGCCTTGGGGGTTGGCACCGAGAAGGATCTGCGCGACTACTTTCGCTTGAGCCCGGCGGACGCCCGCGAGCGGCTGGCTGAACTGGAAGAGGCCGGAGCACTGCTGCGCTGTCAGGTCCAGGGTTGGAAACAGCCGGCCTGGTGTCGCCCCCTCGTGAAAATTCCACGCAAAGTTGCCGCCAGTGCGCTGCTGTCACCGTTCGATTCGCTGGTCTGGGAGCGCAGTCGCACCGAGCGGCTGTTTGATTTTCGCTATCGCTTGGAGATCTACACGCCGGTACACAAGCGGGTGTATGGCTATTACGTCCTGCCGTTTCTACACAACGAGCGAATTGCCGCCCGGGTTGATTTGCGGGCGGAGCGGGCTTTGGGGCAATTGGCCGTGCATGCCGTGCACGAGGAGGTGCCCGGGATGGACGAGGAGGGCATGCTGGCGCTGGCGGCGAATCTGTGGAGCATGGCCCGGTGGTTGGGGTTGGAGCGGGTTCAACTCAATTGCCGGCGGGAGGGTGGGGTTCGGTTGGCGGTGGCATTGGCTGAAATTACCAGTGACTGAGCTGGCCCCTTCGCGAGCAGGCTCGCTCCCACAGGGATTTGCGGTGACTACAGCCTTTGTGACACAGCAAATCCAATGTGGGAGCGAGCCTGCTCGCGAGGCGATTGAACAGGTGAAGAAGGACCTACAGACTCACCGCCGAACCTGCTTCAAGGTCTCGGCAATCAAGAATGCCAACTCCAGCGACTGGTCAGCATTCATCCGCGGGTCGCAGTGGGTGTGGTAGCGGTCCGACAGGCCGTCCTCGGTGATCGGGCGCGCGCCGCCGATGCATTCGGTGACGTTCTGCCCGGTCATCTCGATGTGGATACCGCCGGCGTAAGTCCCTTCGGCTTCATGGACCTGGAAGAATTGCTTCACTTCGCCAAGGATCTGCGCAAAGTCCCGGGTCTTGTAGCCGCTGCTGGCCTTGATGGTGTTGCCGTGCATCGGATCGGAGCTCCACAGCACCTGCTTGCCTTCACGCTGTACGGCGCGCAGCAGTTGCGGCAGGTGATCGCCAACCTTGTTGGCGCCCATGCGCGCGATCAGGTTCAGTCGGCCCGGGTCATTGTCCGGGTTGAGGACGTCGATCAGGCGAATCAGGTCGTCAGGGTTCATGCTGGGGCCGACCTTGACGCCGATCGGGTTGTTCACCCCGCGCAGAAACTCGACGTGGGCACCGTCCAGCTGACGGGTGCGGTCGCCGATCCACAGCATGTGGGCCGAGCAGTCGTAATAGTCATTGGTCAGGCTGTCGCGGCGCACGAAGGCTTCTTCGTAGTTGAGCAGCAACGCCTCGTGGGCGGTGAAAAAACTGGTTTCACGCAGTTGTGGCGAGCTGTCCATGCCGCAGGCGCGCATGAAGGCCAGGGTTTCGTCGATGCGGTCGGCCAGGTGGCTGTATTTTTCCGCCAGGGCCGAGTTGGCGATGAAATCCAGATTCCATTTGTGCACCTGGTGCAGATCGGCAAAGCCGCCCTGGGCGAACGCACGCAGCAGGTTCAGCGTGGCGGTGGACTGGTGGTAGGACTGCAGCAACCGCTCCGGATCCGGTACACGACTTTGCTCGTCGAAGCCGATGCCATTGACGATGTCACCCCGGTAGGCCGGCAGCGTTACGCCGTCGATGGTTTCATCATTGGCGGAGCGTGGCTTGGCGAACTGGCCGGCCATGCGCCCGACCTTCACCACCGGGCAACCGGCGGCGAACGTCATCACGATCGCCATCTGCAGCAGCACCTTGAAGGTGTCGCGGATCTTGGCGGCGGAGAATTCGACGAAGCTTTCCGCACAGTCGCCGCCCTGCAACAGAAAGGCCCGGCCCTGGGTGACTTCGGCGAACTGACGGCGCAACTCCCGGGCTTCACCGGCAAACACCAGTGGCGGATAGCTGGCCAGGGTCTGCTCGACCCGTTGCAGATGCGCCGCGTCAGGGTATCGGGGTTGCTGCTGGATCGGCAGGGCGCGCCAGCTGTCAGGGCTCCAGGGTTGGCTCATCATGATCTCTAGGTGATTTACGCTCGGGCGCTCATGTTATCAGCAAATAAGTGCGTGACCTGTTCCGCTTGCTTCGCGGACAATATCGCGCCTTCGCCCCGTATGGGCAGGCCCATGGCCGCCCGGCAACATCAGGAGATGAAATGACAGAGGAGCGCGTCGAGCATTTGCTCGCCGAGGTGCACGACGAGTTCGGCATGATTCGCGTGTTCGAAGTGGCCGACTACCGGTTTCTCGAGTTCGGCGATGCCATCGAGCAGAGCTGCGTGTTCACGGCCGATCCCAGCTGGCTCGAATACGACTACACTCGCGCCATGCTCATCGGTGCGTTGTGTCACGAGCAGCCGGAAAGCGCGCTCTTCCTGGGATTGGGCGCAGGAACCTTGACCCAGGCCTGCCTCAAGTTTCTGCCGCTGGAAGATGTCGAGGCGATCGAGCTGCGCCCGGATGTGCCGCGCCTGGCCATCGAATACCTGGGGCTGGATGACGATCCGCGCTTGTACATCCGCGTCGGCGATGCCCTGGAACTGCTTGAAACGGCGGAGCCGGCCGATCTGATTTTTGTCGATCTCTATACCGATGTCGGCCCCGGCGTAGGCCATCTGGCGTGGGGTTTTCTGGAAAACTGCCAGAAGCGCCTCAACCCCGGCGGCTGGCTGGTGATCAATCAATGGGCAACCGATGACGGCAAGCCCCTGGGCGCGGCATTGTTGCGTGGCCTCTACCACCGACACTATTGGGAATTGCCGGTGAAGGAGGGCAACGTGATCCTGATCGTGCCGGCGGACCTGGACCAGGCGCTGGACATGCAAGGCTTGGTTGCCCGGGCCGAAGGGCTGGCGCCACGATTGGGGTATTCGTTGCAATCGCTGATCAAGGCGATCCGTCCGGCGACGTGATCAGAACTGCAAGGGCTTTTGTGGCGAGGGAGCTTGCTCCCGCTCGGCTGCGAAGCAGACGCCTGGGTCAGTAGTCTGGAATCGATGGGGCCGCTTCGCGACCCAGCGGGAGCAAGCTCCCTCGCCACAGGGGAACGCCAGCGCAAGTGAACCGTTTTAGCCGGCTGCCCCAAGGCTTTTGGTCGCGAGCCCTACAACAGTGTTTCAGTAAAAAAAGCTCCCTTTTTGGGCGAATTCCGGTATAGTGCGCGCCGGCCTTTAGCCGGGCCGCGTCAAGGTAGCGCAATATTCCGAAGCCAGCTTCGGTTGCATGTCCGCACAACGGATGCTTCCGCGACGTTCTTTTTCATTCATTCGTTTTCGCAAATCCCCGCCGACAAAGCTGCCAGGGCGACTCTTGAGTCTCAACACGGCATGCGCAGCTTTGGAGCATGGGTCTTTGCGGATGCACTTAGAGGCAGACCCATGACCCAGGAAATCGGCGGCTTCGCCGCTCTTGAACTTCATCCCAATATTGTCGCTGCAGTAGTCGCTACCGGCTATGAAGAGCCTTCGGCCATTCAGCAGCAGTCGATCCCGATCATTCTCGCCGGTCACGATATGATTGGTCAGGCGCAAACCGGTACGGGTAAAACCGCCGCGTTCGCACTGCCGATCCTGCACCGCATTGATCCGTCCAAGCGCGAGCCGCAAGCTCTGATCCTGGCCCCAACTCGTGAGTTGGCGCTACAAGTTGCAACCGCTTTCGAAACCTACGCCAAGCAAATGCCAGGCGTGACTGTTGTGGCCGTCTACGGCGGCGCGCCGATGGGCCCACAACTGAAAGCAATCCGTAATGGCGCACAGATCGTTGTCGCCACCCCGGGCCGTCTGTGCGACCACCTGCGTCGCGACGAAAAAGTCCTCGCCACCGTGAACCACCTGGTTCTCGACGAAGCGGACGAAATGCTCAAGCTGGGCTTCATGGACGATCTGGAAGTCATCTTCAAGGCCATGCCTGAGACTCGCCAGACCGTCCTGTTCTCGGCCACCTTGCCACAATCGATCCGTGCCATCGCCGAACGCCATCTGCGCGATCCGAAGCACGTGAAGATCCAGAGCAAGACCCAGACCGTCACCGCGATCGAGCAGGCTCACCTGCTGGTTCACGCAGACCAGAAGACTTCCGCCGTTCTCAGCCTGCTGGAAGTCGAAGACTTCGACGCCCTGATCATGTTCGTGCGCACCAAGCAAGCGACCCTGGACCTGGCCAGCGCCCTGGAAGCCAAAGGCTACAAAGCCGCCGCGCTGAACGGTGACATTGCCCAGAACCAGCGTGAGCGCGTGATCGACTCCCTCAAGGATGGCCGCCTGGACATCGTTGTGGCGACCGACGTCGCGGCCCGTGGCCTGGACGTTCCGCGTATCACCCACGTGTTCAACGTCGACATGCCGTACGATCCGGAGTCCTACGTACACCGTATCGGTCGTACTGGCCGTGCCGGTCGCGAAGGCCGTGCGTTGTTGTTGGTCACCCCGCGTGAGCGCCGCATGCTGCAAGTGATCGAGCGTGTGACGGGTCAGAAGGTCGCTGAAGTCCGCCTGCCGGACGCCCAGGCCGTTCTCGATGCCCGCATCAAGAAACTGACCAACAGCCTGTCGCCGCTGGTGGCTGACGCCGAATCGACCCACGGTGATCTGCTCGATCGCCTGACCGCCGACATCGGTTGCACCCCACGTGCCCTGGCCGCTGCCCTGTTGCGCAAGGCCACCAACGGCCAAGCGCTGAACCTGGCTGCAATCGAGAAGGAACGCCCACTGGTGCCGAACAACGCACCGCGTGGCGACCGTCCTGAGCGCAGTGGCGATCGTCCGGACCGTGGTGATCGCGAGCGTCGTGCACCGATCCCGTTGGCCGAAGGCCGTGCTCGCTGCCGTACCGCGCTGGGTGCTCGTGACGGCATTGCCGCCAAGAACCTGCTGGGCGCGATCCTCAACGAGGGTGGCCTGGCTCGTGAAGCCATCGGTCGTATCCAGGTGCGTGACAGCTTCAGCCTGGTGGAACTGCCGGAAGATGGCCTGGAGAAGTTGCTGACCAAGCTCAAGGACACCCGCGTGGCCGGCAAGCAGCTCAAGCTGCGTCGCTACCGCGAGGATTGATCGACCTACGGGTTGATTGATCGAGCACGAAAAAATCCCCGACTGGTTCGGGGATTTTTTTTGCCTGTCGTTTGGCGCTTTTCAATGCGAGCGGCGGGGAGGCCAATCGCGAGCAAGCTCGCTCCCACAGGGGATTTTTGAGCGCCGAAGACCCAATGTGGGAGCGAGCTTGCGAGCGATTGGCGCGACTCGGTTTGCGATCAGTCGAACCGATAAATGTCCATCCCCAGCGTCCCCATGGTAAATCCAGCATGGGCAACGCTGAACGTACCACCGGCTCCGCGGGCGAAATACAGCGGCAACAAATGCTCGTCGCTGGGATGGCTGCGCACGGCGTGGGGAGCCTGGCGGCGGTAGTCATGCAGAGCCGTCTCGTCGTTCGACGCCAGCCTGGCAACCATCCAGTCGCGAAACGCCTTGGCCCACGGCTCGATGCTGTCGGGGCCGGCGTTCCAATCCAGGTCCCGCAGGTTGTGGGTGATGCTTCCGGAGCCGATCACCAGCACGCCTTGTTCCCGCAGGCTCGCCAATGCGCGGCCCACCCGCGTTTGCAGCGTTGGCCCCTGACGGCTAGGCAAAGAGACCTGTACCACCGCAATATCCGCCTCGGGATACATCAGTGACAGCGGCACCCAGACGCCATGGTCGGTGGGCCGTCCCGTGTCGAGGCGTGCCGGCAGCTGCGTGGCGTTGAGCAGGTCGGCGACCTGTGTTGCCAACCGAGGATCGCCTGGGGCGGGATATTGCACCTTGTACAGGTCGGGTGGAAAACCACCGAAATCATGCCAGGTGCGTGGTCGTGGGTTGGCGCTGACCAGCAGCTCATCACTCTCCCAATGAGCTGAGACAACGACGATGGCCTTGGGCCTGGGCAACTGCGCGGCAAGGCGAGTCAGGGCCGGACCGCTTTCGCCGGGCTCCAGGGCAAGCATGGGGGAGCCATGGGAGATAAACAGGCTGGGCAGCATCGACGGGCTCCTGAGGGTTAAGATGTGTCATCTTCTGTCAGGTCAATGATCGAAATCTAATACAAGTTTTAAGCTGTTTTGATCGAATTTATGGAGCGAACCCCATGGACCCCGAGTTTTGGCACAAGCGTTGGTCAACCAACCAGATCGGCTTTCATCTGCCTGAAGTGAACCCTTACCTGCGGCGTTTCTGGCCTCAGTTGGGGTTGCCTGAAGAGACGCGAGTGTTGGTGCCCTTGTGCGGCAAGACGCTGGATCTGCTGTGGTTGGCGCAACAAGGTTATTCCGTACGGGGGATTGAGCTGTCGGAAAAAGCCGTCACTGATTTTTTCCAGGAACATCAGCTCCAGCCGAACGTGAGTGCGGAGGGCGCCTTCAAAATATTTCGTGCCGGCGCCATTGAAATCCGTTGCGGTGATTTCTTTGCGTTGACGCCTTTGGACGTAGCCGATTGCGCGACGTTGTATGACCGCGCTGCATTGATCGCCTTGCCCGAGCCGATGCGTGAGCGGTATGCGGCCCATCTGCAGAGCATAATGCCGGACTGTGTCGGGCTGGTGATCACGCTGGATTACAACCAGGACGAGATGCCTGGACCTCCGTTTTCGGTAGGGCATGACGAGGTGCAGCGGTTGCTGGGTGGGGCTTGGGAGTTGCAGGTCTTGCACGAACAGGATGTGCTGGGCGAGAGTTGGAAGTTCTTGCAGGCGGGCGTGAAGCGGCTGGATGAGCGGGTATATCTGGTATCCAGTCGTGGGGTGCATTCAATGACCCCATCGTTGAAAAGTCCGCCCCCGCGCTTGGAATAGCAAAAAGAAGCCCGCATTGCTGCGGGCTTCTTTTTGAGGCTCTAGCGATCAACCACGGCGACGCAGTGCGTCAATCCGCTCTTCCAGCGGCGGGTGGCTCATGAACATGCGGGCCAGGCCCTGCTTGATGCCACCGTTGATGCCAAAGGCATTCAGGGTGTCGGGCATGTGCACTGGCAAACCTTGCTCGGCGCGCAGGCGCTGCAGGGCGCCGATCATGGCGCTGGTGCCGGCCAGGCGGGCGCCGGCGTCATCGGCGCGGAACTCGCGTTTGCGCGAAAACCACATGACGATCGCACTGGCGAGGATACCCAGCACCAGCTCGGCGAAAATGGTCGCCACGTAGTAGGCGATGCCTTGGCCTTCTTCGTTCTTGAAGATCACCTTGTCGACAAAGTTGCCGATGATGCGGGCAAAGAACATCACGAAGGTGTTCACCACGCCCTGGATAAGCGCCAAGGTCACCATGTCACCGTTTGCCACGTGGCCGATCTCGTGAGCCAGCACCGCCTTGACTTCATCCGGTGAGAACCGCTCGAGCAAGCCCTGGCTTACCGCCACCAGTGCATCATTCTTGTTCCAACCGGTCGCGAAGGCGTTGGCCTCGTAGGCCGGAAATATCCCGACTTCGGGCATCTTGATACCGGCTTCGCGAGACAGTTGCTCGACGGTCTGCAGCAGCCATTGTTCGTGGCGAGTGCGCGGCTGGCTGATGATCTGGGTACCGGTGCTCATCTTCGCCATCCATTTGGAAATGAACAGCGAGAACAGGGAACCGGCGAAACCGAACACCGCACAGAAGATCAGCAGCTGATTGAGGTTGAGGTCAACCCCGTTGGCCGCCATGAACCCGTTGAAGCCGAAAAGGCTCAGGGTGATGCTGGCAATCAGCACGACCGCCAGGTTAGTGGCCAAAAACAGCAGGATGCGCATCATGGTGGTAGCAATCTCCTCATGCTAAAGATGTAGCGTTATGCGGGGTATATAAGGTGCTGCCGCAGGCTATTCAACTCGCCTACTATTTCAAACTGTGTCCTACACGCGTCCTAAATGTTTGAAAGACTTTTCTGAAAGTGATCGTGGAATCGAGATTTGTCGCCCTTGCCCCGTGAACGTTGAGTTTCCTCTTCCTTAGGTCGCTGGTTTCCCAGTGTAGAAGGCCTGCCGGCGCGCAAAGATTGGATATGTTGCTGAATCAGACAGCGTGCGAGGCGAGGGGCCTCGCACGCTGACCGGGCTACTGGCGGTAGGACTTTAGGAAATTGCCGATGCGTCCGATGGCCTGGTCCAGGTCATCGACTCGCGGCAGGGTCACGACACGGAAATGATCCGGCCATGGCCAGTTGAACGCCGTGCCCTGGACGACCAGCAGCTTTTCGGACAGCAGCAGGTCGAGGACGAATTTCTCGTCGTTGTGGATCGGGCAGATTTTCGGGTCGATGCGCGGGAACGCATACAAGGCGCCCATCGGCTTGACGCAGCTGACGCCTGGGATGTTGTTGAGCAGTTCCCAGGTGCGGTTGCGTTGTTCCAACAACCGGCCCTGGGGCAAGACCAGGTCGTTGATGCTCTGGTAGCCGCCCAATGCCGTCTGGATGGCGTGTTGGCTCGGCACGTTGGCGCACAGGCGCATGTTGGCCAGCATGTCGATGCCTTCGATGTAGCTCTGGGCGTGATGCTTGGGCCCGGAGATGGCGATCCAGCCGGAGCGGAAGCCGGCGACGCGATAGGACTTCGACAAGCCGTTGAAGGTCAGGCAGAGGAGATCCGGCGCCAGGGACGCGGTGCAGACGTGCACAGCATCGTCGTACAGGATCTTGTCGTAGATCTCGTCGGAAAACACTACCAGGTTGTGCTGACGGGCCAGTTCCAGCATGCCCAGCAGCACTTCTCTGGAATAGACGGCGCCGGTGGGGTTGTTCGGGTTGATGATCACCAGGGCCTTGGTATTCGGGGTGATCTTGGCCTTGATGTCCGCCAGGTCAGGGAACCAGTTCGCCTGCTCGTCGCACAGGTAATGCACCGGGTTGCCGCCGGACAGGCTCACGGCAGCGGTCCACAACGGATAGTCCGGCGCCGGCACCAGAACTTCGTCGCCATTGTTGAGCAAGGCTTGCATGGACATGACGATCAGCTCGGACACGCCGTTGCCCAGGTAGATGTCCTCGATGCCGATGCCTTCGACCTGCTTCTGCTGGTAGTACTGCATCACGGCCTTGCGCGCACTGAACAGACCTTTGGAGTCGCTGTAGCCCTGGGCGGTCGGCAGGTTGCGGATGACGTCCTGGAGGATTTCATCGGGGGCTTCGAAACCAAAGGGCGCCGGGTTGCCGATGTTCAGCTTGAGGATGCGGTGGCCTTCCTCTTCCAGGCGTTTGGCGTGCTTGAGCACCGGGCCGCGAATGTCGTAGCAGACGTTGGCGAGCTTGTTCGATTTGCTGACCTGCATGGCGATGTGTTCCCGAAAATGAACGATCCAGGCGGCGTGTGAACTACCGTACTGGGGATCCTGCGTCTGTGCCCGGGCCGGACGCGGTAGATGCGCCACAATCCATTTGAATGCGCATGACGTGGCTGCCAGACTGGCGCCTGACGAGGCGCAATCATACGTGCCGCCCGATCTGCGGAAAAGCGTCGGATCGGGCTTTTTCAATTGCCGAGGTAGGACGATGGAAAAGTTGCAGAAAACCCTTGAAGAGTGGCGTGAAATGCTCGACCCGGAGCAATACAACGTCTGTAGGCTCAAAGGCACCGAGCGACCGTTCTCCGGCAAATACAACGGGACCAAGACCGACGGTGTTTACCACTGCATCTGCTGCAACGAGCCGTTGTTCGATTCGATGACCAAGTTCGATTCCGGCTGTGGCTGGCCGAGTTTCTATGCGCCCATCGAAGGCAGCGCGGTGGTGGAAGTGCGGGATGTCAGCCATGGCATGATCCGCACCGAGGTGGTCTGCGCCAAATGCGACGCGCACCTCGGGCACGTCTTCCCCGACGGCCCGCCGCCCACCGGCCTGCGTTATTGCATCAACTCGGTGTGCCTGGATCTCGTGCCTCGGGAGTAACGTTCTACGCGGTCCTTTGTGGCGAGGGAGCTTGCTCCCGCTGGGTGGCGCAGCCGCCCCAACGCTGTTTGCCAGACGGACCGCGTCAGCTGGGTTTACGACGGCTGCGCCGCCGAGCGGGAGCAAGCGCCCTCGCCACAACACCCATGGCTCATCGCAGTCACAACAGTCACAGCAGCCTCATGGTCCGTGACGTGTCCCGAGAATTAAATTGCACGCAATTTAATTGGTCGCTATCTTCATTCTCCCAACCTCTTCAGGAGCTCCCCTCAATGACCGATAATCTGCTAAGCATCCCGTGCACGACCATCAAGGGCGAGCAAAAGACCCTGGCCGATTTTTCCGGCAAGGCCGTGTTGGTGGTCAACACCGCCAGCCAATGTGGTTTCACGCCGCAGTACAAGGGGCTCGAGGCGTTGTGGCAGTCCTACAAAGACCGAGGGCTGGTGGTGCTGGGTTTTCCCTGCAATCAGTTCGGCAAGCAGGAGCCAGGCAACGAGGGGGCGATTTCTGAGTTTTGCGAACTCAATTTCGGCGTGAGCTTTCCATTGTTCAAGAAGGTCGAGGTCAACGGTGCCAATGCCCATCCGTTGTTCGTGCAGCTCAAGCAGCGGGCACCTGGGGTGCTGGGGTCCAAGGGCATCAAATGGAATTTCACCAAGTTCCTGATCGGCAAGGACGGCCAAGTGGTGAAGCGCTTTGCCCCGACCACCAAGCCCCAAGACCTCACCGCCGAGATCGAAGCCCTGCTCAAATGAATGATCTGTCAGTCGATTCGCTGAAGCTCGACAGCCAGTTGTGCTTCAAGTTGTACGCCGCGTCGCGGGCGGTGATTCGGGGTTACAAGCCGATGTTGGATCAGCTTGGCCTGACCTATCCGCAATACCTGGCGATGCTCGTACTGTGGGAATGGCAGGTGAGCCCGCCGGAGCAACCGACCGTCAAAGCCCTGGGCGAACGCTTGCTGCTTGATTCCGGCACGCTGACGCCGTTGCTCAAGCGCCTGGAACAACTGGAGCTGGTCCGGCGGCAACGATCGGCACGTGATGAACGCGAAGTGCATTTGAGCCTGTCGGAGCGCGGGCGGACCTTGCGTGAGCAGGTCGGCCCGCTCAAGGCTCGCTTGCTGTGTGACAGCGGTATTGATCTGGATCGCGTGGGAGAGCTGCGTGACGGCCTCGATCATTTGTTGGCTCAGATCAAAGCGCTGACGTAGTGGGCACCCATTGATCCAGCAATGCGGCCAGTTCTTCGCGACGGAACGGCTTGGATAAATAGTCGCTCATGCCGGCGGCCCGACAGCGCTCACGTTCCTCGGGCATGGCGTTGGCGGTCAGCGCGACAATCGGCAGGTCGGGCCAGCGCCCGCTGCGGCGGATCTGCCGGCTGGCTTCGTAGCCGTCCATGACCGGCATGTTGCAGTCCATCAGGACCAGGTCGAATTCCCGCTGTTCGAGCTGATCCAGGCCCTCGGCGCCGTGGGCCGCGACAATCACTTCACAACCCAGTTTGACCAGCATGCCCTTGGCCACCAGCTGGTTGACGGGGTTGTCTTCCACCAACAGGACACGAGCACGCAGGGTGGGCGGCAATGCGTCGATCTGCGCCTCATTGATCGTGGTCGCCTCGCTTTGCAAGGCGCGACGCAGGACCTGATAAAGCGCATGGCGCGCCAGCGGCCGGGCCTGTTGCAGCAAGGGGGCGAGGGCGCTCGCTTCTTCGCTGGGCATGAAACTGCCATAGGCGGTAACCAGCAGAATGGTGGCGTCGAAGGTCGGCCGCAGGTTGAACAGGCATTCCGGGCAATCGGTGATCAGGATGTCGGGCTTGAGCCCCAGCAGCCCGTCATCCACGGAACGTTGGACATAATCCAATCCCCAGGCGGGTAGCAACATGCCCAGCAGTTCGGCCAGCCCGCTGTTCGCGGTGGTGATGGCCACGACGTTGCCATGCAAGCGTACGACGGGGACGGCAGGGGTGTGGCAAGGCAACGGCAGGTCGGCACAGAACTGGCTGCCGAAGCCGGCCTCGGAACTGATCGTGAGCCGGCCCTGCATGGCTTCGCAGAGGTTGTAGGTCAATGCCAGCCCCAGCCCGGTGCCGCCGAACTGGCGGGTAATGCCTGCGCCGGCCTGGGTGAACGGCTGAAGGATCCGCGCCTGGGCCTCCTGGGGGATGCCGATGCCCGTGTCGCAGACCTCGATCCGCACGCCGCCCTCATACTGGCTCAAGCGCACATCGACCCGGCCGAAGCGGGTGAACTTCAATGCGTTGGACAGCAGGTTGCTGACGATCTGGCGGACGCGGGTCGGGTCGCCCAGTACCTGCGCGGGAAACTGCGGCTCGATCAGGCACGCCAGTTCGACGCTCGGGGCGGCATTTTGTGAAAGCAGGTTGGCGGTGTCTTCGACCAGAGAACCCAGGTCGAACGGGATGCGTTCGAGCTCCAGCTGGCCGGCATCGAACTTGGACAAGTCGAGGATATCGTTCAGCAACTCGACCAGCACTTTGCCCGAGTCGTGGGCGATCGACAGCTGTTGCTGCTGTTCAGCGGTCAGTGGGCCATCCAGGGACAGGGCGATCATACCGAGCAGGCCATTGAGTGGCGTGCGGATCTCATGGCTCATGTTGGCGAGGAATGCAGAGCGGGTGTCGGCCATGTCCAAGGCGGTACGCCGGGCGACCTCCAGTTCTTCGTTGGACTGGCTGAGGCGGGCATTGATGGCCTTGAGTTCGGCGGTGCGCGCCGAAACGATATTTTCCAATTGCGCCAGGTAATCGGTGAGGCGGTTTTCAGCCGTGCGTCGCTGCTGGATCTCGGTGGAGATATTTTCGAACTGCTGGTTGGCGACTGAAACCAGCACGCCGATTTCGTCGTATTGGTGGCCGGAGGGGCATTCCAGTGGGCTCTGTTCGCTGCTACTGGGATCGCGGCTGCTCAGCTCGCGGATGACCCGCACCAAGGGCTTGGTCAGCATGACGTAGAAAAGCGCCAGCAACAGGCCGGTCAGGATCAGGCTGCGAGCGAAACCGTTGAGCAGGGTGATCTCGGCCCGTCGCAGGAAGCGACTGCCGAACGAATAGGTGTCGACATCCAGCCGCAACACTCCCAGGGACTCGCCGGGCAGATGGGTCAGGTAGAGCCGGTCTTCGAACTGGCGCTGGGCGCCAAAGAGAAAGTCGCTGATGAACCGATTGTTGCTCTGCAGTTCGGGACGTTTGACGCTGGCCAGGACCGTATTGTTGTTGTCGATGAGTTCGGCACCGATGATGGCCGGCGAGCGCAACAGGCCCAGGGCCAGTTCCTGAGCGAGTTCGGCGTCGATGTTGTAGGCGATGCGCGAGGCCGGGTTGTGGCTGATTTCCAACAGCGAGAGGATTTCACGGTTGATCGATGCGTCTTCGCTGGCATAATCGATGCCGATCTGTCCCAGGCTTAATAAAGTACCCAGCACGAAACCCACCAGGACGGTCAGTCGGGCCTGTTTGTACGACAACCGTTGGGTGAACCTGATGTCCATGGAATGGTGAACCACTTACGTTTCCCTTCGCCGGTCAAGCATAGCTGATCATCTCTGAATATCGGTGCGGCCGGTATGTAGTGTGTGAAACAGACCCGCTATCGGCTTCGTCGTTTCGTCGCTGTAGCGTCATCATTACCGTGAACCTGTCCGAGGAGAAGACGTGGACGCCCGATTGATTGCTTTTCTTGAACGCGCCGATGCGGTGCTGACCCGTATCGAGCCCTTTTTGCCTGCGCCACGGCCCGCCATCGACTGGAACCAGACCCTGGCCGCCCGTTGGCAGCGCGACGGGCGCGGCGGTTTTCTCCTGCCGCTCCAGGTCAGCCTCGATATGCGCTTGTCGGACCTGATCGGCGTTGATCGCCAGGTCGAACAGTTGGGGCGCAACACCCGGCAGTTCATCGATGGCATGCCTGCCAACCACGCCTTGCTGTGGGGCTCGCGCGGCACGGGCAAGTCTTCGCTGGTACGTGCGTTGCTGGCCGAACATGCTGGCCAGGGCCTGCGCTTGATCGAGATCGAACGCGATCATCTGGCCGATCTGCCTCGGGTGGTCGAGCAAGTGGCGAAATTGCCCCAGCGCTTCGTGGTGTTCTGCGATGATTTGTCGTTCGAGTCCGGCGAAGGTGACTACCGCATACTCAAGAGCGTGCTCGACGGATCCCTCGAACAGGCCCCGGACAACGTGCTGCTGTATGCCACCTCGAACCGTCGTCATCTGGTGCCGGAAAAGGAAAGCGACAACGAGAACTGGAAGCGGGTCGACGGCGAGCTTCATCCGAGCGAAGCCGTGGAGGACAAGATTGCCTTGTCTGACCGTTTCGGGCTTTGGCTGTCGTTTTATCCGTTCACCCAAGAGCATTTTCTCGACGTGGTGGAGCATTGGATCGGCGAGCTCGCGGCGAAGGCCGGGCTGGCCTGGCAGCGTGACGAGGCGCTGGAAATACAAGCGGTTCGCTGGGCGACCGGACGCGGCAATCGCAACGGACGTTGCGCCTATCAATTTGCCCGTTATTGGGTGGGCCTGAAATTGCTGGAGCAAGATGCATGATCGATTTGATAAGCACTGGCGAAGGCCTCGAAGGCTATGGCTTGTTATCGGCACAGTTGCAATCGCTGCTGGCGGATGAGCGCGATTTCATCGCCAACGCCGCACAGTTCTCGGCGTTCCTGTTCAGTCAGCTGGACGACCTCAACTGGGCCGGTTTTTACCTCAATCGCAACGATGAGCTGGTGCTGGGGCCGTTCCAGGGGCAGATCGCTTGTGTAAGGATTCCCTTCGGTCGCGGCGTGTGTGGCGCCGCTGCGGCGACCCGCCAGACCCAGCGCGTCGAGGACGTGCATGCGTTCCCCGGGCATATCGCCTGCGACAGCGCCTCGAACAGCGAGTTGGTGGTGCCGCTGGTCAAGGACGGGCGCCTGGTCGGCGTGCTGGACCTGGACAGTCCCAAACTGGCGCGCTTCAGCGAGCATGACCAGGCCGGTATCGAACAGTTGGCGGCGATATTCCTGCGCCTGACCGATTGCTGATCATGCTTTCAATCCAGCCCTGAGCAATAGGTCGCCCGGGTCGACTTCATCGATCTGGAGCGGGTCGAGAAACGCCTCGGCGTAGCGCAGGTAGATTCTTTCTTCGATGAACAGCCCGAACAGCTCGGGATCGATATGGGCGTCACGGCACATGGTGGCCATGATGCCCAGGGCTTCGCTCAGCTTCTTGGCTTTTTTATAGGGGCGATCGGCCGCGGTCAGGGCTTCGAAGATATCGGCAATCGCCATCATTCGAGCCGGCAGGCTCATCTGCTCACGCTTCAATCGCTTGGGGTAGCCGGTGCCGTCCATCTTCTCGTGGTGGCCGCCGGCAATTTCCGCAACATTTTCCAGGTGGCTGGGGAAGGGCAACTGGCTGAGCATCAGGATGGTCTGGACCATGTGGTGGTTGATCACGTAGCGCTCTTCGCGGGTCAGCGTGCCACGCGTGATGCTGAGGTTGTAGAGCTCGCCGCGGTTGTATTTCCAGGTCGGCACATCGAGCTGGAAACCCCAGGGATTGTCCTCTGGAATCAACTCGGCCTCGTGCCGCTCGAACAGATGCTCGGGTTTGTCCACCAACAAGGGTTCATTCACGGGCAATGTCGGCTTGGGCGTGCGCGCCTGGCGGCGGTTTTCTTCCCAGGAAACCCCCAGGCGATCGTCCAGGGTCCGGGTCCATGTGCGGCGGGCGATGGTTTGCAAGCGTTGCAGGTCGGCATCGGCCATGGCTTCGGAGCCCAGGTTGCAGCGTGCGACAAAGGTGAAGTCATCGTCGAGGGCGGCCAGTGTCGCGTCGCGTTGCTCTGCCAGGGATGAGGGTTCGCCTCCGGTTGCCAGCGCCTGCCAGTAGTCGACCCAGGCGTCACGCTTGAGGACTTCGAAGCGGGTACGGATCTCGTGGATACGGTCGTTCAGGGTTTCCAGCTTGGTGGCTTTGTCCACCACGTATTCTGGCGTGGTCACCTTGCCACAGTCGTGTAGCCAGGCCGCGATGTGCAGCGCCTCCCACTCGTCTTCGGTCGGGCGGTAGCTTTCGAACGCCGGCGCCGGGCTGGCGGCGACGGCCCGGGCGAGCATCAGCGTCAGGGCCGGTACTCGCTGGCAATGGCCGCCGGTGTACGGGCTTTTGGCATCGATCGCGCCGGCCAGCAATTGGATGAACGAGTCCAGCAATTGTTTTTGCCTGGCTTGCAGGCGCTGGCTTTCGATGCTCACCGTCGCGGTGCCGGACACGGCCTGCAGGAAGGCGATGCGATCCGGCTGGAGTTTTTCCAGGTCCGCTTCGGTGCCGGTGTCGGTGATCAACAGAACCAGCGCGCCAACGGTTTCCTGGTGACGATTGCACAGGCGGATGCCGATCAGGTGTACCCGTGGCGCGTCCAGCGCAAGCAGGACACTGCGCAAATCGCCCGCCTGTTCGAAACCCAGGGACGATACAAGGGTTTGCGCGACGGCCAGCTCGCGAAGCCATTGGGGATTGTCCGCAGCGTCCAGCGAGTAACCTCGCAGGGCGAAGGTTTGCGGGTCCCGAGGGGAACCGTCGATGACCAGTCCGCAGGGCTTGATGTGCTCGCCATCGTTTTCGCGCAGGTAGATCAGGCCAGCCTGGGCCTGGCCAATTTTCACGGTCTCGAACAACACTCGCTCCAGTAGCGGGGCGAAGCGGGTTTCGGCGCGCAGGCTGGCGGTGATTTCGAAAAAGCTCGCCAGGGTTTCCTTCATGCGGGCCATTGAAACGCCCAGTTGGTCAACCTCCAACACGGGGGAGCGACGGGACACCGGGTAATGGAAATTGAAACTGCGGATGGCATCGGCTTCTTGCACCAGGGCCCGCAATGGCTTGACCAGGATCCTGGAGGTCAGCCAGCCCAAGGGCAGGCACAGCAGCAAGGTGGCGAGGGTGATCAGCGCGCCTTGCCAGCGCATGCGATAGGCGCCGGCGAGCAACTCGTCTTCCGGAACCAGCAACGCCAGTTCCAGGCCCTTCGGCCCGCCTTCCTGCATGTGGCTGCGAGAAACGATCCACTCGCGTCCCGCCGCCTCCAGGCGCGGCGTATCAGTGTCGTTGTCGAGCGCGGCGGCAATGGCCGGGTGCAAGTCGCGCGCCTTGATCAAGCGTGCCGACTGGCTGTCGGTCACCAGCCGGCCGCTGTCGGGATAACCCACGGCGTTGCCCTGCAGATCAGCCAGGACAATCTCGGTACTGGCGGTTACTTTGTGCTTGGCCAGCGTCTGGGAGAGGGCGGCCAGGGTGAGGTCTGCGCCGATGACGGCCTGATCACCACTGCGGCGGGCGAGGGTCGTGCCGATGTTGCGGCTGGAAAAAAACACGTAGGGTTCGGTGGTGATTTGTTCGGAGGTGTCCATTGCGCTGCGAAACCAGCCGCGGCTGCGCGGATCGAAGGTCTCGCCAGAGTTGTCGCGGCGACCGATGAGCGCCAGGGCCTGATCGTAGAACAATGATTGGGAGAGCACCTGGCCTTCGTCAGCCGTGCGCTCGATGGTCCAGACCTCGTAGCGCGCGGCAGCCGGTGCCTTGATCGCCGTCTTCGAGGCCTCGGAGCCCAAAGGCCGGACCATCAGGAAATTGCCGTCGCGATCGCCCAGGTACAGCGATGCCAGGTTCGGGTTGTCCCGCAGTGCCTGGGTGAAGGGGGCGAGGAGCGTCAGTCGCTGGGCCATCCCCGGTTCGCGCGTCGCCGGGTAGTGGGCCAGCAGGCCCAGCAGATGGCGGATCGGTTCATAAGTGTCGTACAGGTCCAGGCGCACGTCCTGTTCGATTCGATTGAACAGCTGTTCGCTGCCAGACAGGATGATCTGGGTGGTTTGCCGATAGTTGAAGACGCCCAGCACCACACCGGTCAGCAGCAAGAGCAGCGTGAACATCACACTGATATGAACGTGCAGGGGAAACCGGCGTTTTTGCGGACGCGGTGCGCTGGGCATTTCCATCACTCCAAGTGTTGGGGGAGATCGCCCCCGGCTACGCACTGCTGAGCGAACAGCATAGTAAACACCGGTTATTTTGCCTTGGCGATCTCTGTTTCCAGGGCCTGCTCCAGTTCGCTCATCGCCCGGCCCAGGGCATGCGTGCATTCATCGATGCGTTCCGGCGCGAGCCCTTGTTGGCAGGCCTGCTCCAGTGTCTCGCACAGCTGGATCAATGAAGTTGCCTGCACGATACGGGCGACGCCCTTTATCTTGTGTGCTGTCTCGGTGATCGCCTGTGGGTTTGCCCCTCGGGCGACGTCGAGTAGCTCCTGGCGGTCTGCGCGATTGCTGCTGAGCAGTTCCGCCAGCAGACGCTGGATGGAGACAGGGTCGCCGCCAGTCAGCATCTGCAGGCTTTGAACGTTGAAAGCGTGGGCGCGGCCGCCGGGTTTGATCGTGCTCATCCACTGATGCAGGGCGCTCAGGCTGATGGGCTTGAAGAGGCAGTCGTCCATGCCCGCCTCCTTGCAGCGTTGTTTTTCCTCGGGTTGTGCATTGGCGGTGAACCCGAGGATGGTGCAGGGCGGCCGCCGTTGTTCGGCCTCGTGTCGACGGATTGCTCCGGCGAGCTCGTAGCCGCTCATGACCGGCATGTTGCAGTCGGCGATGACCAGGTCGAAATTCCCCTCCTGCCAGGCCTTGAATCCCTGTTCGCCGTCATGGCTGACATGGTGGTGATGACCCAGGTAGTCCAGTTGTTGCGACATCAACAGGCGATTGGCCGGATGATCGTCCACGACCAGGACGTTCAGCGCGCAGGCGGCTGTTTCAACGACAGGCGCGACGGGGGCGCGAGCCTTTGCGTCGGGCAGGATGGCCAAGGGCAGGCAAACCCGGACCTGGGTTCCTGCGCCCGGTTGGCTGTTCATGTGCAGTTCACCGCCCATGACCTGGCACAGATGGCGGCTGATCACCAGGCCCAGCCCAGCGCCCTTGCGGGCCATCCGGTTGCCATTGTCGACCTGGGCAAACGGCTCGAACAGGCGTTGCAGGTCGGCGGGGCTGATGCCGATGCCACTGTCGCGCACGTCCAGTTGCATTCGAAGGGTGTCTTCCCCGATCGAGCGTGACAGCCTCACGCTGACATTCACTTCACCTTGCTCGGTGAACTTCAGGGCGTTGCTGATGAGGTTCGAAATCACCTGCTTGAATCGCAACGGGTCCATCAGCACGTCCGGGTTACCCTCGGTTGGCTCGAATCGCAACGACAACGCCAGGTTTTTCTGCCGGGCCAGTCCTTCGAAAACCCGCATGACCGATTGCACCAGCGCCTTGAGGTCGACCCGTTCGGGTGCAAGGCCCAAGTGGCCGGATTCGATACGGGCAATGTCGAGGATATCGCCGATCAGGTCGAGCATGCCGGAAGCCGACTCGCATGCGACTTCAATCGCCGCGCGGTCCATCTGGCCCTTGTCGGCATGCTTGAGCGCCAATTCGAGCATGCCGATCACGGCATTCATGGGGGTGCGGATCTCATGGCTCATGGTGGCCAGGAACGTGCTCTTGGCCCGGTTGGCGTCGTCGGCCTGTTCCTTGGCGGCTCGCAGATCCTCGACAAGCTGTCGCCGTTCGCTGATATCGATCCAGCCGCCGATGATCCCTTGCACCTGGGCCGCGGAGTTACGGTAAGGCAGTATCCAGTGATAGATCGTCAGCTTGCGGTCACCGATGTGCAGGGGCCGATCGATGATCTGTGCGGTGCCCTGGGCCATGACGCGTCGATAATCGGCCTGGTACTCCAGCGCTTCGAAGGCGTTGCTCATGGCCCCGGGCATGATGTCCTTGCCGATCACGTCTTCGCGTCTTGCGTCGAACGTCTCCAGGTAGCTGTCGTTGCAGCTTTGCAGGACCCCGTCCCGGTCTCTTACATAAATGGGATGGGGCGTGCCGTTGAGCAGGGCGTGCATGAACTCGAGCTGGTCATTGAGGGCCAGTTCCGCCCGCTGGCGTTGGCGGATCTGCCGTTGCATATAGGCATTCCAGGCCAGTGAGAGCAGCAGCAAAAGGCCTGCCCCCGCTACGACCTGGAGAAACAGGCGGTTGTAGGTGCGCCATGTGCTTTCCGCGGCCGGGATATAGCCGCGCCAACGGTTGTCGATCACGCCCAGTTCATCGGGGTCGATGCTGGTCAGGGCTTTATCGAGGATGGCGCTTAGCTCCGTCGCGTTCCTGGCCGTGGCCAGGGAGAACATGGCGTCGCGGGTGCCGACGGTGCTGCTGATCTGCAGCTTGCCCTGCAGCGTATGGGACGCCAGGAAATAGTTGGCCATGACCAGCGCGTTCACGCTGCCGTCGACTTGCCCCTCGGCGAGCGATTGGGCGGCATGCTGCGAATCGATGGTTTCGATAATTCGCAGGTCTGGATACTGGCTGCGTAGCCATTCGATGATGGGATTGCCTTTGGTAACGGCCAGGCTCCGCGCGCCGAACTGGTCCAGCGTCGCCGGTGTGTCGGATTGCTTGCGCGTAAGCAATACAAACGAGCTGTCCATGTAGGGACGGCTGAATTTCAGCGATTTCTGTCGTTCGCTGCCAGGCAGCAACGCGGCGATCACGTCGGCTTTGCCGCCGAGGACCGCGGCGATCATTTCGTCATCGTCCTGATAACGCTGGATATCCAGGCGCAAGCCGCTGCGCAGGCGGATCAGTTCCAGCAGGTCGGCGCTGATGCCGTGGAAATCCCCGTCTGGGTCGAAAAAAGTAAAGGGCGCGAATCTTTCGTTCACCGCCACCCGGACCACCGGGTGCCGAGCCAGCCAGTCCTGTTCGCGGTCGGTCAGCTGGATTTTATGCTCGGCGAGGTACAGGTCGCTGCCTGCCCTCCAGCGCTTGGCGATTGTCGCTTGTTCGGCGATGGGAATCTGGTTGAGCGTGGTATTGACGATGTTCAACAGGCGGGTGTCGTCCTCCCGGAGCGCGAAGCCGAACCCGTGTGCCTCGTGTTTGGCAAAGCTGGCCATGCGGATGTTGTTCAAGTACCCTTTGCTGATCATGTAGTGGGTGGAGATGGCGTCGCCAAGAAAGACATCGGCCTGGCCGAAGGCAACGGCATTGATCGCGTTCTGGTAGGAGGGATACGTGCTGATGCGGGCCGTGGGGTATAGCTGTTTGACGTCCTCCAACGGCAGGTAGTGATAGACCATGCTGAGCCGCAGCCCTTTGAGGTCTTCGTTCAGCGGGCGGCTTTCATTCGTCCGGGTGACCAGCACCGGTTGATCGACAGCGTAGTGTGCCGAAAGAGCGACGCCTGAATTCTGCGCTTCGAACCCGTTGGCAGTGCCGAGCAGGTCGATTTCTCCGGCCTTGAGCGCGGCGATGGCGGCTTCCCGCGAATCGAACCGCAGTACGGTCATTGGCAGGCCGGTCGCCTTGGCGATGACTCCGGCATAATCGGCGGTCATGCCTTCGTAGTCGCGGCCACTGCTAGAAAGGTCGAAAGGCGGATAATCCGGGGCGGAGGTTCCCAGGATCAGTTCGCGACGTTCCTTGAGCCAGGCGCGCTGGGTATCGTCGAGCCTGATCTCGATATGATCCGCGGCCGCGCGACTCAGCAGCGAGTAGGCCTGAGGCACATTCGTTGTCGCCAGGAGGAGCCCTGCATGGAGTCCTGCGGCTAACAACAAAAAGTAGCGGCTTATGCATTTGAGCATTCTGTTGTTTCTCACACCAGTGCGTTGCGTTTTGCCATTTCGATAAGGTCGACGAGGGACTTCACCTTGAGTTTTTGCATGAGTCGTTTTTTATAAGTGCTGACAGTTTTATTGCTAAGGAACATGCCTTTGGCTATTTCCTTGTTGGTCCGACCTTGGGCAAAAAGTTGCAATACCATCAACTCCCGGTCGTTGACACTTTTGAACAGGTCCAACTCGAAACTGCGTGGGTCATCTGGACGAACAGGGTTAAGTGCCTGGCTGGGGAAATAGTTGTAGCCGGATAATACGGCTTTGATCGCGCTGACCAGTTCACTGAGATCTTCCTGTTTACAGACATAGCCGGAAGCCCCGGATTGCATGCAGCGAATGCCAAACAGCGTTGGCGATTGCGCCGTCAGGACCAACGTCTTGAGGGGCGTGGTCATGGCGTTGAAGCGCGAAAGAATTTCCAGCCCGTCAAGTTTCGGAATGCTGATGTCGAGGATGACCAGGTCCGGCATGCATTCACGCACCATTTGCATCGCGTCGACGCCATTGTCAGTTTCTCCGACGACTTTATAGCCTTCATGCTCCAGCAGCATTCGGACAGCGAGGCGGATGACCGGATGATCGTCGACAATGAAAACGGAGTTCATGAATAAAGTCCCCTAGAGCTCTTATAAAGCGCGCACCTTAGCCCAGTTAAGGCTAACTCGTGCGGGGAGACCGGCATGCACGATCAATTTCAGAAGTTTCCTACAAAAAAAGAAGCGGGATACCACGACGTATTTAGGGCGGCAGGTAGGCAAGTGGAGCGAGGAGGGCATGTTTTACATTTTATTGAATATAAAACCGCGCTTTTAATAGTTTGGGAAAAGAAACTGTGCCGTTGTTTCCCAGCGGCAGAAAATGACGAGCTGACAACCGGAAGGCTCCAGGCGCAGGCTGCAAAGCGAGCGCCAGGTCGCGTTTCCCTACCGATCGCCGGCTGCAATCGCCTGCTATTGGCGCGTGCGGCCGGTCATCTCCTGTGCCATGTCGCTTGCATAGCTGTCAGTCATGCCGGCGATGAAGTCGATCATCCGCAGGAAGGCGCTGTGAAGTGAACCTTGAGGATCGGGCGCGTTATTGCCCAGCAAGTCGAGAATCCGGCGATTCTTGAACGACGGCGTACGGCCACCGTGTTGTTCGAGGGCTGCGCCGCAGAAACCGTTGAGCAGGATCTCCAGCGTGGTGTAGGCGCCGATTTCGTTCAGGGTCTTTCGTTTGTCCTGGAAAATTTTCTTGCGGGCCATGTCCTTGGCGTTTATTACGCAACGCTTGGCAGGGCCGTGCATGTGTTCCACCAAATCGCCTTGCAGCGTGCCAGCGAGCAACGCCTCCTGCTGCTCGACGAATGCCCGTGCGGCCGCGTTGGTCAGGTGCTCGATGGCCTTGCCTCGCAGGATCGCCAGCTTTCGCCGTCGCGAATCCAGCGGCCCGAGTTGACGGTACGTCTCTGGCAGATCATCACCCACCAGGTCCAGGAGCAGCGATTCAACCTGCGGATACTCCAGCAGGTCCATTTCGACGCCGTCCTCCAGGTCGATGAGCGCATAGCAGATGTCATCCGCGGCTTCCATCAGGTAGACCAGCGGATGCCTTGCCCAGCGCTCGTCCTCGATTTGCGGAAGGCCGAGTTTATGGGCGATTTGCTCCAGCAACGGCAGTTCGCTCTGGTAGCAGCCAAACTTGTGCTTCTTGTAGCCCAGGGAATCGGCGTGGCGAGCCGTCCAGGGATACTTCAGGTACGTGCCGAGGGTCGCATAGGTCAGGCGGGTGCCGCCGTCGAACTGGTGGTATTCGAGCTGCGTAAGGACGCGGAACCCCTGGGCATTGCCTTCGAAGTTGAGAAAATCGTTGCGCTCGGCCTCGCTCATTGCGTCAAGCCAGCCCCGTCCCGCCGCCTGTTGGAACCAGTAGCGGATGGCGTCCTCGCCCGAATGGCCGAACGGTGGATTGCCGATGTCATGGGCCAGGCAGGCCGACTGCACCACCATGCCCAGATCACTGGGCTCACACCAGTCGGGCAGGGCGCCGCGGATGGTTTCCCCTACGCGCATACCCAGGGAGCGACCGACGCAACTGACTTCCAGCGAATGGGTCAGGCGCGTGTGGATATGGTCGTTGCTGGAAACCGGATGCACCTGCGTCTTGCGCCCGAGGCGGCGGAAGGCACCGGAAAAGATAATGCGATCATGGTCTTTGTGGAATGGACTGCGGCCCAGCTCTTCCGGGCTGTGCAGCGGTTTTCCCAGGCGTTCGCGCGTCAGCAGGGTGTGCCAATCCAAAGCCGGTTGCTCCGTTTGATGAGTCGAAGTCCTAGCTTCCCGGTTCGAGCGCCGTCCTGCAAGGGCTCAGGACCCCGATCAGTTGTGCCCGAGTGTTGCTGCGTCGACGGTCGAACAGGGCTCTTCGATGGAAGAGCCCGTCGATTCGCCTCAAGGCTTGCGCGCACTCTTGGCCAGTTTGATCAGGGGAAGCACGGCGGTCGCCAGCCGGATCAGGCGTGACAAACCACCGGAGCGGCCACTGCGGGTTCGCTTGCCACCGAGAAAGCCGAGCAGGCTCACCGCGGCGACGCCCCAAAGCGAGGCGTGCTTGAGGCCGAACCCTTCGTGCCAGCTCTGGGTGAATCCGCGTACCCGTTGCAACGGGTGCAGCAATTGTCGCGTTTCCTGACGAATTTCCTGGCGATGCATCTCCATGCGCAGGCGCACCAGTGCCTTGCGCATTTCCTGCCGCGTACGGGCTTGAGGAGCATTAGGGCGACTCATGGCAACAGGCGCTCCCGGTCGTTGGCGAGTTCTTCGAGAGTGCCGTGGAAAGGCGAGGACTCATCAAAAATCGCTGCCTTGAGCCGAAGCCCGCAGAACAGCGCCGCCAGCAGGTAGAACAGGCACAGGCCGATGATGCCCGCCAACCGATAGGTATCCCACACCAGGATCAATACCAGAGCCGACAGCCCCACCAGTAACAGCAGGCCGAAAACCAATGCCAGCCCCGCGAATAACAACAGGCTGACGGTGCGAGCCTTTTGTTCCTGCAGTTCAATACCGAACAACTCGACGTGGCTGTGCAGCAATCCAAGGAATGCCGCGCCCAGGCGACGCGCTGTTGGTTTAGTGCCCGTTTCGGGCGATCCGGATTCGTCGATGCCCATGATCAGCGCCGTGTCGCCAACAATCCGATCAAAAAGCCTACGCCCGCCGCGATGCCGACCGATTGCCAGGGATTGGCCTGTACGTATTCTTCGGTAGCGATCATGGCTGCCTGGCCGCGCTCACGCACTGAATCTTCGGTCAACTTAAGGGTTTCGCGGGCGCGCAGCAGTGTTTCGTGGATCTGGCCACGCAGTTCGTCCGCCTGGTCGCCTGCCAGCGTGGCGGTGTGATCCAGCAATCGTTCGGTGTCTTTGACCAGCGTCTGAAAATCATCCATCAACGTTTCTTGAGCAGTCTTTGCCTGGGTTCTGGCCATGGGGGTGGATCTCCGTAAGTGACGTCTGAAGCGTTCGAGTATGAGCCCAACCGGAAGGTTCAGTGAAACTGACTGGTACAACTTTTGCTCCGCCCTTTGCCATGTGCTGGTGCGCCGAGGTGTGCCGGTGCGCTGAAGCTGGGCGGAAGCCCGAAAACCTTAACCCAAATAATCAAAACCGGCGAAGCACCTCCAAGCGGGGCGTCATGTTGTCGCGTTTCATGCACCAAAGCGGTTCGGCTGCCCACCTATGGTCGGTCGTTCGGTCTCAACTTGGTGCATGACCGGCTGGGATGAACCATCACGGTGCTTTTTCAACTTCTTCAGGTCTGCCAATACCATGGAAAATCTGCAAAGTGCTGTGGACGGTCTGGTCCATAGCTCCAACACGCTGTTCATCCTGCTCGGCGCGGTCATGGTCCTGGCCATGCATGCCGGGTTCGCGTTTCTGGAAGTAGGAACGGTCCGGCAGAAGAATCAGGTGAACGCGCTGTCGAAAATCCTCAGCGATTTCGCGGTATCGACGCTGGCCTATTTCTTCATTGGTTATTGGATTTCCTACGGCGTGACTTTCCTGCAGCCGGCGGCCGTTCTCAGTGCCGACCACGGCTACAGTTTGGTGAAGTTTTTCTTCTTGTTGACGTTCGCCGCCGCGATCCCGGCGATTATCTCTGGCGGGATAGCCGAGCGTGCCCGGTTCGTCCCGCAGTTATGCGCCACGGTGCTGATCGTGGCGTTCGTCTATCCGTTTTTCGAAGGTCTGGTCTGGAATGGCAATTTCGGTTTCCAGGCTTGGCTGCAAGCGCACTTTGGTGCCAGCTTCCATGACTTTGCCGGTTCCGTGGTGGTGCACGCCATGGGCGGCTGGCTGGCACTGGCCGCGGTGCTCCTGCTCGGACCGCGAAACGGGCGTTACCGGGACGGTCGTCTGGTGGCCTTCGCGCCTTCGAGCATTCCGTTCCTGGCGCTGGGGTCGTGGATTCTCATCGTCGGCTGGTTCGGCTTCAACGTGATGAGCGCCCAGACCTTGCCCGGCGTGAGTGGGTTGGTGGCGGTCAACTCGTTGATGGCGATGGTCGGCGGGACCGTGACGGCGTTGGTCGTTGGGCGCAACGACCCCGGTTTCCTGCACAACGGCCCGCTGGCCGGATTGGTGGCGGTCTGCGCCGGCTCCGACCTGATGCATCCGATGGGTGCCCTGGTGATCGGCGCAATTGCTGGCGGTCTGTTCGTCTGGTGTTTTACCGCGGCCCAGGGCAAGTGGAAAATCGACGATGTGCTGGGCGTCTGGCCCCTACATGGGCTGTGCGGCGTCTGGGGCGGTATCGCCTGCGGGATTTTCGGCCAGGACGCCTTGGGTGGCTTGGGCGGGGTAAGCCTCGCCAGCCAGTTCGTCGGCACCGCCCTCGGCGTGGTGATCGCCCTGGTCGGTGGTTTCGCGGTCTACGGTGTGATCAAGGCGGTGCTGGGCTTGCGGCTGACTCAGGAAGAAGAGTACTACGGGGCCGACTTGTCCATTCACAAGATCGGAGCGGTCAGTCAGGACTGAGCCTGTGCTACGGCTCCTTGTCCTGATTGCCGGGATAGAAGCCATGGAGCAAGCCATAGCGCTCGTGACGAACTTGATCCACATGGTGCCGCACCCGCTGTTCGGGCAGCCCGAGCATGATCAGCGCATGGGAGGCCAGCATCAGGCTCGATTCCAGCAGCTCTGGAACCACCTCGGTGGCTCCGGCTGCCTGCAACTCGGCCAGTTGGCTGTCGTCCCGGGTGCGCACGAGGATGGGCACTTGCGGGTTGACCCGCCGGGCCTCCCTCAGCACGGTCATCGCAATGTCCGTCTTGTCGACTGCAATGACCAGCAGCCTTGCGCGACCCAGCCCTACGGCGGCCAGCAGGTCGGCTCTGCGTGAGTCTCCGTAATGCACGCATCGTTCGCCGACGGACGCTTCACGAATGATGACCGGGTCATCATCCAGGGCCACGAACGCCAAGCCCTCCCGGCGCAGAAAGCGCCCGATCGATTGTCCTACCCGGCCATACCCGCAGATGATTACGTGACTCGACAAGTCGGCATTGAGAGCGCTGATCTGGTCCAGTTGCGCCTCTTCGTTGGGTTTTCGGTGCAGCCGCGCGGCCAGGCCGGGTGCGGCGCGCAGCAACAGCGGCGTCAACAGCATCGAGCAGAAGGTGGCGGCCAATAGCAGGCCGCCGATATCCCCTGGCATGAGTCGGTTCTGTTGCATCAGCGCCATCAGCGCGAAACAGAATTCACCGCCCTGGGCCAGGGCGAGGCCGCTGCGCCAGGCGGTTTCGCCGTCGCTGCCGCGCCACTTCACCAGGGCGGCCACGACGCTGCCCTTGATGAGCATCAGAGCGAGGGTCAGCCCGAGGATCAACAGGCCATCGTCAACAAACAATTGCAGGTCGATCAGCATGCCAATGCTGACGAAGAACAGCCCCAGCAAGATGTCGCGGAACGGTCGGATATCGGCCTCGATCTGGTGTCGGTAGTGGCTCTCTCCCAGCAGCATGCCGGCCAGGAATGCTCCCAGGGCGGGGGAGAGGCCGAGCAGGTGTGTAAGCCATGCCGTCAACAACACGATGACCAGGGCCAGCAGCACGAACAGTTCGGCGGAGCGGGAGGCTGCCACCTCATGGAACAGCCGTGGCAGCAATAGTCGGCTGGCCAGCAACAGGCCGCCAAACAGCACCAGGGTCTTGCCCAGAGTCAACGGCAACGCCCAATACCACGGGTGTTCGCTGCTGCCGGCAAATACCGGCACCAGGGTCAGGAGCAACACGGCGACGACGTCCTGGAACAGCAACACGCCTATGGCGTTCTGGCCGTGGCTGGTGAAGATTTCCCCCAGGCTGGTCAGTTCCTTGCTGACAATGGCGGTAGACGACAAGGCCAGCCCGGCACCAAGCAACACGGCCGCCGTCATCGGCACACCACTGCTTGCCAGCAGCACGCCCAATAGCAACCCAGAAGCCAGGACCTGGAGGCTGCCAAGTCCAAACACCACCCGACGCAGCTCGAGCATTTTCGATAACGAGAATTCCAGCCCCAAGGAAAACAACAGGAAAACCACCCCAAGCTCAGCCAGGTCCGGCAGCTCTTCTCTGTCGTTGACCCAGTCCAGCGCAGTGGGCCCGATGGCCAGGCCCACGCACAGGTAACCGAGTACCGGCGGCAGGCGCAGTCGCCTGAACAGGGCGATGACCACCAGGGACGAGGCAAGGATGATCAGCAGGTTGGCGTACAAGAGACACTCCGTTTCAGGGCTTGCTGGATCCAGCGTAGAACAGCAAAAAACTTGAGCATCACTGGAAAGTCGTTTCAGCACAGTGATTTGCATCAGCGTTTTACCGACATAATCTGCGGCATTTTAGCCGGCTCGACGGTTGCGTGAGGTGGGCCTAGAATGGCGAACTGTCTTTTTTGGGTCTACCTGCCATGCTTCCTGAATGCCAGCTGTTCGGCACCCTGGGTTGCCATCTGTGTGAAGTCGCCGAGAGCGTGCTGATGCCTTTCGTCGAATATGGATTGTTGGTGGAGTTGGTGGATATCGCCGAAAGCGAGGCCTTATCCGAAGCCTACGGGCTGCGCATTCCAGTGCTGCGCAGGGTTGATACAGGCGCCGAACTGGACTGGCCCTTCGACGATCCAGACCGGGTTGCTGCATTTTTACGTTGAACCTTCCATCGGCTGGGTCCCTACGTCGCGATTGGCGAAAAGACGTTCTTCGGTTACTGTATGCCCATACAGTTATCTGGAGTGGGTCCCTTGGTCAATGTCGAACAACTGAAAAACAGCGTGAACCGGATGTCCGTGGACGTTGTGCGCGAGGCGGTCCTGGAATTGCGTCTGGACGGGCTGGTGACCGAAGGCAAGACGCCCTTCAATAAACTTCACTTCAACACATGTTTCGCCGAGATCGAGGCGCTGTTCCAGCGCGCCGGCTACCACAAGCAGCTGGATGTGGTGGGTTATCAGGGGCTGTTGTATGCGCTGTACGATCCGGGGCGCTGGGAGGCGGTCGAGGTACTGCGCTGGCTGAAGGAATTCACCGAGGCCGCGACGAGGCCGGCGCCAATCCTTGCATGAGGCAATCATTGCTGGGCTGGCTCGTGTGACTGTCGGATAATGCCCAGTCCGCAACAGGCTGAAGAATTTTTTAATGTCCGGTCCATCGTTTTCCGCAGCTCAGCATCAGGCCAGCACGCTTTACCTGCCGCCCGGCCCCTGGCAGACGGTATTGGATTGCCTATGCGATCACTTCAGGGCGATCAGCCGCGAGCAGTGGCTCGATCGCATCGCTCGAGGCCGGGTGCTGGACGCCGAGGGCAAGGCAATCCGCGCCGACCTGCCATACCGGGAAGGCTTGCGCGTCCATTACTTTCGGGAAGTACCGGACGAAAAGCCGATCCCGGTGATGGAGTCGATTCTGTATGTCGACGAACATCTGGTCGTGGCGGACAAACCACATTTCCTGCCGGTCACCCCAGCGGGCGAGTACGTTGAGCAGACCTTGTTGCGACGGCTGATTCATCGCCTGGACAATCCCCATCTGGTGCCTTTGCACCGCATCGATCGGCACACCGCCGGGCTGGTGTTGTTTTCAGCCAATCCGGACACCCGCTCGTGTTATCAAGCCTTGTTTCCAACGCGACGGATTGAAAAATTCTACCAAGCCATCGCTCCCGCATTGCCCGGATTGACGTTTCCCCGCGTACACAAAAGCCGGATGGTCGATGGCGAACCCTTTTTTCGCATGCAGGAGGGGGCGGGCGAGCCCAACACCGAAACGGCCATGGAAGTGCTTGAAAAAAACGGGGACCTATGGCGCTACGGCCTGTATCCGGTCACCGGGAAAAAACATCAGCTACGGGTCCATATGAACGCCTTGGGCGCGCCTATCTGTAACGATCCGTTCTATCCGGACGTGGTGCGAGACGCGGTGGATGATTTTGCCAATCCGCTCAAGCTGCTGGCTCGAGGTGTGCGTTTCATCGATCCGCTTACGGGGCAGGAACGGGACTTTGAAAGTCGGATTTCGTTGGGGTGGTAGCGAGCCGACGGTTCGAGCAGGCAACAAAAAAGCCCGCAATAACCATTGCGGGCTTTTCTTTATCTGGCTTCGACGCTGAGGATCACAGGTCTTTAACGGTACGAACCTGATCCTTGTTCACGCGAGTCTGCTTGCCGTCCAATTGTTCGAATTCGTAGAAGCCGCTGTCTTCATCATAATGTGGCGTGTCGACGGCCTGGATTTCGCGACCGTCATTCAAGGTAATCACTGTTGGCGATGCGCACCCGGCGAGAGTGGCGAGGCCCAGCGCGAGCATGAAAGTAGCGAGGGTCCGTTGAGTCATGGTGTTTCTCCGAAAGGATTTCTTCAAGTTACTGACCTTCAGACGTATACATCGCGAGCAAGTTCCTGGCTAGTGTCAATCTGACACGCCTTTGTGCTGGGCAAGGAGTTCCGGCGTATTGAGATTGGCCAGCCGGGGATCGTCGGCCGGGCATTGCAATGGGACCGCGTGCAACGTGCGCATGATCCGGCCGGGGCTGCGTTCGCCTTCTTTCCATGCCTGTTCGAAGTCATTGGCCAAGGCTCGCGGGATGACGCACAACAGCGGCTCCCAATGTTCGCCATGACGAACCATCAATGGCTTGTCCGGGTGTCGGCTTGCCGTTTCCCGCATGCCTTCGAGCAGGCTGGTGTCGATTCGCGGCACGTCGCATGGCAACACCAACAGATACGGATGGCGTGCCGCCCTCAGGCCCGCCCGTATGCCTGCCAGCGGGCCGGGGAAATCACCCTCGTCATCATGCACCAACTGATCGGCGTACGCGGCGTAACGCTCCCGGTTGCGGTTGCAGGAAATGATCAAGTCATCGCTCATGGCCCGGGTCTGCCGATGCAGATGAGCAATCAATGGGCTGCCTTGCCACTCCAGCAGCCCTTTATCCTGTCCACCCATCCGTTGCCCGCGTCCGCCCGCCAGGAGCAGGATGGAGCAGGGCGGCAGCGGATTGTTCAAGGTCATGAGGTGTCTCCACACGGGCGAAAAAATCGGGCGCTGTGATATAACACCAGGCTGTTTCCCCTACAACTGGACGAGCCTATGAAACCCAAGGCTGATGTACCTTTCGTACCGCTCAATATCGCGGTGCTGACTGTCAGCGATACCCGTACCCTGGAAACCGACACGTCGGGCCAGGTCTTCGTCGACCGGCTCTCGGAAGCCGGGCACAATCTCGCGGCCCGGGTGCTGCTCAAAGATGATCTGTACAAGATCCGCGCGCAAGTCGCCGCCTGGATTGCCGACGAGGTGGTGCAGGTGGTGCTGATCACCGGGGGGACCGGCTTTACCGGCCGCGACAGTACTCCAGAAGCCGTTGCGTGTCTGTTGGACAAGCAGGTCGACGGTTTCGGTGAGTTGTTCCGGCAGATATCCGTGGCGGACATTGGCACCTCCACCGTTCAATCCCGGGCACTGGCCGGGCTGGCCAACGGGACGCTGGTGTGCTGCTTGCCGGGCTCCACCAATGCGGTGCGCACCGGATGGGACGGCATACTGGCCGAGCAACTGGATGCGCGGCACCGGCCGTGTAACTTCGTAGCCCATTTGAAACAGGCGGCCCCTTGTGAATCCCGTGGGTAAACCGGGCAAGACCGGTGCCTTGATGGCCGTCGAAGTCGCGCTGGAGCGCTTGCTCCAAAGCGCGGCGGCTTCGCCAATCGTCGAGCGTGAGCGGGTTTCACTGGCGCAAGCGCAGGGGCGGATCCTCGCCGAAGATCTGGTGGCGACGCTCGACCTGCCGCCTTGGCCCAACAGTGCCATGGACGGCTACGCGTTACGCCTGGCCGATTGGCGCGGCGAGCCACTGGTGGTCAGCCAGCGGATTTTCGCCGGGCAGGCTCCGGAGCCCCTGGTCGCGGGAACCTGCGCGCGGATCTTCACCGGCGCGCCGATTCCGGTCGGCGCCGATTGCGTCGAGATGCAGGAAAACGTCGAGCTTGAGGATGACCAGCGGGTGCGGTTCATCCAGCCCCTGGCGATCGGGCAGAATATCCGCCCTCAAGGGCAGGAAACGACTGTCGGCGAACGGGTGCTTTGTGCCGGCACCCGCCTGGGCCCGATTGAGCTTGGGCTGGCGGCCTCCCTGGGATGTGCATCGTTGGAAGTCGTGCGCAGGGTGCGCGTTGCGGTCCTGTCCACGGGCGATGAATTGGTGGAGCCTGGCCAGCCCCTTGGGCCGGGCCAGATCTACAACAGCAATCGCGTGTTGCTCTGTGGTTGGCTGCAACGCCTGGGGTGCGAGGTTATCGATGCAGGTATCCTGCCCGATGACCTGCCCACTACCCGCAAATGTCTGGCCCAACTGTCGGATGTCGACCTGATCCTGTCGACTGGCGGTGTATCGGTGGGGGAGGCTGACTTCCTGGGCATCGCCCTTCGTGAGGAAGGCGAGCTGACGCTGTGGAAACTTGCCATCAAGCCGGGAAAACCCCTGACATTTGGGCATTTTCGCGACGTGCCGGTCATAGGCCTGCCCGGGAACCCTGCTTCGACGCTGGTGACCTTCGCGTTGTTGGCTCGGCCTTATCTGTTGCGACGCCAGGGCGTTCAGTCAGTGGCCCCCCTCAAGTTCAAGGTGCCGGCCGGTTTCGCCTGGCCGAAGGCTGGCAGCCGGCGCGAATACTTGCGAGGCCGCATCGAAAATGGTCGAGCAATCATCTATCGCAACCAGAGTTCGGGAGTCCTGCGCAGCGCAGCTTGGGCCGACGGACTGGTCGAGGTCCTCGAAGAGCGGACGTTGGTCGAAGGCGATGAAGTGGGCTTCATTCCTTTGAGCGAGGTGCTGGGTTAGTCCGGCATCGCATTCATTGGTGACGGCCTGAGCTGGGCTCGGGCCGTTGCGGTTTTGCCTTCATCGCGACAGTAGCATCACCAGTTGATCGAAACGGCTGTTCGCGACCCACCCCAGCAGGCCGACCACCACCGCCGCCGCGCCTGCCAGATAGGCAAGTCGGTGGCGAACCGCCTTGACGTCGGTACGGATTTCATCCATGTCCCTGCGGATGTACTTGAGGTGGGTTTCCAGTTCAACGACGCGCGGTTCCAAATCAATTCCTCCAGCGGGATTACTGCAACTTTTGCCTTCGTTTTTGGCGTGGGCCCGCTCGCTCCCGAAGGATACGAAGTGGCGGGGCGACACCTTGCATTCATGGCTGCGCATAGGACGTTCCTTCCCTGTGGCCATGATTAATCGAGCGATTCAGCGGGCCTCTACGGGCCGTGACATATCCATCCATGGGTGACACATCCTTGTCTAAATGATCGTTTGCCGGTTAAACGCAACAGAATGCCAAGGTGTCTCAATATGCCCAGGGGGTCAATTGAGCTGATTCGCCACGTCTTGTAAGAAAATTCTTTGAATAAGAAAAAGCCATGGGAAGGCTGTCCCCATCTTCGTGGCATCGGCCCGAACGCCATGCTTTTTCATATAAATTGAGGGAAGCTGGGCTTTTTCCAGTGAATGAGCGGTCCCATTTCCTGAACCTTCTTTCCAATGACGGAGACAACAATGAGCAAAGGCAAGGCGCTATTGATCCTGCATGGCAAGCAAGCGCTCAACGAAGAGGTTCGCGCCGCAGTGATGCTCAAGCGCAAACAGGGTTGGGACCTCGCGGTCCGGTTGACTTGGGAAGCCGGGGATGCCCGGCGATGTGTGGAGGAAGCACTGGCGGCCGGTTATACCCAGTTGATTGCCGGTGGCGGCGACGGGACCTTGCGCGATATTGCCGAGGCCATCGCCCAGCACTCTGGCGATGCCAGCCTGGTATTGCTGCCGCTGGGCACGGCCAACGATTTTTCCCGGGCCGCCGGTGTCCCGCTGGAGCCGGAGCGGGCCCTGGACTTGCTGGAGGTTGAGCCTCGGGCGGTCGATCTGGGCGAGGTCGGCGGGCGGATTTTCCTTAACATGGCCACGGGCGGCTTCGGTAGCCAGGTAACAGCGAACACCTCGGAAGACTTGAAGAAAATTCTCGGCGGGGCCGCCTATCTGTTTACCGGCCTTTCAAGGTTCGGTGAGCTGAGTGCAGCCTATGGCGAACTGCAAGGGCCTGGTTTCCAATGGCGCGGCGATCTGCTGGCGCTGGGGATAGGCAATGGCCGGCAGGCCGGCGGCGGACACATGTTGTGTCCGGAGGCGTTGGCCGATGACGGGCTGCTTGATATCAGTATCCTGCCGGCGCCGCAGGAGGTGGTGAGCACGCTGAAGGACCTGCTGGCCGGTGGCCTGGGTATCGACAACATGTTCGTGCGGGCACGCTTGCCCTGGGTGGAAATCAAGGTAGCCCAGGGGCTGGATATCAATCTGGATGGCGAACCACTACAGGTCGATGATCTGCGTTTTACCTTGCGTCCCAAGGCGCTGCGGGTGCATCTGCCGGTGGACTCGCCGCTATTGGGATCCCCCGGATTGCTCAATCGTCCAGGCTGATGATCTGCTCGCGCACCGCAAACAGCACCAGGCCCGCCACGTCATGGATCTGCAGGCGTTTCATGATCTGGGCGCGGTGGGTTTCCACGGTCTTGATGCTCAGGCTCAAGCCGTTGGCGATTTCCCGGGTGGACTTGCCACGCACGATCAGCCGCAGGATCTCCAGCTGACGCGCCGTCAGGTTATGGGTCGGGGCAGGATGGGGCGGCTGTTTCTGCACCCGGGTCAGTGCCTGGTTGATCACGGTATGGGCGATGGCCGGGCTCAGGTAGCGTTCGTTGTTGCGCAGCGCTTCCAGGGCGTGCTCCAGCTCGGTGGGAGTGGCGTCCTTGAGCAGATAGCCATGGGCTCCGGACTCCAGCGCCTGCATGATCACCTCTGGGTCGGTGTGCATTGACAGGATCAACACCTTGCTCTGGGGGCGGACCTGCTTGAGCTGTTGCAAGGCTTGCAGGCCGCTGGTGTCTTTCATGGAAATATCCAGCAGCACGATATCGGGGTTCAGCCGTTCTACCAGCTCCAACAGTTGGGCGCCGTCATTGGCTTCGCCGACCACGGCGTAGCCAGGCAGGTCGAGGACCAGGGCGCGCACACCGGCCCTGATCAGCGAATGGTCATCTACCAGAAGCAAATTACAAGTCAATGGAGAACCTTATTCTTCCTGGCCCGTTCCAGGGTGCGAGGCGCCCAGGGAAAGCGAGCTTCGATATGCGTGCCTTTGCCGGCCTCGCTGGTTACCTTGAGGGCGCCGCCCAGTTGTTCGACCCGTTCCGACATGCCGGCCATGCCGCGTTGCCCTTCGCGGGCGGGATGGATGGCGGGGACAAAGCCCCGGCCGTCGTCGCTGATGAGCAGCGTCAGCCCTTCGGGCAGTCGTTGCAGGCGTACCAGCAGGTTTTTTGCCTGGGCGTGGCGCAGGATGTTGGTGACCGCTTCCTGTGTGATCCGAAAAGCCGCCACTGTCATTTCTTCCGGGATACCCGTCATGCGTTGCTGGCAATCCAGGCTCCAGTTTACGGGGGTATTAGCCAGGGTCTTGAGCAGATGCGCGCGCAGGCTGGCTTCGAGTCCCAGGCTGGTCAGTTGCCTTGGATTGAGGATCGCCGACACGTCGCGCACCTTGTTCAACGTTTCTTCCAGCGTCTCGCTGAGCACGGAGCATTGGCCTTGCAGCTCTTGCGGCATGCGACGCTTGAGCCATTCGCTCTGCAGTTTTGCCGCTGTCAGCAATTGGCCAATGTCGTCGTGCAGTTCGCGACTGAGGCGATGGCGCTCGTTTTCCTGGACCTCAAGCAGCCGGTCAGCGAGTTCCTGCGGCTGGAATTTGATGGATTTTCGTGACAACCGATACTGGATCCAGACACAGGCAAGGGCTGCGACATTCAGCACCAGCAAGCTCAACGGCACCGTGAGGGCCGACAGGTAAGCCAACAGACAACCGAGGGTCGAGCAGATGCACAGCAACAGCGTGAACCGGCGGGCGTTTTCTCGGGAAGGTGGCCAGGAAATGAATGACTTGAAGCTGGCGTACATAGCGGATGGAGCCAATGGGTGTTCGCTGCGGGCAAGCCGGTCAGCGCATCTGACGGGCCGGGTCGGGTAAACGTTTCAGGTCGGGGATTGCTTCAGTTGGCGGCGGCTGGTTGAAGCGAACGACGCGAGACATAGTACCACTTCAAATATCGTTGGTCGCGCTCGGCTTGGCGGCCCGAAAGCTCCGTGCGCCGGGCACATGGCACCAGGCAGCGACAGGCAGCTTCATGCTTGTTTCTGGGCGTAGGGCACCAATGCCAGCGGGCGCGGTGGTTGTAACGCCTGACAAGGGCTCTGACCCACCTGGAAGGCGAAGGCTTCGATCAGCGACGTCTGTTCGCTGTTGTCCAGGCCCAGTTTACCGGTGGTGTGGTCGACCAGCTCCAGCTGCCAGGCCATGAGCGTGAAACAATCCTTGAGCGCGACCAGGGCCTGCTCATGCAGTTCCATGTCCTGCGCATGGCTGAGCAAGCCGTGGATATGCAGTGAAAACTCCGAAACGGCCTCCAGCGCCAGCGCATCGGCCTTGTTTGCCAGCTTCAGCAGCGTGCTGAGCATGCAATCAATGGCGTCTTTATCGTTGCTGATCAATTGCAGGTGGCTCAGGCATTCCTCTGACTTGGCCAAGAGGGTCTCGGCTTCGACCAGGAACTCAGGAAGGCGCTGGCTCCAATTCTTGCGATCGTTCGGCATGCTTATCTCCACAACATCATGTCAGGCGAAAAGTAAATCGCGCGTGGCGAACGGTTGGATCTCATGGCCGACAACGAACCAATACGCCCGGCGCGCCCATGCGATCCGGCAAAGAGCTGCTGTTCGCAAACGATTGCACGGGCGGGATCGGCCGAAAGGCTTGAGGTTCGGTGTCCTGCGATGGCGCACAAAAGCCTGACTCCGTTCAGCAATGAGAATGGCGTCACATTAATGGCTATTGGATAGCGCGAATATCAGGTTGGACCTGATTGTGCCTAGGGGAATCCCTTAGGCAGGGGAACTTCGTGCGCAAACCGGAGTCGCGCAGCGAAAAAATAACGGATGAAAACGGAACGCCAGTAAAACATGATGTTAATGTGACATCAATCCCCGAGGGGAGTATTTTGTGTCGGGGTCAAGATCCAGCCCCGGCAGCCGATAAGCCTTTACAAGATTCATCCGAACAAGCCCAGGAGTCATCGATGGCCGGCATTCTCGACACAGTAGATCAGCGAACCCAACTGGTGGGTGAGAATCGCCTGGAAATTCTCATGTTTCGCCTGGCAGGGCGGCAATTGTTTGCCATTAACGTGTTCAAGGTCCAGGAAGTGTTGCAACTGCCGAAGCTGACCTTGATGCCCCAGCGCCATCCTTTCGTCTGCGGCGTGGTCAACCTGCGGGGCCAGACGTTGCCAGTCATTGATCTGTCCCAGGCCATCGGCATGCGTCCGCTCGTGCCCGGGCCGAACAGCACCATCATCGTCACCGAGTACAACCGCTCGGTCCAGGCGTTCCTGGTGGGGGGCGTGGACCGCATCGTCAACATGAACTGGGAAGCCATCCTGCCACCGCCGACCAGCGCCGGCCGCGAGCATTACCTGACGGCCATCAGCAAGGTGGACGATCAGTTGGTGGAAATCATCGACGTGGAGAAGGTCCTGGCGGAGATCGTCCCCTACAACGCCAAGGTTTCCCGAGACAAACTCGAAGACCCGGTGCTGGAGCGCGCCCGTGGTCGCGAAGTCTTGCTGGTGGACGATTCCAACGTAGCGCTCTCCCAGTTGCGCGATACCTTGGGCCAGTTGGGCGTGAAGATGCACATCGCCAGCGACGGCTTGAAGGCGTTGAACATGCTCAAGGCCTGGGCTGATTCCGGCGAGGTGATGACTGACAAGTTGCTGATGATCTTCACCGACGCGGAAATGCCAGAGATGGACGGCTATCGCCTGACCACCGAAATCCGTAACGACCCGCGGCTGCGTGGGCTCTATGTGGTGCTGCACACCTCGCTGTCCGGTAGCTTCAACGACTCGATGGTCAAGAAGGTCGGCTGTGACAACTTCCTCTCCAAATTCCAGCCGGACAAGCTCGTCGATGTAGTACGCCAACGGTTGATGCTCGACTGAAGCCAATCCGGGTTTGTTTCATCGACCGGCTCGTATAAGGTTGCGTTTTTTCGCCACCAGGAACGTCGATCATGTTGCGGCTGAGTGCGCTTTACCGTTATCCGTTGAAGTCCGGCAAGGGGCAGCAGGTCCAAGGGATTGGCCTGGACAAGCTCGGGCTCGACGGTGATCGTCGCTGGATGCTGGTGGATGAGGCCAGCGGACGGTTCCTGACCCAGCGAGCCGTGGCGAAAATGAGCCAGCTTTCGGCGCTGTGGAACGAGGCGGGTGGCCTGACGCTCAGTGCGCCGGGCCATGGCGTCATCGAAGTGCCGTTGCCGCCTGCCCACGAAGAACAGCGGCGCGGCGTGATTATCTGGCGCGACACGTTGCGCGTGCCGGATGCGGGCGACGAGGCGGCTGCCTGGGTCAGCGCGTTCATCGGCAATCCTACCCGGCTCGTGCATGTGCCAGTGGAGTTGGCCCGCACCACAGCCGCCGGGTATGGCAAGGACGATGACAAGGTGGCCTTCGCCGACGGTTTTCCCTTGCTGTTGATCGGCCAGGCCTCATTGCAGGACCTGTCTGGCAGGGTAGGTCGCCCGCTGGAAATGCTGCGTTTCCGTCCGAACCTGGTGGTCGAGGGCAGCGAGGCGTTCGCCGAAGATGGTTGGAAGCGTATCCGTATCGGCGATATGGAGTTGCGCGTGGTCAAGCCGTGCTCGCGCTGCATCATGACCACGATCGATCCGCAGACCGGTGAGCGCGATCCGCAGCGCGAGCCTTTCGCGACGTTGCTGCAGTACCGTTCGACCCCGGACGGTGCGATGTTCGGGCAGAACCTGGTCAATGACGGTAATGGCAGCCTGGAAGTGGGCATGCCGGTCGAAGTGCTGGAATAAAAAATGCCCGTGTCGTTGGACACGGGCATTTCATTTACCACGCAATCGCTTTTGCCGTGGGGGCAAGCGTCCTTGCTACGGTCCGACTCAGCCGCGATATTCGCACAGGTAAGCCGTGTCGACGGCGACCTTGAGCTGGAACTTGCTGTTGGCCGGGACGTTGAACTGGCTGCCGGCCGCGAAGGTTTCCCAGTCGGTGCTGTCAGGCAGTTTCACGGTCAGGGCGCCGGAAACAACGTGCATGATTTCCCGCTGGGCGGTGCCGAATTCGTATTCGCCCGGTGCCATGACGCCGATGGTCGCGGGGCCTTCGGCAGTGCCGAACGCGATCGACTTGACGGTGCCGTCGAAGTACTCGTTGACTTTGAACATGGGCGATTCCTCGAGAAAGGGCTGAAAAAGGCGGCCAGTATGCACAAGGCCACACGGGCCGTCATCTGCTACGCCGGGTCAGCCCGTCAGCACCAGAGGCAATAGTCGCGCTGTATTGCGGGCGTCCTCGAGCGCGCGGTGCTGTTGTCCGCAAAATTGCAGCCCGGCCAGTTGCAGCGCGCTATTGAGCCCCAACGGTCGTTCCAACCGGCGGGCCTTGGCAAAACGTTGCTTGAGGTTCATGTGCGGCACTTGGCCGAGGAGGCTGTGCAATCGCTGTTGCTGCCATTCCTGAAGAAGCTGCTTGCGATCGTAGTCGCCCCAACTGACCCAGCCTTCCAGGTTGGGGTGGTAGGGCGCCAGCCAATTTTCGAACGCCGGCCAGACCTCGGTCAGAGGCCCGGCACTGTCGATGTTGGCCTGGCTGATGTGGGTCAGCGAGCGACAGAAAGGGGTGAGCAGCGGTCGCCTCAGCGGCCGTACGAACCGCTGGAAATGATCGATTTCCCGGCCGTCTCGATTCACCAGGGTCGCGCCGATTTCGATAATTTCCATTTCGGTTACCGGCCAGCCACCTTCATCGGTGGTGGCCTCCAGATCAATCACCAGCCAGTGAGGCATTGCAGAGTTCCCGGTATCGACGTGCTGATGGGTTTGAGCGTAGTCAAACCCGGCGCTTGCGCCTAGCCCTATCGTGAGGCGCCGACACGAAGGACCGAGCGCAGGTTCTTGCGCCCGAGCGCTTGCTTGGTTGCCCCGGCCAGCTTAAATTGCCGTGTCACTGCGATTCTGAGAGTGGCCGCGCATTGATCGTTCGACTGAGGAGCAAAGTAGGTGAACGAGCAAAAAGCCTTGGACGTGATGCGTGAGCTGGTCGACGCCGGGCAACTGACCGATCCGGACAGCGCTCGCGGCAAACTGCTCCAGACCGCCGCCCATTTGTTCCGCAACAAAGGCTTCGAGCGCACCACGGTGCGGGATCTGGCCAGCGCCGTGGGCATTCAGTCGGGCAGTATTTTTCATCATTTCAAAAGCAAGGACGAAATCCTGTGGGCGGTGATGGAAGAGACCGTCCGCTACAACACCGCGATGATGCGGGCAGCCCTGGCAGAGGGCGGCAGCATTCGCGAGCGGGTGCTGGCGTTGATCCGCTGTGAATTGCAATCGATCACGGGGGAAAACGGCGAGGCGATGGCGGTGCTGGTCTACGAATGGCGCTCTTTGTCCGAGGAAGGGCAGCGGCAAGTGCTGGCCTTGCGTGATATCTACGAACGTGTGTGGCTTGAAGTCCTGGGAGAGGCCAAGGAGGCCGGGTATATTCGCGGGGACGTATTCGTTACCCGACGTTTCCTGACAGGTGCATTGTCCTGGACCTCCACCTGGTTTCGCGCCGGAGGTAGCCTGAGCCTTGATCAATTGGCTAACCAGGCGCTGATTCTGGTATTGCAAGAAAACGATAAACCAGCGGCTGGCCAAGCGCCTGAAACCGCCTAGCTTGAACAAATTGAACGGACTTCTGGGGGAGTGGTTATCTTGACGTTTTCGCCGATGGGGGTGACCTCGCGCGTTCTGGCTGCTCTGGCCTTGTTATGGATGTTGCCCGTCGAGGCGGCGCAGCTGGTCCGGATCGGTGCGGCACATTTTCCGCCCTATACCGTTCGACCCGAAAAAGGTGCGGACACCGGCCTGCTACCGGAACTGGTCGAGGCGTTGAATCGCGCCCAGGCCGATTACCAGTTTGTGCTCGTCCCTACCTCGATCCCGCGGCGCTTCAATGATTTCAAGCAAGGGCGGATCGACATGGCCATCTTCGAAAACCCTGACTGGGGTTGGCAGGATGTGCCGCATACCACGGTGGACATGGGCCTGGAGGATGCGGAGATCTTCGTGACCCAGCGTTTGCCTGACCGCCAGCAGAGCTATTTCGCGGACCTGCGGGCCAAGCGGCTGGCTCTGTTCAGCGGTTATCACTACGCTTTTGCCGAGTTCAATGCCGATCCCAAGTTCCTGATCGGCCAGTTCAACGCCACGCTGACGTATTCCCATGACAGCAATCTGCAAATGGTCTTGCGTGGGCGCGCGGACGTTGCGCTGGTGACCCGTTCGTACCTCAGCGACTATCTGCTGCGCAATCCTCAAGTCGCTCCGCAACTGCTCGTGTCCGAGCGTATCGACCAGATTTATCACCATTTCGCGCTGCTGCGACCCCAGGCGCCGATCTCCGGGGAGGCGTTTGGGCAATTGCTGGGCAAGTTGAGAGACAGCGGGCAGCTGTTGGAGATTTTCAAGCCCTACCAGATCGAGCTCGTGTCGACCCCTCGCCACTGAGGCGACACTAAATTTCCCCTTCCGGCTCACGTCACACGTTGACTACCGACGAATACGTGAGCCTTCAATGCCAGACCTCAATCCTGCAGCGACGCTGCCCTTGCCCGGCGGTCGCTGCCTGGGCGCCGATGAAACCGAACGTCACCTGAGCCTGATGCTCGAAGGCGCGCCGCTGATCCGGCTGCGCCTGGAACGAGGCGCGCCCTTGCACGTGCATTTGCAGGAAACCAACGGGCGCCCGGTGGGGCCGGCGCTTTGGGCGGCCTGCTATTGGCTGTTTACCCGGGATCCGGGCTGCCAGTGCCTGGTCTGGCATCTTGACGAGCGTCCTGGTGAAGCATTGCTCAGCGGCCTGCTGGTGGGTACCGCGCAACCCAACGAATACGCATGCGAACGTACGCTGTTCTGGCAACTGCCGCAGCCCTGGCTGGGGGAGTCGTTCAGTAGCAGTTATCCGCAACAGATGATCATCACCGATGGCAAGCGTCATCCTCGCCGGCCCATCAAGCCTCGGGGCGAGGTGTATCGGCGTTTCGACGCGCGGCTGGGTGCCTGGGTGTCCTTGCGAACCCTTGAAATCGAGCAGGACCTGACGCGTTTCAATCGTTGGCAGAACAGCCCTCGGGTCGCCAGCTTCTGGCAGGAGGAGGGTAGCCTGGAGCAGCATCGGGAGTACTTGGGCAACTTGCAGCACGACCCTCGGGTCTTGACGCTGATCGGCTGTTTCAACGACGAGCCATTCGCCTATTTCGAGGCCTACTGGGCCAAGGAGGATCGAATCGCACCGTTCTACCAGGCCAACGATTATGACCGTGGCATTCACATGCTGGTGGGCGAGGAACAACACCGTGGCCCGCATAAGGTCGCCAGCTGGCTGTCGGCATTGGTGCACTATCTGTTTCTGGACGATCCGCGCACCCAGCGCGTGGTAGCCGAGCCCCGGGCCGACAACGCCCGCATGATCGGGCATCTGCACAACCAGTGTTTCCACTGCGAAAAGGAATTCGACTTTCCGCACAAGCGAGCGGCGCTGATGATCCTGGGGCGCGAGCGGTTTTTTGACCGGTGTTCGTTGATGTAGATCTCACCGCAATTCTCTAGGCCCCATCGCGAGCAAGCTCGCTCCCACCTGGACTGCGACGACGCTTGCGTGGGAGTGAGTTGCTCGGTCAGCCCACCGCGGAATCACCGCCGAGCGAAGGTATCTCCACGCACCCCGGACACCTTGCGGCAATGCACCAGGGCATCGCGGATCATGAAGTTCACCAACGTCGGCGAGACCCCCAGCTCCTTGGCGATGTCTTTCTGCGGCACGCCGTGCAGGCGATACATCTCGAAGGCATAGCGGGTGCGGCTCGGCAACTCGGTCAGGGCCTCGGCAATGTGCTCGAGCGTGGAGAAGTTGATGTGAGACGTTTCCGGCGAAGCACCCTGGATCACCACGTTCAGCCCTTCCTCTTCCGGCCCCGAGTATTTCTGTTCCAGCGCTTGCTTGCGGTAATGATCGATGGCCAGGTTGCGCACGATCTGGAACAGATAACTGAGCTGGGCCTTGAAGGACGAGGTGATCTGGGGCGCCGACTGCAACCGGAAAAACGCATCCTGGACCACATCTTCGGCCCGGGACCGGCAGCCCGTGATACGCGCTGCGATCTTGACCAGGATGGTTCGGTTATCGACGAATGCCTGGAGTAGCGGTGAGTCGCACCTGCTTGTGGATACTTGTTCCGTCATGGAATTCACCTTGCTGCAAATAGTTAGCAGGACGACCGGTCCGGCGGACATGTCCTACACATCGACGGCCAAATTATGCGTAATGATAATTATTGTCAATTGAGAAGAAGAATTATTGATGAAAGGAAGTCCAGCCCGATAGCTGCGACCCGTTGTCGCGGCGCGTGATGGCCTGCAGTTCTGCCACCCGCGTGAGGACAAGGTCGCCGACTAATTATTTGCCGGTGTTATCCGTCCCCATGGGTGACCACTTGCAAGCCGAATTTCAGGCAGGAACCCCCCATGACCGACGCGTTCGAACTTCCCCGCACCCTGGCTCACGCACTCCAGCGCCGCGCCGCGTTGACCCCGGATCAGGTGGCCTTGCGCTTCCTGGCCGATACCCCGGAGCAGGGCGTGGTGTTGAGTTATCGCGACCTGGATCAACGCGCCCGGACCATCGCCGCCGCCTTGCAGGCCGAGGCCCGATTCGCTGATCGAGCGGTGCTGTTGTTCCCCAGCGGCCCGGATTATGTCGCGGCATTCTTCGGTTGCCTGTATGCCGGCGTGATCGCCGTACCGGCCTATCCGCCGGAATCCTCCCGTCGGCATCATCAGGAGCGCTTGCTGTCGATCATCGCCGATGCCGAACCGCGGCTGTTGCTGACCACCGCTGACCTGCGCGACACCTTGCAAGCCATCGAATCGGCACCGCCGGTGCTGTGCGTCGATACGCTCGATCCGACCCGCGCCGAGCAATGGCAAGCGCCGCAGCTGCAATGCGATGACATTGCTTTCCTGCAATACACCTCCGGTTCCACCGCCTTGCCCAAGGGCGTGCAGGTCAGCCACGGCAACCTGGTCGCCAATGAACTGTTGATCCGCCGTGGCTTCGGCATCGATGTGAACCCCGACGATGTCATCGTCAGCTGGCTGCCGCTTTACCACGACATGGGCCTGATTGGCGGCTTGCTACAGCCGATCTTCAGCGGCGTGCCTTGCGTGCTGATGTCGCCGGCCTATTTCCTCGCCCGGCCGTTGCGTTGGCTCGAAGCGATCAGCGAGTACGGCGGCACCATCAGCGGCGGCCCGGACTTCGCCTATCGCTTGTGCAGCGAACGGGTCAGTGAGTCCGCCCTGAGCCGCCTCGACCTGAGTGGCTGGCGCGTGGCCTATTCCGGCTCCGAGCCGATCCGCCTAGACAGCCTGGAGCGCTTTGCCGGGAAATTTGCCGCGTGCGGCTTCACGGCCGACCGTTTCATGGCCTCCTACGGGCTCGCCGAGGCGACGTTGTTCGTGGCCGGCACGCCACGTGGCCGAGGCATCCCGTCGATGCGCATGGACGATGCAGCCTTGACGCAAAACCGTGCCGAGCCGGGGCAGGGCTGCGCGGTGATGAGTTGTGGCGTGAGCCAGCCGGATCATGCGGTGCTGATCGTCGAACCCAACACCCTGCAACCGCTGGCCGACAGCCAGGTGGGCGAGGTCTGGGCCGCCGGCCCGAGCATCGCCCACGGTTACTGGCGCAACCCCGAGGCCAGCGCCAAGACCTTCGTCCAGCATGACGGCCGCACTTGGCTGCGCACCGGCGACCTGGGTTTTATGCGCGAAGGCGAGCTGTACATCACCGGCCGCCTGAAGGACATGCTGATCGTGCGCGGGCACAACCTCTACCCCCAGGACATCGAGCAAACCATCGAACGGGAAGTGGAAGTGGTGCGCAAAGGACGGGTTGCCGCCTTCGCCGTCGATGAGGCGGGCGAGGAAGGCATCGGCATCGCTGCTGAAATCAGCCGCAGCGTGCAGAAGATCCTGCCCCCCGACGCCTTGATCAACGCGATTCGCCAGGCCGTGGCCGACGCCTGCCAGCAAGCGCCGAGCGTGGTGGTGTTGCTCAACCCGGGGGCGCTGCCCAAGACGTCCAGCGGCAAACTGCAACGTTCGGCGTGCCGCGCCCGGTTGGCGGACGCCAGCCTCGACAGCTATGCACGGTTCCCCTCGGCCAAGGCTGAAACCGGCGATGAAACCGCGCCATCATCCGAGCTGCAAGAACTGATCGGCCGCCTCTGGTGCGAGCAGCTACATGTTGAGCGGGTTCGTGGCGACGATCATTTTTTCCTGTTGGGCGGCAATTCCATCGCAGCCACCCAAGTCATTGCGCGGCTGCGTGAAGTGCTTGGTCTGGAACTCAACCTGCGCCTGCTCTTCGAAGCGCCGACCCTGGACGCGTTCGCGACGGCAGTGGCAAATCTGCAACAGGACGGCGGCCAGGCCCAAGGCGCCATCAAAGCGTTGGCGCGCGATGAAGCCCTGCCGCAGTCCCTGGCCCAGAACCGTTTGTGGCTGACTTGGCAGCTGGACCCTGCCAGCCGCGCCTACAACATCCCCGGCGCCCTGCGCCTGCGCGGTGAGTTGGACGAACAAGCGCTGCGCGCCAGCCTCCAACAATTGACCGAGCGCCATGAATCCTTGCGCACACGGTTCCTGGAGCGCGACGGCGTGGCCCTGCAGCGGATCGATCCGGCCGGCGAGTTCAATCTGCAGGTGATCGACCTCAGCGACGTGGCCACCGATCAACGCGAAGCCCAGGCCCAGCGTATCCGCGAAGACGAAGCAGCCACTCAATTCGACTTGGAAAAAGGCCCGCTGCTGCGGGTCGCCTTGCTGCGCCTGGCGGAAGACGATCACCTGCTGTTGGTGACGATGCACCACATCATTGCCGATGGCTGGTCGATGAATGTGTTGATCGAAGAATTCTCGCGACTGTACGCCGCAGCGTCCCAAGGACAAATCGCCGCGCTGGCGCCGTTGCCGCTGCAATACGCCGACTACGGCAGTTGGCAACGGCAATGGCTTGCCCAGGGCGAAGCCGATCGCCAACTGGCGTATTGGAAACAGCAGTTGGGCGACGAGCACCCGACCCTGGCGCTGGGCACCGACCACCCGCGCAGTGCCCAACTGCGTCGCAGCGCCGCGCGCCATAGCCTGCGCGTGGACAAGTCACTCAGTGATGCTCTGCGCCAGATCGCCCAGGCCCATGACGCGACGGTGTTCATGCTGTTGCTGGCGGCGTTCCAGGCCTTGTTGCAGCGCTACACCGGTCAGTCCGACATTCGCGTCGGCGTACCCAACGCCAACCGCCCGCGCCTGGAAACCCAGGGCTTGATCGGTTTTTTCATCAATACTCAGGTGCTGCGCGCGCAAACCGATTCGCGTCAACCCTTCGCCGCGCTGCTGGCCCAGGCCCGGGAGGCGACGCTCGCCGCCCAGGCCCATCAGGACCTGCCCTTCGAACAGCTGTTGGAAGCCTTTCCCCAGGCTCGCGATCAAGGTCTGTTCCAGGTGATGTTCAACCACCAGCAGCGCGACCTCGGCGCGTTGCGGCGTCTGCCGGGACTGTTGGCGGATGAGTTGCCATGGCACAGCCGCGAGGCCAAGTTCGACCTGCAGTTGCACAGCGAAGAAGACCGCAACGGTCGGCTGACACTGTCGTTCGACTACGCAGACGAGTTGTTCGAGGCGGCAACCATCGCGCGCCTGGCCGAGCACTTTTGCAGTTTGCTGCGGGCGGTCTGCGCTGATCCGCAGCAGGCCCTGGGCGATTTGCCGTTGTTGAGCGCCGATGAACTCGCCCAGCAGCAGCGTTGGGCGGCGGCACCCTGCGCGCCCGCCACGCAATGGCTCCCGGAACTGCTTAATGACCAGGCCCGGCTCACACCGCAACGCAGGGCATTGCAGTGGGATGGCGGCTCGCTGGACTACGCTGAATTGCACGCCCAGGCCAATCGGCTGGCCCATTATCTTCGGGACAAAGGCGTGGGCCCGGACGTGTGCGTGGCGATTGCCGCCGAGCGCTCGCCGCAATTGCTTATCGGCGTGCTGGCGATCATCAAGGCAGGTGGCGCCTACGTGCCGCTGGATGTCGATTACCCGAGCGAACGCCTGGCCTACATGCTCCACGACAGCGGCGTCGATCTGCTGCTGACCCAAACCGCGCTGCTCGAACGCTTGCCTGCCTGCGAGGGCGTCAGCGTCATCGCCATGGATGCGCTGCACCTGGAGCAATGGCCGAGCAATCCGCCGCGGTTGCACCTGCACGGCGATCATCTGGCCTACGTGATCTACACCTCCGGCTCGACCGGCCAACCCAAGGGTGTCGGCAATACCCACGCGGCCCTGGCTGAACGCTTGCAGTGGATGCAGGCCGCCTATGAGCTGGATGAAACCGACGTGTTGATGCAAAAGGCGCCGATCAGTTTCGACGTGTCGGTGTGGGAGTGCTTCTGGCCGCTGATCACTGGCAGCCGATTGGTCCTGGCCGGCCCGGGGGAACACCGCGACCCGCACCGCATCGCTCAATTGGTCGAGCAGTTTGGCGTAACCACGCTGCATTTCGTCCCGCCGTTGCTCAGCCTGTTTATCGACGAGCCGTTGAGTGCCCGTTGCACCGGCCTGCGGCGGATTTTCTCCGGGGGCGAAGCGTTGCCAGCCGAATTGCGTAACCGGGTGCTGGCGCAGTTGCCGGCGGCGCAATTGCACAACCGTTATGGCCCGACCGAAACCGCGATCAACGTCACTCATTGGCACTGCACCGCAGACGATGGCGAGCGCTCGCCCATCGGCCGGCCCTTGGCTAACGTGCTGTGCCGCATCCTCGACAGTGAACTCAATCCCGTGCCCGTCGGCGTGCCGGGTGAGCTGTGCATCGGTGGCCTGGGCATGGCCCGGGGTTACCTCGGGCGCCCCGGGTTGACCGCGGAGCGCTTCGTCGCCGACCCCCAAGGGCTGGCGGGCGCGCGGCTCTACCGGACCGGGGACCGGGCGCGCTGGGGTGTCGACGGCGTCATCGAATACCTCGGCCGCCTCGATCAGCAGGTGAAGCTGCGCGGTTTCCGCGTCGAACCTCAGGAAATCGAGGCGCGGTTGCTGGCCCAGGACGGCGTCGCCCAGGCGGCGGTGCTGGTGCGCGATACGGCGGCCGGTCCGCAGTTGATCGGCTATTACACCGCAGCAGTCCTTGATGAAGACGATATCGCCCAGGCCGCGCGCTTGAAAAACGCCCTTGCCAGTGAGCTGCCTGACTACATGGTGCCCGCCCAACTGCTGCGCCTGGACGCCATGCCCCTGAGCCCGAGCGGCAAGCTCGACCGTCGTGCCTTGCCCGAGCCGCAATGGCAGGTGCGCGAACACGTCGAACCGGCCAGCGCTCTCGAACAGCAGATCGCCGCGATCTGGCGCGACGTGCTGGGCCTTGCCCGCGTCGGCTTGAGGGACGATTTTTTCGCCTTGGGCGGCCATTCGTTGCTGGCGACTCAGATCATTTCCCGCACGCGCCAGGCCTGCGATGTCGAGCTGCCGTTGCGTGCGTTGTTCGAAGCCAGTGAGCTGGGAGCGTTCGCCGAGCAAGTGCGGTTGATCCAGGCCAGCGGCCGGACCAACCGTCAGCCGCCGATCGAGAAAGTCGACCGCAGCCAACCGGTGCCGTTGTCCTATTCCCAGCAACGCATGTGGTTCCTCTGGCAGATGGAACCGCATAGCCCGGCCTACAACGTCGGTGGCATGGCGCGGCTGCGCGGGGTGCTGGATGTCGGGCGCTTCGAAGCGGCGTTGCAGGCGTTGATCCTGCGCCATGAAACCTTGCGCACCACGTTCCCGAGCGTCGACGGCGTGCCTCGCCAGCACGTACACGACGAGACGGGCCTGCGCATGGACTGGAAGGACTTCTCCATGCTCGACGCCGACATTCGCCAGCAACGGGTGCAGCAACTGGCCGACAGCGAAGCTCACGAGCCCTTTGACCTGGAAACCGGGCCGCTGCTGCGGGCCTGCCTGGTCAAGACCGCCGAGCACGAACATTACCTGGTGCTGACGCTGCATCACATCGTCACCGAGGGCTGGGCGATGGACATCTTCGCCCGGGAGCTAAGCGCGCTGTACGAAGCCTTTATCGATGATCGCGAGTCGCCGCTGGAACCGTTGCCGGTGCAGTACCTGGACTACAGCGCCTGGCAGCGCCAGTGGTTGGAATCCGGCGAGCGCCAACGCCAACTCGATTACTGGACCGCGCAGCTGGGCCGCGAACATCCCTTGCTGGAATTGCCGGGGGACCGCCCGCGTCCGCCGGTACAAAGCCATCGCGGTGAACTGTTCCGTTTCGACCTCAGCGATGACTTGGCCGCACGGGTTCGTGCCTTCAACGCCGAGCATGGCTTGACCCTTTTCATGACGATGACCGCTGCCCTGGCCGTGCTGCTCTATCGCTACAGCGGCCAGACCGACCTGCGCATCGGCGCGCCGGTGGCCAACCGCATCCGTCCGGAAAGTGAAGGGTTGATCGGCGCGTTCCTCAACACCCAAGTGCTGCGTTGCCAACTCGACGGGCAGATGTCCGTTGGCGAGCTATTGGAGCAGGTGCGCCACACCGTGATCGAGGGCCAGTCCCACCAGGACCTGCCGTTCGATCATCTGGTGGAAGCGTTGCAGCCACCGCGCAGCGCGGCGTACAACCCGCTGTTCCAGGTGATGTGCAACGTGCAGCGGTGGGAATTCCAACAAAGCCGCACGCTGGCCGGCATGAGCGTCGACTATCTGGTCAACGATGCGCGGGCCACCAAGTTCGACCTCAACCTGGAAGTCACCGATCTGGACCGGCGCCTGGGTTGCTGCCTGACCTACAGCACCGATTTGTTCGACGAGCCACGCATCGCCCGCATGGCCGGGCACTGGCGCAACCTGTTGGAGGCGCTGCTGGTGGATCCGGCCCGGCGGCTGAGCGAGCTGCCGTTGCTGGAGGCCGGCGAACAGCGGCAGTTGCTCGAGAGTCTGGGCGAAGAACCGGGCGAGCATCGCCTGGATCGATGCATCCATTCATTGTTCGAAGAACAGGCCAGGGTGCGCCCGGACGCGCCGGCGCTGACGTTCGCCGAGCAGGCCCTGACCTATGGCGAACTCGAACGCCGGGCCAATCGCCTGGCCTGGATGTTGCGCGAACGTGGTGTCGGGCCTCAGGTTCGCGTGGGCCTGGCCCTGGAGCGCTCGCTGGAAATGGTCGTCGGCTTGCTGGCGATCCTCAAAGCGGGTGGCGCCTACGTGCCGCTGGATCCGGAATACCCGCTGGACCGCTTGCTCTACATGATCGAGGACAGCGGCGTCGGTCTGTTGCTCAGCGATCGGGCCATGTTCCAGGCCCTAGGCCAACTGCCGGAAGGCGTGCAGCGCTGGTGCCTGGAAGACGACAGCGCGGCCGTGGCGGATTACCCCGACCAGTCGCCAGGGCTGATCAATCTGCCGCAACACCAGGCTTACTTGATCTACACCTCCGGCTCCACCGGCAAACCCAAGGGTGTGGTGGTGTCCCACGGCGAAATCGCCATGCATTGCCAGGCGGTGATCCAGCGCTTCGGCATGCGCTTTGATGACTGCGAGCTGCATTTCTATTCGATCAATTTCGACGCCGCCACCGAGCGCTTGCTGGTGCCCTTGCTCAGCGGGGCCCACGTGGTGCTGCGCGCTCAGGGCCAGTGGGATGCCGAGGAAATCTGCGGCCTGATTCGCCAACACCGCATCAATATCCTCGGTTTCACCCCCAGCTATGGCAGCCAATTGGCGCAATGGCTGGCGACCCAGGGCCAGACGCTGCCGGTGCGCATGTGCATCACCGGTGGTGAGGCCCTGACCGGCGAGCATTTGCAGCGTATCCGCGCCGCGTTCAGCCCGGATCTATTCTTCAACGCCTATGGGCCGACCGAAACCGTGGTCATGCCGCTGGCGAGCCTCGCCCCGGAGCGACTGGAGGAGGGCGCCGGCAGCGTGCCCATCGGCAGCGTGATCGGGGCTCGGGTCGCCTACGTTCTCGACGCCGACCTGGCATTAGTGCCGCAGGGCGCGACCGGTGAGTTGTACGTTGGCGGCGCCGGGCTGGCCCAGGGTTATCACCAGCGCCCGGGCATGACCGCCGAGCGTTTCGTTGCCGACCCGTTTGCCGCCAATGGCGGACGGTTGTATCGCACTGGCGATTTGGTGCGCCAGCGCGCCGACGGCCAGGTGGAGTACCTTGGACGCATCGACCATCAGGTGAAGATTCGCGGTTTCCGCATCGAGCTGGGGGAAATCGAAAACCGTTTGTTGGAGCACGATGCCGTGCGCGAGGCCGTGGTACTGGCCCTGGACATGCCCGGCGGCAAGCAACTGGCCGGTTATCTGGCCACCGACATCGCCGCTCAGGACGCCGCCGGGCAAGCGGCGCTGCGCGAAGCGCTGAAGAACCACCTCAAGGCGCAACTGCCGGACTACATGGTGCCCGCGCACTTGATCCTGCTGGCGAGCATGCCGCTGACCGCCAACGGCAAGCTCGACCGCCGCGCCTTGCCGATGCCGGACCCGGAACTCAATCGCCAACAATACGTGGCGCCGAGCAATGCCTTGGAGCAAGCGCTGGCGGCAATCTGGTGCGACGTGCTGAACCTGAAGCAGGTCGGCCTCAACGACAACTTCTTCGAGCTGGGCGGCGATTCGATCCTGTCGATCCAGGTCGTCAGCCGGGCCCGGCAACAGGGCCTCCACTTCACGCCACGCGACCTGTTCCAACACCAGACCGTGCAGGCCCTGGCGGCGGTCGCGACTCGCAGCGAACAGGTGAGCGCCGAGCAAGGGTTGTTGAGCGGTGAGTCGGGGTTGACGCCGATCCAGCACTGGTTCTTGGCCAACGAAATACCCAACCGTGAACATTGGAACCAGGCGTTGTTGCTGGAGCCGACCACGCCCTTGGAAGCGGATGGTCTGGAGCAAGCGTTGCGCGCCGTTTTCGAGCAGCACGACGCCTTGCGCCTGGGCTTTGGCAACAGCGCCGGTCAGTGGCGCGCCGAGCATCAGCCAGTATTCGAGGGAGCGCTGCTGGAGACGGTATCGGTGGGCTCGCCGCACGCCTGCGAAGCCGTGTTTGCCCAGGCTCAGCGTGGCTTCGAACTGGCGACTGGGCCGCTGCTGCGGGCCGTGCTGGCGCAGCTGCCGGACGGTCGGCAGCGCCTGCTGATCGCGATTCACCACCTGGTGGTGGACGGTGTGTCATGGCGGGTGCTGATGGACGATCTGCAAACGGCTTACCGCCAATGCGTCGCCGGACAAACGCTGCAATTGCCAGCCAAGACCAGCCCCTTGCGTGATTGGGCCGCGCGTTTGCGGGCCTACGCCGGTAGCGAATCCCTGCGCGAGGAAATGAGCTGGTGGCAAGGTCAGTTAAGTGGCCCGCAGGTGACACTGCCTTGCGCGCGGCCCGACGGCGGGCGGCAGGAACGGCATGCCGACATCGTCAGCCTGCGCCTCGACGCCGAGCGCACCCGGCAATTGTTGCAACAGGCGCCCAGTGCCTACCGCACCCAGGTCAATGACCTGTTGCTCACGGCGCTGGCCCGGGTGCTGTGCCGTTGGAGCAATCACGATTCGGCGTTGGTCCAGCTCGAAGGTCATGGTCGCGAGGCGCTGTTCGATGACATCGACCTGACCCGCACCGTGGGATGGTTTACCAGTGTCTATCCGCTGCGCCTGAGCCCATCGGCCGATGATATCGGCACCTCGATCAAAGCCATCAAGGAGCAACTGCGCGCCGTGCCCCATAAGGGCCTCGGCTATGGCGTGCTGCGTTACCTGACAGACAGCGGCACCCGCGAGGCGATGGCTGGCCTGCCGCAAGCGTTGGTCACTTTCAACTACCTCGGCCAGCTCGACCATGCCCTCGGCCAGGACGCGCTGTTCCAACCGCTGGACGAGCCGCTTGGCGCGATTCACGACCCCGACGCTCCGCTGCCCAACGAGCTGAGCCTCGACTGCCAGGTCAGTGGCGGCGAATTGGCGTTGCGCTGGACCTTCAGTGCCGAGCGTCATGACCGCCAGAGCATCGCCGTGCTGGCCAACGCTTACCTCGACGAACTGCAGCACTTGATCGAACACTGCCTGACGGACGAGGCGGGCGGCCTGACGCCGTCGGACTTCCCGCTGGCGAAACTGACCCAGGCGCAACTGGACAACCTGCCGGTGCCGGCCGCGGAGATCGAAGACGTCTACCCACTGACGCCGATGCAGGAAGGCATGCTGCTGCACACCTTGCTGGAACCGGGCACGGGCCTTTACTACATGCAGGACCGCTACCGCATCAACAGTGAACTCGACCCTCAGCGTTTCGCCCAAGCCTGGCAGGCGGTGATCGCCCGTCACGAAGCCTTGCGCGCCTCGTTCTGCTGGAATGTCGGTGAAGACATGCTGCAGGTCATCCACAAACCCGGCCGCACGCCGGTGCAATACCTCGACTGGACGCAAGTACCCGACGACGCCCAGGAGCCCAAACTCCAGGCGCTGCTCAAGAGCGAACGGGAGGCCGGTTTCGATCTGTTGAACGAGGCGCCGTTCCAGTTGCGCTTGATCCGGGTTGGCGCGGCGCGTTACTGGTTCATGATGAGCAACCACCACATCCTCATCGATGCGTGGTGCCGTTCGCTGCTGATGGACGATTTCTTCGAAATCTACACGGCCCTTGGCGAACAGCGCGAGCCCCACCTGGCCGTGCCGCCGCGCTATCGCGACTACATCGGTTGGCTGCAACACCAGGGCCTGGCCGAAGCCCGGCAGTGGTGGCAGAAGAACCTGCAAGGCTTCGAGCGGACCACGCCGATCCCCGCGGATCGACCGTTCCTGCGCGAGCACGCCGGTGACAGCGGCGGCATGGTCGTCGGCGATTGCTACACCCGGCTCGACGTTCGAGACGGTGCGCGTTTGCGCGAGCTGGCCCAGGCCCATCAGCTGACTGTCAACACCTTCGCCCAGGCCGCGTGGGCCTTGGTGCTGCGTAGGGTCAGCGGCGATCGCGACGTGCTGTTCGGCGTCACCGTGGCCGGCCGTCCGGTGGAGCTGCCGCACATGCAGCGCACGGTGGGGCTGTTCATCAACAGCGTCGCCTTGCGAGTGCAGATTCCGTCGGATGACCAGCGTTGCAGCGTGCGCCAATGGCTCAACGGTTTGCTGGACAGCAACATGCAACTGCGCGAGTACGAATACCTGCCGCTGGTGAGCATCCAGGAGGTCAGCGAACTGCCCAAGGGCCAGCCGTTGTTCGACAGCCTGTTCGTGTTCGAGAACGCGCCGGTGGAAGTCTCGGTGCTGGACCGCGCCCAGAGCCTCAACGCCACCTCGGATTCAGGGCGCACCCACACCAACTTCCCGCTGACGGCGGTGTGTTACCCGGGCGACGATCTCGGACTGCACCTGTCCTACGACCAGCGTTACTTCAATGAGTCGACGGTCCAGGGGCTGCTGGGTGAGTTCAAGCGATTGCTGCTGGCGCTGATCGAAGGTTTCCACGGTGACATGGCCGAGCTGGCGCTGATCGGGTCTGAAGAAAAGACTTTCCTCATCGAGGGCTGCAACCAGAGCGAACGTGCCTATCCGCTGGAGCAGAGTTACGTGGAGCTGTTCGAGGCCCGGGTGGCGGCTCATCCGCAACGCATTGCCGCCAGTTGCCAGGACGACAGCTGGACCTACGCCGCGTTGAACGAACGCAGCAACCGCCTCGGTCATGGGCTGATCGAGGCGGGCGTCGGTCTCGACCAGCCGGTGGCGCTGCTGGCCGAGCGCGGCCTGGACTTGCTGGGCATGATCATCGGCAGCTTCAAGGCCGGCGGCGGTTACCTGCCGCTGGACCCAGGCCTGCCGAGCCAACGCCTGAGCCGCATCATCGAGCTGAGCCGCACGCCGTTGCTGGTGTGCACGAGAGCTTGTCGCGAACAGGCGTTGGCCTTGCTGGAAGAGTTCGCCTGTGCCGGGCGGCCGAAGCTGCTGGTCTGGGAAGACGTCCAGGCCAGTGATACGGCGGTGGACAATCCTGGCGTTTACAGCGGGCCGGACAACCTCGCCTATGTGATCTACACCTCTGGCTCCACCGGCTTGCCCAAAGGCGTGATGGTGCAACAGCGCGGCATGCTCAACAACCAGCTCAGCAAAGCGCCGTACCTGGCGCTGGATGAAACGGACGTGATCGCCCAGACCGCGTCCCAGAGCTTCGATATTTCGGTGTGGCAGTTCCTGGCCGCCCCGTTGTTCGGCGCCCGGGTGGACCTCGTGCCCAATGCCATCGCCCACGATCCCCAAGGACTGTTGGACCATGTGGGTCGTCAGGGCATTACCGTGCTGGAAAGCGTGCCTTCGTTGATCCAGGGCATGCTCGCCCAGGAGCACACCGGTCTGGATGGGTTGCGCTGGATGCTGCCCACCGGCGAAGCGATGCCACCGGAACTGGCCCATCAATGGCTGGTACGTTACCCCGACATCGCCCTGGTGAATGCCTACGGACCGGCGGAATGTTCCGATGACGTGGCGTTCTTCCGGGTCGACATGGCCTCGACCCGTGGCACCTACCTGCCCATCGGCACGCCGACCGACAACAACCGTTTGTACGTGCTCGACGGCGCGCTGGAACTGGTGCCATTGGGTGCGGTGGGCGAGTTGTGCGTCGCCGGCACCGGAGTGGGGCGTGGTTATGTCGGCGATCCGTTGCGTACGGCGCCGGTCTTCGTGCCCAACCCGTTCGGCGCGCCGGGCGAGCGGCTGTACCGCACTGGCGACCTGGCGCGCCGCCGCAGCGATGGCGTGCTGGAATACGTCGGGCGCATCGATCATCAAGTGAAGATCCGCGGTTACCGCATCGAACTGGGGGAAATCGAAGCACGGCTGCATGAGCAGCCCGAAGTCCGCGACGCGGCGGTCGGGGTGCAGGAGGGCGTCAATGGCAAGCATCTGGTGGGTTATCTGGTTGCTGCCGACTCGACGCTCAGCCCGAGCGAACGCCTGGATCGGATCAAACAGCGCCTGCGCAGCGAGCTGCCCGAATACATGGTGCCGCTGCACTGGCTGTGGCTCGACCGCTTGCCCCTCAATGCCAACGGCAAGCTCGATCGCAAGGGGCTGCCGGCGTTGGAAATCGGCCAGTTGCACGGCCACGACTACCAGGCGCCCGCCAATGCGCTGGAGCAGACCCTGGCGGATATCTGGGCCGAAGTGTTGAAGGTCGAGCGGGTGGGGGCGCGGGACAATTTCCTTGAGCTGGGCGGGCACTCCTTGCTGGCGACACAAATTGCCTCCCGCGTGCAGAAGGCCTTGCAACGCAACGTGCCGCTCAGGGCGATGTTCGAGTGCAGCACCGTGGAGCAATTGGCTGAATACATTGCGGGGTTGCAAGCCAGCGAAATGACCGAGGAGAAAGTGGACCGCTTGAATGATCTGATGGCGGAGTTGGAGGGATTGTAGTGCTGTGATGCCTGTCGCGGCCTCATCGCGACAGGCTCGCTCCCACAATGGATCGGAGTCCAGAGATCAAAATGTGTGAGCGAGCCTGCTCGCGATGGGGGGCGAGACTTTTGTCGCGGTTTTGCGATCGAACCGTCGAGCTATCGCCAGTGGCTGCGTTTATCTACTGTCAGACCTTACAGGTCGTTACGAAGCGGTTTAGGCCAGCGGTTGACGCTCAGTGCGGGTCACGGCAGTCTCCCCTGGGCCATTCCATTGCCAAACAAGGAGGTCACCGATGCCCTTTGCAACGATTGACGGACAACCGCTCCATTACCTGGACCAGGGCCAAGGCCCGGTAGTGGTGCTGGGTAGCAGCTATTTGTGGGACCAGAGCATGTGGGCGCCACAGGTCGATGCCCTGTCGAAACACTATCGGGTCATCGTCCCGGAGCTATGGGGCCACGGGCAATCCGGGCGACTTCCCGAGGGCATGACCTCACTGGACGACCTGTCCCGCCAGACACTGGCGTTGATGGATCACCTGGATATCGACTGCTTCAACCTGGTCGGCCTGTCGGTGGGCGGAATGTGGGGGGCGCGGTTGGCGCTGGCAGCGCCTAAGCGAGTGAGTTCGCTGGTGTTGATGGACACCTACGTCGGGGTAGAGCCGGAACCGACCCGCCAGTATTATTTTTCACTGTTCGACAAGATCGAGGCCAGTGGCAGCGTGCCCGAGCCGCTGCTGGATATCATCGTGCCGATTTTCTTCCGGCCGGGCATCGATCCGCAGTCGGCGCTCTACCAGCAGTTCCGTGCCACCTTGGCCGCGCTGCCAACGGATCGCCTGAGGGACAGTATCGTGCCGTTGGGGCGGATCATTTTTGGTCGGGACGACATCCTGTCGCGCCTGCCTGAACTGGATGCAAGGCGCACGCTGGTGATGTGTGGCGACCAGGACAAGCCGCGGCCACCGTCCGAGGCCCGGGAAATGGCCGAGCTGATCGGTTGCGAACACATGCTGATTGCGCAGGCGGGGCATATATCCAACCTGGAGAATCCGGAATGTGTGACTGAAGCGTTGTTGGGATTTCTGAAACGGATGCACTGACTTTGTGGCGAGGGGATTTATCCCCGCTGGGCTGCGCAGCAGCCCAAAACCAGATACCTCGGTGAAGCTGCCAAACCAAGTCGACAGGATTGGGGCCGCTTCGCGACCCAGCGGGGATAAATCCCCTCGCCACAGTTCAGTGTTCCGGATCACTTAGGCCCGAGAATCTTCACCAGTTTGTCCGACGACGGCGCGCCTTGCTGCTGTTGCAGTTCGCCCTGGTCATCGAGGTAGAAAATGGCTGGAGTGGAGGACAGCTCCAACTCGTCCATCAATTGCTGATTGGCGTCCAGTTTCGCCTGGATGGCCGGTGGTATTTCCTTGAGCGGCTTGAGCGAGCTGCCCTTGCCGGCTTTCTCATGGTCGGCCAGCGCCTTTTCTGGCGCCTTGGCCGCGAGCAGGGCGGCCGATTTGCCGGGGCTGTCTTCGCGGATGATGCCCACCATGATGTGACGCAACTGCACCTTGCCGGCCTTGACCCACGGCCGGGCCTGTTCCCAGAACATGTTGCAATACGGGCAATTGGGGTCACTGAACAGGTACACGGTGCGCGGTGCGTCCTTGCTGCCGTCGGCGATCCAGTTGCTGGCCTCCATTTTCGCCCAGATTTCCTTGGCCATCGGGGCATAGACCAGTTTTTGCAGCGGTTCGGCGCTCAAGTCCTTGCCGTCGGCGTCGTACAGGTTGCCCAGCAGGACGTGTTTGCCGTCCGGCGTCAGGTACAGCGCCATCCCACGGTTCTGGTATTGCGCCGCGTAGCCGCGCAGGCCGTCCGGTGCTTGGAAGGTGCCGACGATTTTCGCGCCCTTGGCTTCGATCTTCTTGATGGCCGCTGGCAATTCTTCGGCGTGAAGCAGCGGTGCCTGCAGCAACGCGCCGGCGAAAGCCAGGGTCAGCAGGTGGTGGAGGCGGGGCATGGCAGTTTCCTTGTAGAAGGTGGGATCGCCGAGGTTGGACCCGGCGTTTCGAAATTTTCCAGGGCGCGGGCCAGGCTGGCTTCCGACAGTTCACCCAGATGACTGCCGAGCAGGCGGCCATCGGCGCCATAGAACAGGGTCGTCGGCAAGGCCATTGACCCGACGGCCTGAGCGAGACGGCCACTGCCGTCGAACAGCACGTTGTGCAGGCTCAGGCCCTGGGTGGCGAGGTAAGTGCTGACGCTATGCATGCTTTCGGCCTGATTGACGAACAGGAACGTCAGGTCCGGGCGTTCCAGTTGAGCGGCTTCCAGCACCGGCATCTCGCGACGGCAGGGCGGGCACCAGGTGGCCCACAGATTGACCACCAGAGGCCCGCCCTGATAGTCGGTAAGTTTCACCGTTTGGCCGTCGGCGTTGCGCAGCTCGATCTCCGGCAACCGCGTGCCTTGGTCATAGATGGTCAATGACATTGTCGCCACCAGCCAGAACAGCAGGCCGCTGCCCACACCAAAGCCCAATGGCCGGCGCAGGGTCGGTCGGCGCCGCGCCCACAGCAGCGCCGCGGCCAACAGCACCAGTATCCCCGGCCATGCAAGGAAACCGCCATCGCGCAGATCGACGATCTGCCAGCGGTCGTCTCGATAATGATTCCAGTACGCCACGACAAAACCTGTTCGCGCGGCGAGCAGCCCGAGGAGAAACAGCACGAACAGCACCGACTCGGGGTTCTCGCCCCCGCGCTTGGCCACTCGCCAGCCGACGAACGTCGCCAATGCCAGCGCGCTGATCAACAGGAGGTGATGGATAGCGATGGCAAAGGTGCCCAGGGTAAAGGTCAGCATCAGCCTGCATCCCGGGTCAGGTTCCAACGCTCCAGGAAGCCTTTGGCATCGATCTCGCCCGTGATGCGCTGGCCACGGCGTTCTTCTGCGTCGGGCCCGATCCACAGCAGGCTGGGCGGGCCCGGCACCTGGTAGCGCTGGAGCAGCGCTCGGCTGGCGGCGTTGTCGGCAGTGACGTCCAGGCGCAGCAGGCGCACGTCGCTAAGCGCGGCCATGACTTCGGCGCGGCCAAACACCTGTTTCTCGATGATTTTGCACGACACGCACCAATCGGCGTAGTAATCCAGCAGGACCCATTGGCCCTGGGCCTTGGCGCTGTCCAATTCCCGTTGCAGGGCGGCGGGCTCGCTGACGGTGATGAAGGCGTCGTGTGCCTGGGCAGTCGCATTGCCCCGGGCACCGCTGTAGACCTCCAGCGGCTTGAACAGATCGTCGCTGCCTCCCGCCGCCCCGACCACCAGCAGGCTTCCCCACAACCCGAACAGCAGCGATACGCTGCCCCACAGATAGGGCGCGCGACCGAACCCCTGGGTCTGGCGCCAGGCGCAGTAAGCGGCAATCAGCAGCAGAGCGCCCCAGAGGCCGATCCACAGCGAGCCGTCGATGACCGGGCGGATCATCAGCAACGCGGTACCCAGGAACAGGAAGCCGAATACGCCCTTGAGCAGGTTCATCCAGGCGCCTGGCTTGGGCAGGAAACGATTGCCGACGGTCACCAGCAACAACAGCGGCAGGCCCATGCCGACACCCATGGTGAACAGGATCAGGCCGCCATGCAGCGCGTTGCCGCTCTGGGCGATGTACAACAGCGCGCCGGCCAGCGGCGCAGTCATGCACGGCCCTACCAACAGACCGGACAGGGCTCCCAGAACGCCGGCACCCACCAGGCTGCCACCGCGGCGCTGGCGGCCGGCGTTTTCCAAGCGATCACGCAGGGCGGCTGGGAGTTGCAGTTCGAAAAAGCCAAACATCGGCAGTGCCAATACAACGAAGATGGCCGCGAAGGTGCCCAGCAACCACGGCTGTTGCAGCAATGCCTGCAGATTGGCTCCCAACAGCGCGGCAAGCACGCCCATGGCGGCGTACACCATCGCCATGCTGATCACGTAGCTGCCGGCCAACGCCAGGCCGCGCCGGGGGCCGGCGCCGCTACCCACCACCAATCCCGCCAGGATTGGCAGCATCGGCAGCGAACAAGGGGTAAACGCCAGCAACAGCCCAAGGCCGAAGAACACCAGCAGGCTCCAGCCCAGCGCGCGCTGCTGCAAGCCGCTGGCCAGCGCCTGGTCTTGCGCCTCGCCAGTGCTTGCCACCGGTGCGGCGCCGCCCAGGTCTACGATTTGGGTCTGGGGCGGATAGCACAGGCCCGCATCGGCGCAGCCCTGGAAACCGACCTTGACCTTGCCGGTAGCCCCGGCGGGAATCTTCAGCTCCAATGCCTGGCGGTAGACTTGCTGGTCGCCGAAGAACTCGTCGCTGTGGGCTTCGCCCTCGGGCAGCTTCGGTTTCTGCGCTTCGGCCAGGCCATCGAACTTGAGCCGCTGCTGATACAGGTAATACCCGTCGGCGATCTGCCAGAACAACTGAGTTTCACCGGAGTCCAGGCGTTCGGAAGTAAAGACGAATGCCTTTTCCACCGGCAGGAAGTCGGGCTTGGTTTCGAAGGGATTGGCGGCCTGGGCCAGGCCCGAGATCAGAAACAGCCACAGCAAAAACAATCGACGCATGGGGTAGAGCCTTAGAACCAGGAGAGTGAGGCGCACAGTGGCGGCTGGCGATTAACCTTAAGTTAACGCCAGCCTACAAACGTGCCGGCACCCGTCGGGCCAATCAGAATTCCTGATAGGTTAACCGGTATTCGGACATCGGGGGATGGCTCAGTTTCCACGCTTGGGCCTGTTGCTTGGCGTCGGTGATTTCTTGCGCGGTCAATTGCGCTTCGAGGTGGGCGAGATTTTTGACAGTATCAGCGTGGCGCTTGAATTGGCGCGTTGTATCACTGACCAGCCAGAGCAGAGCGTAGGCTTTGACAAGGTCTTTTTCGTAGCCGTATTCCTGTTCATCCTCGTCCATGTCGTATTCCGTCGAGATCGCAAAGGCGTAGTCCAGCAAGGCATTGACATCATTGAGCTGAAGCCTCTTTTCCAGCCAGGCACGTCTGGTTGTCTTATCGCGTACTGTTAACAGTCTGGGGTACCACGCCATGGCTTTGGGCAAGCCCGCAATCGCGGCCTCCAGCAGGAGTCTCGTCTGTTCAGCCGTTGGGGTGAGGCCGGAGGGGACAAGTTTTTCATCCCTTCCATACAAGTAAGCCAGGATACATTTGGCCTCGGAGGAACCGGCTCGCTCGGATTTTCTCAACGACTCGATGTCCCCCGTCAATTCGTAAAGCTGTAGCAGGCGCTCAGCCGGGTCTGCGTTGGCTTCAGCCAATGCCTTGGCCTTGGCCAACGACGTTTCGTCCGCCAGTCGCAGCAGGGCGTAGAAATGATCTTGACCAGCAGCCTTTTGGTACCAGTTTCGCGCCTCTTCGGTCATGTTTCCGGCGTCACGCCTCAGCACCTCCGCCAAGGCATATTGCGCTTCTTTGTTGCCATCCGTGGCAGCTATCAATAGATGGAGTTTCGCTCTGTTGAATTCTCCCAGGTTGTATAACTCCAGGCCCTCGTTTGTCGCCATTGTTCGTTGCTTTTTTACATGGTCGACCAGGTTTTGGATCGCGGTGACAAAGTCGGCGTAACTGAGCAGCGCGTTCGTATGCGTATACATGTTGGGATACCTGCTTCAATAAGGAAAATATGTGTCCAGCGGGTACCAAAGTAAAAGCGACGGTCCATTCGGGTGCGGTATATATGTATGGCGATGGGTTCGAATGTTTCCAACGGTTACTGGTATGCCTCGCACCCACGGCTTTGCGGGCTGCCATAATTGCGCCTTAATGTTCACTTGGTTCAATCGCGGCTTTTGCCCATGGAGCGTTCATGCACGTATTGGTATGCGAAGATGACGCGCTGATTGCCAGCGGCATCGTGGCCGGGCTCACGGCTCAAGGCCTGACGGTCGAGCACGTCGCCACAGCATCGGCGGCGCGGGCCATGGTCGGCGTGGCGACGTTCGATGTCATGGTGCTGGACCTCGGCTTGCCCGATGAAGATGGCCTCAAGCTGCTCAAGCAATTGCGCCAGCAGGGCCTGGAAATCCCGGTGCTGATCCTGACCGCGAGGGACTCGGTGACCGACCGTGTCGACGGCTTGCAGGCCGGCGCCGATGACTATCTGCTCAAGCCCTTCGACCTGCGCGAGCTGGCGGCGCGCCTGCATACGTTGTTGCGGCGCGTTGCCGGGCGCAGCGTCAACCTGATCGAGCACGGTCGCCTGACGTATGACCCCAGCAGCCGGGAAACCACCCTGGACGGCCAGCCGGTTGACCTCTCCCGGCGCGAGCAGGCGCTATTGCAGGCGTTGTTGCACAGCCGTGGCCGGGTGCTCTCCACCGAGCAACTCAAGGACAGCGTCTACGGCTTCAATGACGAGCTGGAAAGCAATGCGCTCAACGTCCATATCCACCACCTGCGACGCAAACTGGGCAATGGCGTTGTCGAGACGGTGCGCGGGCTGGGCTATCGCCTGGGGCCGGCCGACGGCGGGGAATCTTCCAAGTGATGAGCCTGCGATTGCGCTTGAGCCTGACCCTGGGCGCGGCATTTGCCCTGATCTGGGCCTTGGCGGCGGCGTGGATGCTCAGCGACCTGCGCAATCAGATGATGTTTTCTCTCGATCAGCGCCTGGTCGCCTCGGCACAGATGGTCGCCGGGCTGCTGGAGCAATTGCCGCCGGTGCCCAGCAAGGGTGAGGGTACGCATTTCAGCGCCGAACAACTGAGCGTCCCGGGGGGCATGGCTTGTCAGGTTACCTCGTTGCGGGGCGAGATCCTGGCACGTAGCCACGACACCCCGGGACAACCGCTGGAAGCCGAGAAGATGGGCTTTCATGACCAGATGATCGATGGCGCGCCGTGGCGCAGCTTCACCCTGGCCCGTGGCGACTTGCGTATCACCACCGCCGACCGCCAGATTGAACGCGAAGCCTTGAACATGTCGGTGCTGCTGGCGGCGTCGGTGCCGGTCGGCGTGGCGTTGCTCGGTTGCCTGTGCCTGTTGTGGCTAGGCGTCGGCCAGGGCTTGGCGCCGCTCAATCGCATGCGCGATGCGTTGACGCGGCGTAACGCGGACTCCCTGGAGCCGTTGCAGATCCAGCCGTTGCCCAGCGAGTTGCAACCCTTGCTGGAAACCCAGAACCAGCTGCTGCTGCGCATCGGCAAGGCCATCGAGCGTGAGCGCCGCCTGACCGGTGACGCGGCCCATGAATTGCGCAGCCCCTTGACCGCCATCAAGACGCACCTGCAGGTGGCGCGCATGACCGACGGCGCCGCTCGCGACCAGTCCCTGGCGCGGGCGGAGGAGGGCGCCGATCGGTTGCACCGTACCCTGGAACAATTGTTGTTGCTGGCCCGGGTCGAGGGCAGCCTGTCGTTTGACGACGGTGTGCAATGCAATGCCGCGCAAGTCGCGCGGCTGGCTATCCAGGACGCGGCCAATGGCGCTCCCCAGCGAATCAGGCTGCATGTCTCGCCGCAATTGTCCGATGCGCCGGTCCAGATGCCGGCGGTCTTGTCCATAGCCGCGCTGCGCAATCTGTTGGACAACGCCTTGCGCCATACCCCGGACGATACTGACGTCGAGCTGAATCTGGAAATGGTGGGCCAGCGCGTGCGTTTCCAGGTACGCGACCACGGGCCCGGCATTGCCGCCGACGATGTCCAGCACCTGACGCAGCGCTTCTGGCGCAATGGGCAGAGCGAAGGTTGCGGGTTGGGGCTGGCGATCGTCCAGGCCATCGTTCAGCGATGCGGCTGCGGCTTGCAGTTCGATAGCCGCCCGGACGGGCTGCGGGTCGAGCTGACCGTGCCGGTGCAAGCCTCTTTGACTCAGTAGATAGCCCGAGGCAGTAAATCCGTGCCTCGCTGATGCGTTCCCACAACAGGAAACCTGCATGTGCGCTGCGAATGCGCACCTGCCCGGTGCGCCGTTTGGTCACTCATTGCGGGGTCGAGAACATGTCAGTCACAAGTCCTATCGAAGCATCGCCAGTACGAGGCGGCTCCACGCCGGTCGAGACGCTTTACCAATTCGACGAATCACCGTTGCTGGCGCGCCAGAACCGCCAGGAATCCAATGCACGCAGTTATCCCCGACGCATACCCCTGGCGCTCAAGCGCGCCAAGGGGCTGTACGTCGAAGACGTCGAGGGCCGTACTTTCATCGATTGCCTGGCTGGCGCCGGCACGCTGGCGCTCGGGCACAACCACCCGGTGGTGATCGAGGCGATCCGGCAAGTGCTTGCCGATGAACTGCCCCTGCATACCCTGGACCTGACCACGCCGGTGAAGGACCGCTTTGTCCAGGATCTGTTCGGCCTGTTGCCGGCAGCCCTGGTCGCCGAGGCGAAGATCCAGTTCTGCGGCCCCACCGGCACCGACGCCGTAGAAGCGGCGCTCAAGCTGGTACGTACCGCGACGGGGCGTAGCACGGTGCTGTCGTTCCAGGGCGGCTATCACGGAATGAGCCAGGGTGCGTTGAGCCTGATGGGCAGCCTGGGGCCGAAGAAGCCCTTGGGCGCCTTGCTCAGCAACGGCGTGCAGTTCATGCCGTATCCCTACGATTACCGCTGCCCGTTCGGTTTGGGCGGCGCGGAAGGCGTCAAGGCCAACCTGCATTATCTGCAAAACCTGCTGAACGATCCGGAGGCCGGCGTGCAATTGCCAGCGGCCGTCATCGTCGAAGTGGTGCAGGGCGAGGGCGGCGTCGTACCGGCCGACCTCGACTGGCTGCGTGGCTTGCGGCGGATCACCGAGCAGGCCGGGGTGGCGTTGATTGTCGATGAAATCCAGAGTGGCTTCGGCCGGACCGGCAAGATGTTTGCCTTCGAGCATGCCGGAATCGTCCCGGACGTGGTCGTGCTGTCCAAGGCCATCGGCGGCAGCCTGCCGCTGGCGGTCGTGGTGTATCGCGACTGGCTCGACACCTGGGCGCCGGGCGCCCATGCCGGCACGTTCCGGGGCAACCAGATGGCCATGGCAGCCGGTTGCGCTGTGATGCGTTATCTGGTGGAACACGACCTGCCGGCCCACGCCACCGCCATGGGCGAGCGCTTGAGCGAGCATTTGCTAATCCTGCAACGGGATTTCCCGCAGATGGGCGATATTCGCGGTCGCGGCCTGATGCTCGGCGTCGAGTTGGTCGACCCTGCGGGCGTGCCGGACACCCAAGGTCACCCACCGGTGCATGCGCGTCTGGCGCCACGCTTGCAGCGCGAGTGCCTCAAGCGTGGGCTGATCCTGGAATTGGGCGGCCGACAGGGCGGCGTGGTGCGGTTCCTGCCGCCATTGATTATCACGGCGACGGAAATCGATCGGGTCGCCGACATTTTCCGGCGCGCCCTGGAAGCCGCCGTGGCCGATGCCTAATTTTCCCTCGGCCCGGTACGTTTCTTTCATACCTTGGCTGCGCCCGTGGCGCGGCGAACCTTGAGCAATGACGGAGAAACACCATGACTTCAGTATTCGATCGCGAGGACATCCTCTTCCAGGTCGTGGTCAACCACGAAGAACAATATTCGATCTGGCCGGACTACAAAGCCATCCCGGAAGGCTGGCGTACGGTCGGCAAAAGCGGCTTCAAGAAGGAATGCCTGGCGTATATCGAAGAGGTCTGGACCGACATGCGCCCGTTGAGTTTGCGCAAGAAGATGGAAGAGCAGGCGGCCTTAGCGCAGTAGACCGCGGACACATGTGGGAGCGAGCCTGCTCGCGATGCAGGCAACTGGGTCTGTCAGTCAGACCAAGGTGATGCTATCGCGAGCAGGCTCGCTCCCGCAGGGCTTTGTGGTGTTGCGGGTTTTATTTGAACCGCCGCTCCACGCCTTTCTCCACCAGGATCTTCGCCGATATCTCTTCCACGGAAAAATGCGTGGAGTTGATATGGGGAATGTTCTCCCGCCGGAACAGGTTTTCCACTTCGCGCACTTCGAACTCACACTGGGCGTAGCTCGAATAGCGGCTGTTGGGCTTGCGTTCGTTGCGGATCGCGGTGAGGCGGTCCGGGTCGATGGTCAGGCCGAACAGTTTGTGCTGGTGGGCGCGCAACGCATTGGGCAGTTGCAGGCGCTCCATGTCGTCTTCGGTCAACGGATAGTTGGCCGCGCGGATGCCGAATTGCATCGCCATGTACAGACACGTCGGCGTCTTACCACACCGCGACACACCCACTAGGATCAGGTCGGCCTTGTCGTAATAATGCGTGCGGGCGCCGTCATCGTTGTCCAGCGCAAAGTTGACCGCCTCGATCCGCTCCATGTAGTTGGAGTTGTGACCAATGGAATGGGACTTGCCGACCGAATAGGAAGAATGTTCGCTCAGTTCCTGTTCCAGGGGCGCCAGGAACGTGGAAAAAATGTCGATCATGAAACCATTGGACGTTGCGAGAATCTCACGGATGTCCTGATTGACGATGGTGTCGAAGATAATCGGGCGAAAACCGTCGTTTTCGGCGGCTTTATTGATTTGCTGTACCATGGCCCGCGCCTTGTCGACGCTGTCTATGTAGGGGCGTGTCAGCTTGGTGAAGGTAATGTTTTCGAACTGCGCCAACAGGCTCTGGCCCAGCGTTTCGGCCGTGATGCCGGTGCCGTCGGAGATAAAGAAAGCAGATCGTTTCATTTGCGCCTTGGGCCTTAAGCTAGTGAGCTAGTCACGATTCTTGGATATGATAGGCGCGATTTGCCGGCCGCCCGTGGCCCGCATTCTCACTTATTTTCCAGGTCCAGGCCATATCGCCGGTGAGCGCTCCCCTGGAGCCGCCGGTACCTTGAGCTTTTCCAACACAGTCAGTGGAGAGATCACCTTGGTAGAGTACGTAGTTTCCCTCGATAAGCTCGGCGTCCATGATGTAGAGCATGTGGGGGGCAAGAACGCATCCCTGGGCGAGATGATCAGTAACCTCGCGGGCGCCGGAGTATCGGTGCCGGGTGGCTTCGCCACGACCGCCCAGGCTTATCGTGACTTCCTGGAACTGAGCGGCCTGAACCAGCAGATCCACGATGCGCTCGACGCCCTGGACGTCGATGACGTCAATGCCCTGGCCAAGACCGGTGCCCAGATCCGCCAATGGATCATGGAAGCCGAGTTTCCCGAGAAGCTGAACAGCGAAATCCGCACGGCTTTTGCCAAGCTCTCCGAAGGCAACCCCGACATCGCTGTCGCCGTACGCTCCTCGGCCACCGCCGAAGACTTGCCGGACGCCTCGTTCGCCGGCCAGCAGGAGACTTTCCTGAATATCCGTGGCGTGGAAAACGTCATCCGAGCCGCCAAGGAAGTCTTCGCCTCCCTGTTCAACGACCGGGCCATTTCCTACCGCGTGCATCAGGGCTTCGACCACAAACTGGTCGCCCTGTCCGCCGGTGTGCAGCGCATGGTCCGCTCCGAAACCGGCACCGCCGGCGTAATGTTCACCCTCGACACCGAGTCGGGCTTTCGTGACGTCGTGTTCATCACCGGCGCCTATGGCCTGGGTGAAACCGTCGTGCAAGGCGCGGTGAACCCCGATGAATTCTATGTCCACAAGGGCACCCTGGAAGCCGGTCGTCCGGCCATCCTGCGCCGCAACCTGGGCAGCAAGGCCATCAAGATGGTCTATGGCGACGAAGCCAAGGCGGGTCGTTCGGTCAAGACCGTCGATGTCGACAAGGCTGATCGCGCGCGCTTCTGCCTGACCGACGCCGAAGTCAGCGAGCTGGCCAAGCAGGCAATGATCATCGAGAAGCACTACAAGTGCCCGATGGACATCGAGTGGGCCAAGGACGGCGACGACGGCAAGCTGTACATCGTGCAGGCCCGTCCGGAAACCGTGAAGAGCCGCACCCAGGCCAACGTCATGGAGCGCTACCTGCTCAAGGAAACCGGCACCGTGCTGGTGGAAGGCCGCGCAATCGGCCAGCGCATCGGCGCCGGCAAGGTGCGGATCATCAAGGACGTCTCGGAGATGGACAAGGTCCAGGCCGGCGACGTGCTGGTCTCCGACATGACCGACCCGGACTGGGAACCGGTGATGAAGCGCGCCAGCGCCATTGTCACCAACCGCGGTGGACGCACTTGCCACGCGGCGATCATCGCCCGTGAGCTGGGCATTCCGGCCGTGGTCGGTTGCGGCAACGCCACCGAGCTGCTCAAGGATGGCCAGGGCGTGACCGTTTCCTGCGCCGAAGGCGACACCGGCTACATCTTCGAAGGCGAGCTGGGCTTCGACATCAAGAAGAACTCCGTGGACGCCATGCCGGAGCTGCCGTTCAAGATCATGATGAACGTCGGCAACCCGGACCGTGCCTTCGACTTCGCGCAGCTGCCGAACGCCGGCGTGGGCCTGGCCCGCCTGGAGTTCATCATCAACCGCATGATCGGCGTGCACCCCAAGGCACTGCTGAACTATGACGGCCTGCCACAGGACATCAAGGACAGCGTCGACAAGCGCATTGCCGGCTACGACGACCCGGTCGGTTTTTACGTCGAGAAGCTCGTGGAAGGCATCAGCACCTTGGCGGCGGCGTTCTGGCCGAAGAAAGTCATCGTGCGGCTGTCGGACTTCAAGTCCAACGAATACGCCAACCTGATCGGCGGCAAACTCTACGAGCCCGAAGAAGAGAACCCGATGCTGGGCTTCCGTGGTGCGTCGCGCTACATCAGCGAATCGTTCCGCGATTGCTTCGAACTCGAATGCCGTGCCCTCAAGCGCGTGCGTAACGAGATGGGCCTGACCAACGTCGAGATCATGGTGCCGTTCGTGCGCACCCTCGGCGAGGCGAGCCAAGTGGTCGACCTGTTGGCGGAAAACGGCCTGGCCCGTGGCCAGAATGGCCTGCGCGTCATCATGATGTGCGAACTGCCGTCCAACGCGATCCTGGCCGAAGAATTCCTCGAGTTCTTCGACGGCTTCTCCATCGGCTCCAACGACCTGACCCAACTGACCTTGGGTCTGGACCGCGATTCGGGGATCATCGCCCACCTGTTCGACGAACGTAACCCGGCGGTCAAGAAGCTGTTGGCCAATGCTATCGCCGCCTGCAACAAGGCCGGCAAGTACATCGGCATCTGCGGCCAGGGCCCTTCGGACCACCCAGACCTGGCCAAGTGGCTGATGGAGCAGGGTATCGAAAGCGTTTCGTTGAACCCGGACTCGGTACTGGAAACCTGGTTCTTCCTGGCTGAGGGGCAGGCTGCGGTCTGATCGAGTGAAGGGGCCTGATCGGTAATGTAAGCCGGGGTAATTCCTTGTGGTATCCGGCGGCCAGTCTTCCGGCCCCTTTTGATTTGAAGTAGGGCGGGCTCCATTTGGAAGCCGCCCTTTTTTGTGCAAGAAGATCATGCAAAGCAGCAGCAACCTATTTCCTGTCGCCCTGATCAGCGCCGAGCGGCGTGGCGATCTGAGCGAAGATGTCTATCGTTTGAAACCCGGTAACAGCCCCGACTACAGCGTCGAGCTGGCCGTCACCCGGCTGGGCATGGCCGATGTCGGCGATACCCGGGGTGTCCCGGTGATCCTGTTGCACGGCAGTTTTTCCAACCGTCGCTTCTGGTATTCGCCCAAGGGGCTGGGGCTGGGGGCGCACCTGGCGCGGTTGGGGTTCGATGTCTGGATTCCCGAAATGCGCGGGCATGGCTTATCCCAACGAAACCAGGGCTACCGCAACAACCGCGTGGCCGACTACGCCCGGTATGACTTGCCGGCCATCGGCGCCTTCGTGCGCGAGCAGAGCGGGCAGGTGCCCCATTGGATCGGTCACTCGCTGGGCGGCATCACCCTGGCAGCGGCGTTGGGCGGCCATTACCTGGGCGCGCCTGCCGTGGCATCGGCGGCATTTTTTGGTACACAGGTCAGCCGTACCTATTGGCCACTGAAAATTCCCCCGGTTGAATGGAGCGGGCGCTTCATCCTCAAGCGTTTCGCCCATTTGTCCGGTACAAGGCTCAAGCGCGGCCCAGAAGATGAGCCCATCGGCCTGGCCCTGGAGAGCCTGCGCTGGTATGGCCTGTTCGGGCGTTTCGGCGATGCCGAGAAAAACTGGTGGGCGGGCCTGGCCGACGTGCAGGTGCCGGTGCTGGCGGTGAGCGCCGCCGGCGATCAGCAGGATCCTACCTGGGCATGCCGCAAACTGTTCGAGCAGATCGGTTCCGAGCACAAGCAATTTGTCTGCCTTGGGCGCGAACAAGGCTTCGGCGATGATTTCGGCCACGTCGAAATGCTCGTCAGTAAAGCCGCTCAGGCCGAGGTCTGGCCTTTGGTGGCTCGGTGGCTGGAGGATCTGTGTGGACGGTTGTCGGCGGATCAACCCCACCTGGCGGAGGCGGTTTGACGCGAAGGCTCTGAGGAGGGCATTTCGCTCTGGACTGCTTGCGGCTAAGATATGACGCGTTCCGCTGTTCCGGTCACAAACAGCGGTTCACTTCAGCCCGACGTTCCAGCCCATACAGGAGTTGTTCGATGAACCATTACCTCACGCCTGACCTGTGCGATGCCTATCCAGACCTCGTGCAAGTGGTGGAACCGATGTTCAGCAATTTCGGCGGCCGCGATTCCTTTGGTGGCGAGATAGTGACCATCAAGTGTTTCGAAGACAATTCCCTGGTCAAGGAACAGGTCGAGCTCAAGGGGGACGGCAAGGTGCTGGTGGTCGACGGCGGCGGTTCCCTGCGTCGGGCGCTGCTGGGAGACATGCTGGCGGAAAAGGCGGCGAAAAATGGTTGGGAAGGGTTGGTGATCTACGGTTGCATCCGCGACGTCGACGTCATTGCCCAGACCGACCTCGGCGTCCAGGCCCTGGCTAGCCATCCGATGAAAACCGACAAGCGTGGCATCGGCGATCTCAATGTGGCGGTCACCTTTGCTGGCGTGACGTTCCGTCCGGGTGAATATGTCTATGCGGACAATAACGGCGTGATTGTCTCGCCGAGCCCGTTGAAGATGCCTGAATAAAGCGTTGCAGCCATAAGGGATGAGGATGTTCGAGGAAGAAAACGCGCAATGGGGGCTGGTGCATGCCCTGGTGCTGGATGGTAAAGGTGGCGCGCGTTCGATAGCCCGGACCGAACTTGACGATCTGCAGCTGCAGGCCCATGAAAGCCTGTGGCTGCATTGGGACCGCAGTCATCCGCAAACCCACACGTGGCTGCGCAAATCCAGTGGCTTGAGTGAATTCAACTGCGACCTGCTGCTTGAAGAGAACACCCGCCCACGACTGCTGCCGCTGCCCAACGCCGAACTGCTGCTGTTTTTGCGTGGGATCAACCTCAATCCGGGGGCCGAGCCGGAAGACATGGTGTCGGTGCGCATCTTTGCGGCGGCGCAGCGAGTGATTTCCCTGCGGCTGCGCCCTTTGCGCGCCACCGATGAGCTGCTGGCCGAGCTGTCCGAGGGCAAGGGGCCCCGGACAGCTTCGGAACTCATCCTTTATATGGCGCAGTACCTGACCAATAAGGTGCAGGACCTGGTGACGTGCCTGTCGGAAATCGTCGACACCGAGGAAGAAAAGCTCGATACCGACGAACGGTATACGCCTGAACACGATGCCATTTTGCACATCCGTCGCCGGGCTGCTGGGCTGAAGCGATTCCTGGCGCCGCAGCGGGATATTTTCGGCCAGATGTCGCGAATCAAGTTGCCCTGGTTCGTCGAGGACGACGGTGACTACTGGAATGAATTGAACAACAGCCTGACCCGCTATCTCGAAGAGCTGGAACTGACTCGCGAGCGCGTGGGGCTGGTACTGGAGGCCGAGGACCGGCGCCTTTCAGTGCGCATGAACCGCACCATGTACCGCTTCGGCATCATCACTGGGATCTTCCTGCCGATGAGTTTCCTCACGGGGCTGCTGGGCATCAATGTCGGCGGCATTCCGTTTTCCGAGAGCCCCTATGGTTTCCTCGTCGCTTGCCTGCTGATGGTCTGCGTTGCGCTGGGGCAATGGTGGCTGTTTCGCCGTTTGCGTTGGGTGTGATGGGGTTTCATGTGACCCGACGAAATCTGATCGCGTCTTCCACAGACATCACGAGAGGTGCGTATGCACGATCCGTTTGAACAGTCTCTGCGCGACATGCTCAAGGCCTCGCCGTCCAGCCGGGACGACGATGCATGCCTGGGCCGTGTACTCAAAACCGCCAACCGCCAGGTGGGCGCCGGCGATCTGTTCAGCCTGCTGGGCCGTTGGGTGCCAGCGCTGATGATCGCCCTGAACAACGGGTCGGCCCACGTCTCGCCGGTTTCCCGTCGCAAACCTGTTACTCGCACCGCTGATAAGGCTGACTGAATATGGAACTTGATCTCTGGACCCAGAGCCTCGTCACGGCAATGACTGCGTTGTGGACCAAGATAGCTAACTTTATTCCCAATCTCTTCGGCGCCTTGGTGGTGCTGTTGTTGGGTTTTGTCGTGGCCAAGCTGCTGGACACGTTGCTGTCCAAGCTGCTCGCCAAATTGGGCCTCGATCGCCTGATGGGCGGCACCGGCCTGACCAAGCTCTTGTCCCGTGGCGGCATCCAGGTTCCGATCTCGACCTTGGTGGGCAAGATCGTCTATTGGTTCGTGCTGCTTATATTCCTGGTTTCCGCGGCTGAGTCCCTGGGCCTGGAGCGCGTTTCAGCGACCCTGGACATGCTGGCGCTGTATTTGCCGAAGGTGTTCGGCGCTGCGTTGGTGTTGCTGGTGGGCGTGTTGCTGGCGCAACTGGCCAACGGCCTGGTGCGCGGCGCCGCCGAAGGTGTCGGGCTCGATTATGCTTCGGGACTTGGACGGATTGCCCAGGGCTTGGTGATCATCATCAGTATTTCGGTCGCGATCAGCCAGTTGGAGGTCAAGACTGACCTGCTCAACCATGTGATTGTGATTGTCTTGATTACCGTTGGTCTGGCGGTTGCGCTGGCCATGGGGTTGGGAAGCCGGGAAATCGCCGGTCAGATTCTTGCGGGAATCTATGTGCGTGAGCTCTACGAGGTTGGGCAACAAGTGCGTGTTGGAGAGGTCGAAGGCCAGATCGAAGAGATCGGCACGGTGAAGACCACATTGCTGACCGAGGAAGGCGAGCTGGTGTCGCTGTCCAATCGGATTCTGCTGGAACAGCATGTGAGTAGCCGCTAACCCGGCAAATCCTGCTAATGTATGCCGCCGCAAAATGCCTGGTACCGCAGGCTGCGGCGCACATTGACCTAGACTGTCGGCCCGACTTGTTTTGAACAAACCCCAATCGCTATCCACGCGCTACGACCCCCGTGATCTCTCCGATGAGGAGTTGGTCGCGCGCGCGCATTCGGAGCTGTTTCACGTCACACGCGCATACGAAGAGTTGATGCGCCGTTACCAGCGAACATTATTTAACGTTTGTGCAAGATATCTTGGGAACGATCGTGATGCTGATGATGTCTGTCAGGAGGTGATGTTGAAGGTGCTGTACGGCTTGAAGAACTTCGAGGGGAAATCGAAGTTCAAGACGTGGCTATATAGCATCACCTACAACGAATGCATCACACAGTATCGCAAGGAGCGGCGAAAGCGTCGGTTGATGGACGCGTTGAGCCTTGACCCTCTCGAGGAAGCGTCCGAGGAAAAGGCGCCCAAGCCCGAGGAAAAGGGTGGACTCGATCGCTGGCTGGTTTATGTGAACCCGATCGACAGGGAAATTCTGGTGCTACGATTTGTCGCAGAACTGGAATTCCAGGAGATCGCAGACATAATGCACATGGGTCTGAGCGCGACAAAAATGCGTTATAAGCGCGCGCTCGATAAGCTGCGTGAGAAATTTGCGGGCATAGCTGAAACTTAGTTCAGCGCAAATATCTCTTACGTGTAGGCAAGTTCTGATAGACTTGCCGCCGAGTTGTCCCCCGGTTTGCGGGACTGCTTCACAATCACCAGATGGGGATTTAACGGATGAAACTGAAAAACACCTTGGGCTTTGCCATTGGTTCTTTGATTGCTGCCACTTCGTTCGGCGCTCTGGCACAAGGCCAAGGCGCAGTTGAAATCGAAGGCTTCGCCAAGAAAGAAATGTTCGACAGCGCTCGTGATTTCAAGAACAACGGCAACCTGTTCGGCGGTTCGGTTGGTTACTTCCTGACCGACGACGTTGAACTGCGTCTGGCCTACGACGAAGTGCACAACGCACGTACCGACGATGGCACCAACGTCAAGGGCGCGAACACCGCTCTGGACGCTCTGTACCACTTCAACAACCCAGGCGACATGCTGCGTCCTTACGTTTCGGCCGGTTTCTCCGACCAGAGCATCGACCAGAATGGCAGCAACGGTCGTAACCGTTCTACCTTCGCCAACGTTGGTGGCGGCGCCAAGCTGTATTTCACCGACAACTTCTACGCCCGTGCTGGCGTTGAAGCTCAGTACAACATCGACCAGGGCGACACCGAGTGGGCTCCTAGCGTCGGTATCGGTGTGAACTTCGGTGGCGGCTCCAAGCCAGCTGCTGCTCCAGTTCCAGCACCTGCTGAAGTCTGCTCCGACAGCGACAACGATGGCGTGTGCGACAACGTCGACAAGTGCCCTGACACCCCAGCCAACGTAACCGTTGACGCTGATGGCTGCCCAGCTGTTGCTGAAGTCGTACGTGTTGAGCTGGACGTCAAGTTCGACTTCGACAAGTCGGTCGTTAAAGAAAACAGCTATGGCGACATCAAGAACCTGGCTGATTTCATGAAGCAGTACCCATCCACCAGCACCACTGTTGAAGGTCACACTGACTCCGTCGGTCCTGACGCTTACAACCAGAAACTGTCTGAGCGTCGTGCAAACGCCGTTAAGCAAGTTCTGACCAACCAGTACGGTGTTGAATCGTCCCGCGTTCAGTCTGTTGGCTACGGCGAATCCCGCCCAGTTGCCGACAACGCCACTGACGCTGGTCGTGCAGTCAACCGTCGCGTAGAAGCGCAGGTTGAAGCTCAAGCTAAGTAATTAGCCCACAGCACTAGAAAAACCCGGCTTAGGCCGGGTTTTTCTTTGTCTGGGATTTAATGGGACGGCTTGTGCAGAACCTGTGAGAGCGAGCCTGCTCGCGATGGCAGTGTGTCAGTCAATGTATGTGCGACTTAACCACCGCCATCGCGAGCAAGCTCGCTCACACAGGTTTTGGTTTGTCTGTTAGAGGGCGCAAACCTGGGCCCAGGCAGGCGGGGAGGTGGCAAGCTCAGCGGCAGCCGCCACCGCACCAATCACCAGGATCGCCGGACTCTTGAGTTGAAACGCGCTGGCGTCGGTTTCCATCGATGCCAGGTCGCTGCGGCAGTCGCGCTGGTGGGGCAGGGAGGCGTTTTCAATCATGGCGACCGGTGTATTCGCCGCCATACCGCCCGCCAGCAATTGCTCACGGATCTCGCTCAGTTTCGCCACCCCCATATACACCACAAGGGTCGTCCCGCCCTGGGCCAGGGCTTGCCAGTTCAGGCTGCTGCCGTCCTGGGTATGGGCGGTGACCAGCGTCACACCACGGGCAACGCCGCGTAAGGTCAGTGGAATATCGCATTGGGTGGCTCCGGCAAGACCCGCCGTGATGCCATTGACCAGTTCCACCTCGACCCCGTGTTCGCGCAGCCACTGCGCTTCTTCGCCGCCCCGGCCGAAAACGCACGGGTCGCCGCCCTTGAGGCGTACCACGCATTTGCCTTGGCGGGCATAACGCAGCATCAGTCGATGAATGAACGCTTGTGGCGTGGAGCGGCAACCGCCGCGCTTGCCCACGGCGATGATGCGCGCGCCCGGACAATGTTCCAGCACTGCCTCGTTGACCAGGTCATCGATCAACACGACGTCGGCTTCGCCCATGGCGCGCACGGCTTTGAGGGTCAGCAATTCAGGGTCGCCAGGACCCGCACCTACCAGCCAGACTTTTGCGTTCATAGTGTTTTCCTCACGAGATAGCCGCCAGCGGTTGCGTGTTGGCAACCACCAGGCGTTTGATTTCCGGTACGCAGGAACCGCACTGTGTGCCGCAACCCAGTTCTTTTTTCAGGCCCTGCAAATCCAGGCCGCGCTCGATACCCGCGCAAACGGCGCGCTGGCTGACATTCATGCAATTGCACAGGGTTTTCCCGCCGCCCATGGCGGCACCGGTGTTGCCCGGTGGCGCGCTCAAGGGGGCCAGCAGCCAGCGCCGCAGTTGCTCGTCGGCGCGACCTTCGAGCCACAGGTTCTGCAGCCAATGGCGAGCCAGGGTTTCTCCGGCCAGCCGAATGGCCGTGATGCGGCCGTTTTCGATCCGCACCCGCTTGCCAATGGAGCGGCGCGGATCGTCATAGGCCAAGACGGGCCCGTCGATAAGGCCGAGTTGCTCGTCGATCGCCTGGAGCAGCTGCGGTTCGGGCGCAGCAGCGCTGGCGGCGCGAATCAGCAATGCGGGACGTTCACGTCCGGTAAGGCTAAGGCTGACGTAGGCAAACGCCTCACACAGAGGACGCAAAGTCTCCAGATGCTGTTGAACATCGCCTTCGATCAAGGCGAAAAGCTGCCATGGCAGGTTCACCGGTTCCAGGCGCACGCCGCTGTGCTTGAGCTCCGGCTGCTTCGACAAAGGGTCGAACGCCGGTTGAGTCAGGACGTTGACCCCGCCCTTGAGAAACCGGTCGCCCCAGTGCATGGGCAGGAATGCCTGTCCGGGGCGCACGCTTTCGTCGCTGTCCACCGCCACGATCAGGCTGCCGCGACGGCTTTTGAGGCTGACCAGGTCGCCCGCTTGCAGGCGATGGCGAAGCAGCTCGTCGGGATGCAGGCTGAGCACCGCTTCGTTGACATGGCCGAACAATTGCGCGGCGGTGCCGGTGCGGCTCATGCCGTGCCACTGGTCACGCAAGCGGCCGGTGTTCAGGGTCAACGGATAGCGCGCGTCACGCAATTCCTTGGCGGCGCGATAGGGGTCGGCTACAAACCGAGCCCGGCCGCTTTCCGTAGGAAACACGCCGTCTACGTATAAACGGGCGGTGCCGACCGTAGCGCCCTCGCGGAAAGGCCATTGCTGGGGGCCAAGCTGATCGATCAGCGCGTGGCTGATACCGGACAGGTCCAGGTCGCGACCACGGGTCAGTTGCTTGTATTCATCGAACAGTTGGGCCGGGGTTTCGAAGCCGAACAGGCTGGAGGGGGCCGGACGCAGGCGTTTTTCCAGACGCTGTGCGAAATCCACGGTGATGGCCCAGTCCGGACGTGCTTCACCCGGGGCGTTTATTGCCCGGCGAACGTGTGAAATGCGCCGTTCGGAGTTGGTGACCGAGCCTTCTTTCTCACCCCAACTGGCCGCTGGCAGCAGCAGGTCGGCGAAGGTGGCGGTCTCGGTGGTGCGGAAAGCCTCCTGCAATACCACGAATGGGCAGGCTTGCAGGGCTTCGCGTATGGCGGCCTGGTCAGGCATCGATTGGGCTGGGTTGGTGCAGGCGATCCACAGCGCCTTGATCTTGCCGTTGCGTACCTGCTCGAACAACTCGATGGCGCTGAGGCCGGGGGTTGCCGGCAATTGTTCGACGCCCCAGTAATCGGCTACTTCAGCGCGATGTTCCGGGTTGGCTACTTCGCGATGGCCGGGCAGCAGGTTGGACAGACTGCCCGTTTCGCGGCCGCCCATGGCGTTCGGCTGGCCGGTCAAGGAAAACGGGCCCGCGCCCGGACGGCCGATCTGTCCGGTGGCCAGGTGCAGGTTGATCAGTGCGCTGTTTTTGGCGCTGCCGGCGGTGGACTGGTTCAGGCCCATGCACCACAACGACAGGAAACTGGGCGAGGTGCCGACCCATTCGGCGCATTGGTGCAGTTGCCCGACACTGATACCGCACAGCTGGGCGACCATGGCGGGCGTGTAGTCGCGTACCAGGCTCTTCAGGTCCGCGAGGCCTTCGGTGTGTGCCTTGATGAAACTGCGATCAATCCAGTCTTCCCACAACAGCAGGTGCAAAATCCCATGAAATAAAGCGACGTCGGTGCCCGGCAGGATCGCCAGGTGCAGGTCCGCCAGGTCGCAGGTGTCGGTGCGCCGGGGGTCGATGACGATGATTTTCATCTCTGGCCGGCGGGATTTGGCTTCTTCGAGGCGACGAAACAGGATCGGGTGGGCGTAGGCCATGTTACTGCCGACGATCATCACGCAGTCGCTCAGTTCCAGGTCCTCGTAGCTGCAAGGCGGGGCGTCGGCGCCGAGGCTTCGCTTGTAGCCCACCACGGCGGAGGACATGCACAGCCGCGAGTTGCTGTCGATATTGTTGGTGCCCACCAGAGCCCGGGCGAGTTTGTTGAAGGCGTAGTAATCCTCGGTGAGCAATTGACCGGAGATGTAGAAGGCCACGCTGTCGGGGCCGTGCTCGGCGATGGTCTCGGCGAAAATACTGGCAGCGTGATCCAGCGCACTGTCCCAGTCGGTGCGGGCCCGGGCCAGGCCTTTGCCCAGGCGCAGCTCGGGGTAGAGCGCGCGGGCGGCGAGGTCGCCGGTCAGGTGCAGCGTCGAGCCCTTGCTGCACAGTTTGCCGAAGTTGGCCGGATGGGCAGGATCGCCACTGACGCCGAGGATCCGCTCGCCGTCATGCTCGATCAACACGCCGCAACCGACCCCGCAATAACAGCAGGTCGAGGCTGTGGTCTGGCGGCTCATGAGCTTGCTTCCCGCAGGGCCAGCATGACCCGGCCGTTTTCTACCCGGGCCGCATGGTGGTGGGCGCAACCCACGTCCGGGGCTTGGGCCAGGCCGGTTTCCAGGTCGATCTGCCAGTTGTGCAGCGGGCAGGCCACGCGCTTGCCGTAGATCAGGCCTTGGGACAATGGGCCGCCCTTGTGCGGGCAGCGGTCGTCGAGTGCGAAAACTTCATCGTCGCTGGTACGAAAAATCGCGATATCGCCCTTCGGCCCCTGGATGATGCGTGAGCCCAGGGCGTTGATTTCGTCCAACGCGCAGATATCCAGCCAGTTCATGCCGGCACCTCCAGGTTTTTCACGGGGATGGCCTCGAACTCTTTTTTCAGTTGAGGCTGTTCCAGCCGCTGTTTCCAAGGGTCCTGTTCCAGGGACAGGGAAAACTTCAGACGTTCGTTGAGGGCTTTGCGCCGCTCCGGGTCTTCCAATACCGCTTTCTTGATGTGCTCCATGCCGACCCGCTGCATGTAGTGCACGGTGCGTTCGAGGTAGAAGGCTTCCTCGCGGTACAGCTGAAGAAAAGCACCGTTGTATTCGCGTACTTCTTCGGCGGTCTTGAGCTTGACGAAAAACTCGGCGACCTCGGTCTTGATCCCGCCGTTGCCGCCGATGTACATCTCCCAGCCGGAATCGACGCCGATAATGCCTACGTCCTTGATGCCTGCTTCCGAGCAGTTGCGAGGGCAACCGGAGACAGCCAGCTTCACTTTGTGCGGCGACCACATATTGAACAAGTCATGTTCCAGCTCGATGCCAAGCTGGGTGGAGTTCTGCGTGCCGAAGCGGCAGAACTCACTGCCCACGCAGGTCTTCACCGTGCGGATGGATTTGCCGTAGGCATGGCCGGACGGCATATCGAGGTCTTTCCACACGCCGGGCAGGTCTTGCTTCTTGATGCCCAGCAAGTCGATGCGCTGACCGCCAGTGACCTTGACCATGGGCACGTTGTACTTGTCGGCGACATCGGCAATACGCCGCAGCTCGGACGGGTTGGTCACGCCGCCCCACATCCGCGGCACTACGGAGTAGGTACCGTCTTTCTGGATATTGGCGTGGGCGCGTTCGTTGATCAGGCGCGACTGCGGATCGTCCTTGGCTTCGCCGGGCCAGGTGGAAATCAGGTAATAGTTCAGCGCAGGTCGGCAGGTGGCGCAGCCGTTCGGGGTGCGCCAGTTCAGGTAGCTCATGGTTCCGGCGATGGTCAGCAGGTGCTGGTCGCGGATCGCCTGGCGAATCTGGCCGTGGTTGAGGTCGCTGCAGCCGCAGATGGCTTTCTCGCTTTTGGGCTTGACGTCCGCCGCGCCGCCCACGGTGTTGATCAGGATCTGCTCCACCAGGCCGGCGCAGGAGCCGCAGGAACTGGCGGCCTTGGTGTGTTTCTTCACGTCATCGACGCTGAACAGCCCGTGTTCCTGGATCGCCTTGACGATGGTGCCCTTGCACACGCCGTTGCAGCCGCAGACTTCGGCAGTGTCGGCCATGGTCATGGCTTTGTCCTGGCCCTGATGGCCTACATCGCCAAGTGCGTTTTCGCCGAACATGAGGTGGTCGCGGATCTCGCTGATGGCGTGATTCTCACGGATCTGGCGGAAATACCAGCCGCCATCCGCCGTATCGCCGTACAGACAGGCACCGACCAGCACGTCATCCTTGATCACCAGCTTTTTGTAGACGCCGCCGATCGGGTCGGAAAGGGTGATGGTCTCGGTGCCTTCGCCGCCCATGAAGTCACCGGCGGAGAACAGGTCGATGCCGGTGACTTTCAGCTTGGTTGACGTGACTGACCCCTTGTAAGTGGCGAAACCCAGTTGCGCGAGGTGGTTGGCGCAGACTTTTGCCTGTTCGAACAACGGCGCCACCAGGCCATAGGCGGTGCCACGGTGGCTGGCGCATTCGCCGATGGCGTAAACGCGAGGGTCGTAGGTCTGCATCGTGTCGTTGACCAGGATCCCGCGGTTGCACGGGATGCCGGATTTTTCCGCCAGCTCGGTGTTGGGACGGATGCCAGCGGCCATTACCACCAGGTCGGCGGGAATGACGTCGCCGTTCTTGAACTGTACCGAGCCGACACGGCCATTGCCGGCGTCATGCAGGGCCTGGGTCTGTTCGCTGAGACGGAATTTCAGGCCACGGCTTTCCAGGGCGGTTTGCAGCAGTTGGCCGCTGGTCTTGTCCAATTGCCGTTCCAGCAGCCATTCGCCGATGTGCACGACGGTCACGTCCATGCCGCGCAGCTTCAGGCCGTTGGCGGCTTCCAGGCCCAGCAGGCCACCACCGATCACCACAGCGTGTTTATGGGTCTTGGCGGTGTCGATCATCGCCTGGGTGTCGGCGATGTCGCGGTAGCCGATCACGCCATTGAGGGTGTTGCCGGGGATCGGCAGGATGAACGGCGTGGAACCGGTGGCGATGAGCAAGCGGTCGTATTCGGCTTCGCTGCCGTCTTGGGCGATGACCCGGCGCTTGACCCGGTCGATCTCCACTACCTTGCGGTTGAGCAACAGCTTGATGTTGTTTTCCTGATACCAGTTCAGGTCGTTGAGCACGATTTCTTCGAACGTCTGTTCCCCGGCGAGCACGGGTGAGAGCAGGATGCGGTTGTAGTTGGCGTGGGGCTCGGCGCCGAACACCGTGATGTCGTAGAGCTCATTGCTCAACTTGAGCAGTTCCTCGAGGGTTCGAACCCCGGCCATGCCGTTGCCGATCATTACCAGTTTGAGTTTTTTCATCAGGGTTCTCCGCAAGCTCAGGCCTGTTTCATCACGGCGGTCAGGCTGGCTCGACAATTTTTCGAAAACAAAAAAAGGCGTCCCGCTAGCACAGCTAGCGAGGACGCCTTTGTCCTGGTCCCGTTCTCTCGGGAAGCACCGCCTTCATCGTTGGAAGCGTTGCTTTATGTATGGTGAGGGAGGATATGCAGTGGTTGTGCCAAGTGCTTCGGGAACGCGGATTTGTTGGGTGATCGGCGGGTCGGGTGAAACCGAGGAGAATTTATTGCACCGAATCAAAGCGTGTTGCTCGCTAATGGAGCGTGGGGCCGATAGCTTTGTAGTGGTAGACAGGCCGCCATCGCGAGCAAGCTCGCTCCCACACTGGATCCTCAGTGGAAACAAAACCTGTGGGAGCGAGCTTGCTCGCGATGGGGGGCGACCGGATTTCAGCTGTTAAACACCAGGAACAGCAGCACCACATTCACCACCAACGACACCAGCGCCAACGTCCGCCAGACTTTCAGCGGCTCCCTCTCGAGCAAAGGCCTGGGCCTTACGCTCATGCTGCGCCGCTCGCCCTGTTCCAGAGCCAACAGCCATTCCTCGGCTGTTTCAAAGCGCTGCGCGGGGTCTGCCGCCACGGCCCGTTCCAGGCTTTGTCCAAGCCATTCGGCAAGGTCCGGTCGATAGCGGCTGGCGTTGATCGGCACGCCAAAGCGCGGGCGCTGGAAGGCTTCGATTTCGCCGTAGGGATAGTGCCCCGTCAGCAGGAAATACAAGGTCACGCCGACCGCATACAAATCCTGTTGCGCCGTAGGGGCGTTGCCGCCGAAGGCTTCCGGGGCAATGTAGCTGGGCGTTCCGGGCAGCACGTTGGCCTGGTCCTCGGACAGGCCGGGGCAGTACGCGAGGCCAAAATCCAGCAGGCGCAATTCGCCATCGTCTCCCAGGTGCAGGTTTTCCGGCTTGATGTCGCGGTGGTAGATCTGCCTTCGATGCAGCAGACCCACCGCTCGCACCAACCGCTGCGCCAGATCTTGCCATTGGGCCAGCGACAGCGGACCGCCCTGGTTGAACAGCTCGGCCAGGGTCGCGCCCGGGTATTCGCGCATCACGTAGTACAGATGCTGGCGCTGAGGCACGCCATGCACCTCCGGAAATTGCCTGCCCGCGACCCGCTTGAGAAACCATTCTTCCGAAAGCAGCGCCTGGCCGGCCCGGGTGTCGTCCCGTAACTGCCCGGGCAAGGTTTTCAGCAGCCAGGGTTGGCCCTGGCCATCGCGTATCCGATAGAGCAACGACTGCTGGCTCTGGCCGAGCGCGCCTTCGATCTGCCAGCCCTCGAACACTTGGCCCGCCTTCAACGCAGGTGGCAGGGGCCACTGCTGCAATTGGATCAACGCGTCGCCGATGCTCGCTTCGCCCACCGCATCGACCCGCACCAGCAGCGCGCTGGCGTTGTCCTGGCTACCGGCCAGATGCGCGGCGTTGACCAGCGTCTGCGCGGCGAGATTGAGGTCCGGCTGGTCGCGCAGGATGCCGGCGATGGCCGTGTCCCCGAGTACCGCCCAGACCCCGTCGCTGAGCAGCACGAAGGTTTCGTCTTCGCGTAGCTCCCCGTCCAGGAAATCGAGGATCAGATGCTGATCCAACCCCAGGGCGCGCTTGAGCACATGCTGCATGCCCTGTTGTTCCCAGACATGGTCTTCGCTGACCCGTTGCAGGTGGTCGGCGTGCCAGCGGTAGACCCGGCAATCGCCGACATGGGCGAGGGTGAAGCGCCGGCCCCGCAGCACCAGGGCACTGACGGTGGTGAGCAGCGGCTGCCCGCCACCGTTGGCCTGCAGCCAGCGGTTCTGCGCCGACAGCAGCCGGTCGAGTGCCTGGGCCACGCCCCAGGTTTGCGGCGTGGCGTAGTAGTCCAGCGCCAGTGCCTGCAAAGTAGAGCGCGCCGCCAACCCGCCATCGGCGCATTGGCTCACACCGTCGGCGATAGCGAACAGGTAACCCTTGCTGGCGGCCAAGGCCGGGGCAGGGGTCACCAGGCGCAGGGCGTCCTGGTTCTCCTCCCGTGGGCCGATGGCACTGGCTTCGGCAAAACTCAATTGCAGGCTCATGATGGGCGGTCAGACCCGAGCAGCGGTGACGGCGGCCGAACCCCAGGTGGTTCTCCAGCGACGCTTGACGCCGTGCAGGCCGAACCAGGCCAGGACACCAAGGCTGGCGAACAACCACAACGCCAACTGGTAGCTGCCGGTGCTCTGCTTGATCGCGCCCATGCCCGCCGCGAGGGCGAAGCCGCCGATGCCGCCGGCCATGCCGATCAGCCCGGTCATCACGCCGATTTCCCGACGGAAACGTTGTGGCACCAGTTGGAACACCGCGCCGTTGCCCGCACCCAGGCCAAGCATGGTGCAGACGAACAAAGCCAATGCCGCGTAGGAACTTGGCAGGTTGAACCCCACCGCGGCGATGCAGACGGCCGCGACGGTGTACATGCCGAGCAAGGTGCGGATGCCGCCAAAACGGTCCGCCAGGGCGCCGCCCAATGGGCGCATGAGGCTGCCACCAAAGACGCAAGCGGCGGTGTAGTAGCCGGCCGTGACCGGGCTCAGGCCATATTGGTCGTTGAAGTAGCCGGGCAGGGCGCTGGCCAGGCCGATGAAGCCGCCGAAGGTCACGCTATAGAAAAACATGAACCACCAGCTGTCCCGGTCGCCCAGGGCCTTGAGGTAGTCGGCCATGGATTTGGCCTTGGGGCGCTCGGGGGCGTTCTTGGCCAGCCAGGCGAAGAGGACAAGGGTCAGCACCAGCGGGATCAGCGCGAAGCCGAACACGTTGGTCCAGCCGAAGGCCACGGCCATGACCGGTGCGATCAATGCTGCGAGCACGGTGCCCGAGTTGCCGGCCCCGGCGATGCCCATGGCCTTGCCCTGGTGCTGCGGCGGATACCACTGGGACGCCAGCGGCAGGGCCACGGCGAACGAAGCGCCGGCCACACCGAGGAACAGGCCTAGCAGCAGCGCTTGCTCGTAGCTGTGGATGCCCACCTTCCAGGCGCAGAACAGCGCACCAATGACGATCACCTGACCGACCATGCCGGCGGTCTTCGGCGAAATCCGGTCGGCCAGCAGGCCCATGAACAGGCGCAGTACGGCACCGGCGAGGATCGGGGTGGCGACCATCAGGCCGCGCTGTTGCGTGGTCAGGTGCAGGTCGGCAGAGATCTGCACCGCCAACGGGCCAAGCAGGTACCAGACCATGAAGCTCAGGTCGAAATAGAGGAAGGCCGCGAACAATGTCGGGGTGTGGCCGGATTTCCAGAAGCTTGAATTCATCGCGCACCTCAGCTGTAAAAGTCTCGAGAAATGAGTCAGTGCTTTGAGCAGTGCGCCGCCTGTGGTCGCACCACCGGTCCCGCCGGGACCAAAACAAAAAAACGCCGCAACCCGGATTGCCTGAGTGGCAAGAGGGTGTGCGACGTCTTTGTCGTAGGTGGGGCAACCGCCGTTGGTTACCTGTGGGGTTGCTTAAGCGAGATCTGTGCCAACCCGAGGGAGGGGGATGGCTATCGCGAGCAGGCTCGCTCCCACATGGGGATTTGAGGCGTTCACCGATTCTGTGGGAGCGAGCCTGCTCGCGAATGGGGCAGGCCAAGCACTACAAGGCTTTCAGCCAAGCAATTCATTCATCGCAATGATCTGCTCCGCCACCTGGATCAGCTTCTGCTGGCGGCTCATGGCCTGGCGGCGCATCAGCGTGTAGGCCTGTTCCTCGTTGCACTCTTTCATTTTCATCAGCATGCCCTTGGCCAGTTCGATGCGCTTGCGTTCAGCCAGTTGCTGGTCGCGGGCCAGCAATTGGGCGCGCAGGGCCTGGTCGCTTTCGAAGCGCGCCATGGCGACATCAAGGATCGGTTGCAGGCGCGCGGCGTGGATGCCTTCGACGATGTAGGCACTCACACCCGACTTGATGGCCTGGCGCATCACATCCGGATCGTGCTCGTCGGTAAACATGACGATAGGTCGCGGCTGGTCGCGACTGACCAGCACTACTTGCTCCATCACATCGCGTCCGGGTGACTCGGTATCGATCAGGATCACGTCCGGACGCACCGTTTCGACGCGCGCGGGCAGGTCGATGGTCAGGCCGGATTCGTCGATCACTTCGAAGCCGGCCTCAATCAAGGCCGCTCTAAGGCGGCCGACTTTTTTCGCGGTGTCGTTGATCAGCAGGATACGCAGCATAATCGTGGCTCCTGTCAGCGGCTGGCGAGAAGGGGAGCCGCATCGCTCAAGGCGTGCAGTTTGAAGCTGCGGGCGTACCCGGCCGGGTCCGTGCCGTCCCAGGTGGTGCCGTCGATCAGTTGGCTGCTGCGCATGTCCTGGCCTGGGGGCGTCATGCCCAGTGTCGCAGCGGCTTCACGGTACAGCTCGAGTTGCTGGACCTGGCGCGCGACGGCCAGGTAATCCGGGTCTTCGCGCAGCAGGCCCCAGCGGCGGAACTGTGTCATGAACCACATGCCATCGGACAAGTATGGCAGGTTCACCTCGCCGCCTCCGTGGAAGCGCATGGCATGGGGATCCTGCCAGCTGTTGCCCAGGCCGTCGGCGTAGATGCCCAGCAGGCGCGGCTCGATGCAATCCAGCGGCGCATCGAGGTATTCGGGCGCGCTGAGCAATTGCGCGGTACTGCGACGGTTCTCGACGCTTTGCTCGATGAAACGGCTGGCTTCAAGGATCGCCATGACCAATGCCCGGGCGGTATTGGGGTATTGCTCGACGAAAGCGCGGGTGCAGCCGAGGACTTTCTCCGGGTGATCGGGCCAGATCGTCTGGGTGGTCGCCAGGGTAAAACCAAGGTTCTGCTTCACCGCGCTGGCGCACCAGGGTTCGCCCACGCAAAAACCGTCGATACGACCAGCTTGCAGGTGCGCGACCATTTGCGGCGGCGGCACCACGACGCTGTCGACATCTGATAAAGGATGAATGCCCTGGGCCGCGAGCCAGTAGTAGAGCCACATGGCGTGGGTGCCGGTGGGGAACGTCTGGGCGAACGTCAGTTTCGGGCGAGTTTGGTGCACGTGCTGTTCCAGTGCCTCAGGACTGGTCACGCCTTGGGCCTGGAGGCCGTGGGACAGGTTGATGCTCTGGCCGTTCTGGTTCAGCCCCATCAGCACGGCCATGTCGGTGGGCGCGACGCCGCCGATGCCCAGGTGCACGGCATAAATCAGGCCGTACAGGCTGTGGGCTGCGTCGATTTCGCCACTGACCAGTTTGTCCCGCAGGTTGGCCCAGGACGCCTGGCGCTTGAGGTTCAAGGTCAGGCCGTAGGGTTGGGCGAAGCCTTGGGTGGCGGCAACCACCACCGGGGCGCAGTCGCTCAGGGCCATGAAGCCAAGATTGATCGCGCTTTTTTCCGGGGCATCGCTGCCATTGACCCAGGCCAGGGGCGTGGCTGGAACTTCATTCATCGATATCACCTTCCACATCAAAAAGCGCCGTGTCCGGGCCAAGGAAGGCCGGACGCCGACGCCGTTGTCCTTTGAAACAGTGCGGCACTCATTCCGTCGTTGGCATGGGGCGCTGATGACCAAAAAGGTGCAAGGCATATGCCAGCGCTGCGGTTTTGTGCGAGCGCCTCGCTTGCGACGCCGTTGCGCGGCTATAATCGCGGCCTCATTTCGTCGCCCGAGTCAAAGCCGCCCATGTACACCCTGGCCCGTGAACTGCTGTTCAAACTCTCCCCGGAAACCTCCCACGACCTGTCCCTGGACCTGATCGGCGCGGGCGGGCGCTTGGGCCTCAACGGTCTGCTATGCAAGGCTGCGGCGAAACTGCCGGTGACGGTCATGGGCCTGGAATTTCCCAACCCGGTCGGGTTGGCGGCGGGTCTGGACAAGAATGGCGCCGCCATCGACGGCTTTGCGCAACTGGGTTTCGGCTTCGTCGAGATCGGCACCGTGACGCCGCGGCCACAGCCGGGCAACCCGAAGCCACGATTGTTCCGTCTGCCTCAGGCCGAGGCGATCATCAATCGCATGGGCTTCAACAACCTGGGCGTCGATCACCTGCTGGCCCGTGTCGCGGCGGCCAAGTACAAGGGCGTGCTGGGCATCAACATCGGCAAGAATTTCGACACCCCGGTGGAGCGCGCCGTCGACGACTATCTGATCTGCCTGGACAAGGTCTACGCCCATGCCAGCTATGTCACCGTAAATGTCAGCTCCCCGAACACTCCGGGGCTGCGTAGCCTGCAATTTGGTGACTCCCTCAAGCAATTGCTCGCCGACCTGGCCCGGCGCCGCGCGGAGCTGGCGGTTATCCATGGCCGGCATGTTCCGTTGGCCATCAAGATCGCCCCGGACATGAGCGACGAGGAAACCGTCCAAGTGGCCCAGGCCCTGATCGAGACCGGCATGGACGCGGTGATTGCCACCAATACCACCCTGGGACGCGAAGGCGTCGAAGGGCTGGAACACGGTGACGAGGCGGGCGGTTTGTCTGGTGCGCCGGTGCGTGACAAGAGCACCCATACCGTGAAAATCCTGGCGGGTGAACTGGCGGGACGCTTGCCGATCATTGCGGCGGGCGGGATCACCGAAGGCCGGCATGCCGCCGAGAAAATCACCGCTGGGGCAAGCCTGGTGCAGGTTTATTCGGGTTTCATCTACAAGGGGCCGGCGCTGATTCGAGAGTCGGTGGATGCGATTGCGGCGTTGGGGTGATTCCTCAGGTTGGTGAGGTCCATTTGTGGCGAGGGGATAAAGCCCCTCGCCACACAGTGTTTTCAGCTCAAATCCGCGAATCCCGGGCATTAAAAAGGGCTCCAGAAGGAGCCCCTTGGGCCGTAGCCCGCCGTCCGGATGGGACGTGCGTGGTTAAATCGGTTTGGATGTCAAGTTGTCGAGTTCTTGAGTAATAAGCCCTGTGTCAGCCGACGGCGTGAAGTTCGTTGAGTCTATGGATACCCGCAGTGCCGGTCATACCGTCCCAGTTGTCGCCGCGTCCTTCCCGCCAGCCATTGATCCAGGCTTGACGTACCGACGGTAGAGTAAAGGGGCAAAGCTCACGGGATTTACCACCAACGCCATATTGGTAACCGCGTAAAAATGCTCTTTCCAACGGATCACGCTTAAGTCTTCTCATAGGGTGTTGCCCTCACTTGTTGACTGTTGCTTAGCGTCGACCTCTATTGAGGCCGGGGCAGAATCATTCTGCCGTTGGCGGCTCGTTGCCGGCGTGACGAGCCGAGGTGTTGACGCCGTTGCGACGTCAACCTGTGGTGAGTTCTAACCAAAGCGTCACACGGATGGAATGATCGTTTTGTCATAAGCACGTAACATTAAAGATGCTAGTGCGATAAGTAACATGATGTTCAACACCCGCTTTCGAGCAAGACCCCTGTATGATCAGCCCTGCGCCGAAAGGCGGTCACCATGGTCGGATGAGAATGTCCCCCTGTTGCACTCGGGTACTATTCGACGAAAGGGGTGACTTTTCACAATTTGTTGCACAGAATTTTCTTATCTGTACACGCATCTAAGCTCTTTGAACCTGAGCGGCGAGTACGGAACGGCACACGCTCGTGCCACGCGGGTGCTCTTGAGAAAAGCACCTGATTGAACCCGGCCCGGCAATGCGTTGCCCGGCCCACTTAGCCAAAGGCTCTGGAAATCCCATGTCCGACCGTTTCGAACTCTTCCTCACCTGTCCCAAGGGCCTCGAAGGCCTGCTTCTTGAGGAAGCCGTCGGGCTTGGCCTTGAAGAGGCGCGCGAGCACACCTCGGCCGTTCGCGGCAGCGCTGACATGGAGACAGCCTATCGGCTCTGCCTATGGTCGCGCCTGGCGAACCGCGTGTTGCTGGTGCTCAAGCGCTTCCCGATGAAGGACGCTGAAGACCTTTACCACGGCGTACTGGATGTCGATTGGCAAGACCACATGCTGCCCGATGGCACCCTGGCGGTGGAATTCAGCGGTCACGGCTCGGGCATCGACAACACCCATTTCGGCGCCTTGAAAGTCAAGGACGCTATCGTCGACAAATTGCGCACCCCTTCGGGCGACCGTCCTTCCATCGATAAGCTCAACCCGGACCTGCGCATCCACCTGCGCCTGGACCGTGGCGAAGCGATCCTTTCCCTGGATCTCTCGGGCCACAGCCTGCACCAGCGCGGCTATCGCTTGCAGCAAGGCGCCGCACCATTGAAGGAAAACCTCGCCGCCGCGATCCTGATCCGCGCCGGCTGGCCGCGCATTGCCGCTGAAGGCGGGGCGCTGGCCGACCCGATGTGCGGCGTCGGCACGTTCCTGGTGGAAGCCGGCATGATCGCCGCCGACATGGCGCCCAACCTGCGTCGTCAGCAATGGGGCTTTACCGCCTGGCTCGGCCATGTGCCGGCGCTGTGGCGCAAGCTCCATGAGGAGGCCACCGAGCGCGCCGCCGCCGGACTGGCCAAGCCGCCGTTGTGGATTCGTGGCTACGAGGCCGACCCACGGCTGATCCAGCCGGGCCGCAACAACGTCGAACGCGCGGGCCTGAGCGAGTGGATCAAGATCTACCAGGGCGAAGTCGCCACTTTCGAACCACGCCCGGACCAGAACCAGAAGGGCCTGGTGATCTGCAACCCACCGTATGGCGAGCGTCTGGGTGACGAAGCCAGCCTGCTGTATCTCTACCAGAACCTCGGCGAACGCCTGCGCCAGGCCTGCCTCAACTGGGAAGCGGCGGTGTTCACCGGCGCGCCGGACCTGGGCAAGCGCATGGGCATTCGCAGCCACAAGCAGTATTCGTTCTGGAACGGCGCCTTGCCCTGCAAGCTGCTGTTGATCAAGGTGCTGCCGGATCAGTTCGTCACGGGCGAGCGTCGCACCCCGGAACAACGCCAGGCCGAGCGTGAACAATCCGCCTACGACCAGGCCCCGGATGTCCCCCAGGAGCGCCAGTACAACAAGAACGGCAACCCCATCAAGCCAGCCCCGGCACCCGCCCCGGTGATCGAGCAGGCGCGCCTGAGCGAAGGCGGGCAGATGTTTGCCAACCGGCTGCAGAAAAACCTGAAGTTGCTGAGCAAGTGGGCCAAGCGTGAGGGCGTGGAGTGCTATCGCGTCTACGATGCCGACATGCCCGAATACTCGATGGCCATCGACCTGTACCACGATTGGGTACACGTCCAGGAATATGTCGCGCCCAAATCCATCGATCCGGAAAAGGCCTCGGCCCGGTTGTTCGATGCGCTGGCGGCGATTCCCCAGGCCTTGAATGTCGACAAGAGCCGCGTGGTCATCAAGCGCCGCGAGCGCCAGAGCGGCACCAAACAGTACGAGCGCCAGAGTGCCCAAGGCAAATTCACCGAGGTCAGCGAAGGCGGCGTGAAGCTGCTGGTCAACCTCACGGATTACCTGGACACGGGCTTGTTCCTCGACCACCGGCCGATGCGCCTGCGGATCCAGAAGGAGGCAGCCGGCAAGCGTTTCCTGAACCTGTTCTGCTACACCGCGACCGCCAGCGTCCACGCCGCCAAGGGCGGTGCGCGCAGCACCACCAGCGTCGATTTGTCGAAAACCTACCTGGACTGGGCGCGGCGCAACCTGTCGCTCAACGGTTTTTCCGACAAGAACCGCCTGGAGCAGGGCGACGTCATGGCCTGGCTTGAAGCCAGTCGCGACGAGTACGACTTGATCTTCATCGACCCGCCGACCTTCTCCAACTCCAAGCGCATGGAAGGCGTGTTCGACGTGCAGCGCGACCACGTGCAACTGCTCGACCTGGCCATGGCGCGCCTGGCGCCGGGCGGCGTGCTGTATTTTTCCAACAACTTCCGCAAGTTCCAGCTCGAAGAAAACCTGGCCGAGCGTTACGCGGTGGAGGAAATCACCGCCAAGACCATCGACCCGGACTTCGCCCGCAACGGCAAAATCCACCGCGCCTGGAAAATCATGGCGCGCTGATCTCGAGGCATTGGATCCAGGGGAGCCTTGAAATTCAAGGCTCCCGGGCATCATTGGGACTGGCTAAAGTGATGGCAGATAGCTATAACTAGGCTGTGGCCGGGGCTGTACATATGCCTGGTCCCTTTCTGAGTTATGTGTATGGCATTACATCAGGTGCGTCCCAGAATCCTGGGCTTTATCAGTGAAGATGTTTCGGCATGGCTAGTGGCGTCCCTGGTCCTGATGGCGGGCTTGCTGCTGACCGGTTTGCTGGCCTGGGGCACGCTGAATCTTTTCAACCAGCAATTGCGCCAGCGCTTCGAACTGCAAGCCGAAGAGCGCTATAGCCGCCTCCAGGAACGTTTTCAGGACCAGGAGCAACGCCTCGACAGCCTGAGACGTTTCTTCGCCAACTCCTCCGGGGTTTCCAACAGCGAGTTCCATGGCTACACCGAAGCCCTGTTGCGGCGCACCCGGGCCTTTGCCTGGGCGCCCCGGGTCTTTCGGGACGATCGGCAGCCGTTTGAACAACAGGCGCGGGCCGAGGTGTCTGGCACCTATACCATTCGCGAACAGGATGAAGCCGGTATGTTGCACCCGGCCATCGAACGGGACGAATACGTACCGGTGCTGTACGTCCAGAGCCAACCGTCCTATGGCTCGCCGCTGGGCCTGGATCTTCTTTCGCAGCCGTTACGCCGTGTGACGCTGGAGCGGGCCCGCCAGCGTAACGCCCTGGTGGTTTCCCAACCGGTTAACCTGATAGGGGTCGATCCGGCCTTTTCCCGTGGGGTCGTGCTCGCAGCCCCCGTGAGTCGGCATCTGGCCGGTGAGCCGTTCGGATACGTGGTGGCCGCCGTCAGCATGCGCCAGCTGGTCGCCGATGACCTGCCTGCGCCGGGCCGCGACAATCTGTCGATGCGTGTGATCGACCTGTCCGATGGCGATCATGGGGAGGTGCTGTACGAGACGTCGGACCAGCCGGGCAAAAGCGATTTGGCAGCGACCCGATTACTGCGCCTCGCGGACCGGGACTTCCGGGTCGAATTGCGTCCCAGCCGCCTGTTCCTGTCGAGCAACCATTCCAGCGTGACAAGCCTGACAGTGCTGGGCGCATTGCTCAGCCTGTTACTGAGCGCGTTGTTTTATACGCTGGTCAGCCAACGGCAGCGAGCCCTGGCACTGGTGGAGCAGCGCACCCGGGAATTGCGGGCCCGGGAGTCGGAACTGCGTGGCACCCACGGCCAATTGCGGGGCGTGCTCGATGCCGCGACCCAGGTTGCGATCATCGCCACTGACCTGCGCGGTGTCATCACTACGTTCAATGCCGGCGCCGAACAGATGCTCGGCTACCGCAGCTGTGACGTCCTGCAAAGCATGACCCTGGAGAGCCTCCACGTTCCCCGCGAGTTGCAACACCGGGCCGCACAACTGGCGGCCCGCTTTGGAAAACCGATCCCGACATGTCACGCGATGCTGCTCGAGGGCGGCGAACAAAGTGGACAACAGGCTCGTGAGTGGACCCTGGTGCGCCGCGACGGCAGTCACCTGACGGTCAACATGTTGGCCACGCCTGTGCTCGATGAGCAGGGATTATGGGTCGGGCACCTGGCGATCTGCATCGACGTCACCGAGCGCAAGCGCGTCCACGAAGCGCTGGCGGCGAGGGATCTGCTGTTGAAGAAACTCAGCGCCCATGTGCCTGGCGGCATCTATCAATTCAAGATGGATTTCAACGGCGGGTTCAGTGTGATCTACGCCAGCGATGGCATCCGCGACATTTATGAGTTGGAGCCCGATGTGCTGGTGCGGCACGCTGATGCGATTTTCTCGCGTATCCATCCATCCGACAGCGCACGGGTACGCGCGTCGATTCGCACCTCGGCCGATACCTTGAGCCCCTGGCGGGAGGAGTACCGGGTGCAACTGCCGCATCGCGGGTTGCGTTGGGTGCGTGGCGAGGCGACTCCCGAACAGTTGCCCGGCGGTGGCGTGTTATGGCACGGCTACATTTCCGACATCTCGGACCTCAAGCGCGTCGAGGAAGAGCTGCGGGCGCTGTCGGTCACCGACGCCTTGACCGGGATCCGCAACCGGCGCTATTTCCAGGAACGCCTGACGACGGAAATGACCCGGGTCGAACGTGGCTCCGGGGAGCTGACGGTGGTCATGCTCGATATCGATCATTTCAAGCGTATCAACGACCAGCACGGCCATGCGGTGGGGGACCGGGTGTTGCAGGCGGTCTGCCAGCGGATCACCCAGCGACTGCGCCGCACCGATGTGTTTTGCCGGCTGGGCGGGGAGGAGTTCGTGGTGCTATGCCCGGATACCGACAGCGAAAGCGCCTACACGCTGGCGTTGGGGTTGTGGGATGGTCTTCGCAGCGCGCCGATTGACGACGTGGGCATCATCACCGCCAGTTTTGGCGTGGCCAGTTGGCGCGCCGGCGAAGGCGCCGATGCGTTGCTGTTGCGGGCTGACGCTGGGGTTTACGCGGCCAAGCAGGCAGGACGGGATCGGGTCGAGGTGCAGTTGGCATAATGGCTTCACGCTAACCGCTGGGGAGTGAGCTTGCTCGCGATAGCGGTGTCTCAACCAGCATCGATGTGTGCTGGTCGACCGAATCGCGAGCAGGCTCGCTCCCACATTGGGTTGGTGTTGGGGCCTGGCTCAGAGCAGCGACGCTGCCTGTGGCAGTTTCGGCTGGCGATACAGGTCCAGCAGCACCTGGTCCAGCACGGAGGAAGCGCCCCATGGCTTCGGATCGTTGAGGATGGCCACTACCGCCCAGGTATTGCCATTGATGTCACGGCTGTAGCCGGCAATGGCGCGGACGGTGTTCAGCGTGCCGGTCTTGATGTGGGCTTCGCCCGCCATGGCAGTGGTCTTCAAGCGTTTGCGCATGGTGCCGTCGGTGCCGGCGATGGGCATCGAGCTGACGAATTCCGCCGCGTACGGGCTGCGCCATGCCGCTTGCAGCATCGCCGCCATTTCCCGGGCGCTGACCCGTTCCGCGCGGGACAGGCCCGAGCCGTTTTCCATCACCAGGTGCGGCGCCGTGATGCCTTTCTTGGCCAGCCATTGGCGTACCACTCGTTGCGCCGCCTTGGCGTCGTCACCGTCGGCCTCGTTGCGAAACTCCGCGCCCAGGCTCAGGAACAGTTGTTGGGCCATGGTGTTGTTACTGTATTTGTTGATGTCGCGGATGATCTCCGCCAGGTCCGGGGAGAACGCCCGGGCCAACAGTTTGGCGCTCTTCGGGGTCGCGGCCAGGCGGTCGTTGCCCTGGATGCTGCCGCCCAGTTCTTTCCAGATCGCCCGTACGGCGCCAGCGGTGTAGGTGGCATGATCGAGCAGCGACAGGTAGGTCTGGGAACTGCAACCCTCGCCGAGCTGGCCGCTGACGGTCACCGTCATGCTGCCGTCCGCCTGGGCCACCGGGTTGTAGCGCACGCCGCCGGTGCATTGCTTGGAGTTGGCGGCCTTGACCACGTTTTCGATGCGGATGTTGGCAATGGGAGGCTCCACCGACACCAGCACCCGGCCCCCGTCATTGCGGGCCACGAAGCGCAGGGCCTTCAGGTTGACCAGCAGCGAGTCGGGCTTGACCAGGAAGGGCTTGTTCACATCGTTGCCGTCGTCGTTGAACTCGGGCAATTGCGGCTGGATGAAAAAGCTGCGGTCGAGCACCAGGTCGCCGGTGACTTGTTGCACGCCGTTGGCCCGCAAATCGCGCATCAACAGCCAGAGCTTCTCCATGTTCAGCTTGGGGTCGCCGCCGCCCTTGAGGTACAGGTTACCGTTGAGGATCCCGCCGCTGAGGGTCCCGTCGGTGTAGAACTCGGTTTTCCACTGGTGGTTCGGCCCGAGCATTTCCAGGGCCGCGTAGGTCGTCACCAGCTTCATGGTGGACGCCGGGTTCACCGAGACGTCGGCGTTGTAAAGCGTCGGGGTGCCGGGGCCGTTGAGCGGCACCATCACCAGGGAGAGGGCGTTGTCTTGCAGCTTGCTGTTCTTGAGGGCCTTTTGCACATTGGGCGACAGGGCGGTGTTGATGGTGGCGGCGCTGGTGGAGACCGGAAGGGCCAGGGGAAGAAGAAGGCTGGCCAGAAGCAGTGGACGCAAAGATTTGATCATGTGAAGTAAAACCCTGCAGGCGAGGGGAGAAAAGACGAGGACATGAAAATGAACGTCCTCAACGGTCATGAAAGTTCGGCATTATGCCCCAAGGCGCAACGGCTTGTGCCGTGCCCAAGCCCGCCGAAGCGGTATTTTTTTACCGACGGTAGGCACAGATGCCCGATGAGTCGGGCAATCGACGCACCAAACTGGTAAAGTGCCGGCCGTTATTACTTATGAGGATTGTTTCAATGGCGACTAACCGTTCCCAGCGTCTGCGCAAAAAGCTGTGCGTGGATGAATTTCAAGAGCTGGGTTTCGAACTGAACCTGGATTTCAAAGAAGATCTGGCCGATGAGGCTATTGACGCTTTCCTCGACGCTTTCCTGAAAGAAGCCATGGAAGCCAACGGCCTGGGCTATGTCGGCGGTGACGACTACGGCCTGGTTTGCCTGCAGAAGCGTGGCTCGGTTACCGAAGAGCAGCGCGCTGCCGTCGAAGCCTGGCTCAAGGCCCGTCCTGAGCTGACCAGCGTTGAAGTCAGCCCGTTGCTGGACGTGTGGTATCCGGAAAAGCCGATCAATTCGAAGGCTTGATGGTGTAAAAAAACCGGCGACCTTTATGGGTGCCGGTTTTTTTGTGCCTGGATTTTTTACTGTCTGTCAGGCCGCTATCGTGAGCAAGCTCACTCCCACAGGGGATTTGTGTCGTTCACATAACCTTGTGGGAGCGAGCTTGCTCGCGATGCTTTCAGGCGCTACGCCAGTTCAGGATCAGCAACGTCAACACCCCCGCCACAATCCCCCAGAACGCCGAGCCGATGGAAAACAGCGTCAGCCCCGACGCCGTGACCATGAAGGTGATCAGCGCCGCTTCCCGTTCCTTCGCTTCGCTCATGGCGATGCTCAGGCCGTTGATGATCGACCCGAACAGGGCCAGCGCCGCGATGGACAGCACCAGTTCCTTGGGCAGCGCCGCGAACAACGCCGCCAGTGTCGCGCCGAAAACCCCGGCAATTCCGTAGAAGACTCCACACCACACGGCCGCCGTGTAGCGCTTGTTGCGATCTTCGTGGGCGTGCGGCCCGGTGCAGATCGCTGCGCTGATCGCAGCGAGGTTGATGCCATGGGAGCCAAACGGCGCCAACAGCAGCGAGGCGATGCCGGTGCTGGTGATCAACGGCGAGGCCGGTACGTTGTAGCCATCGGCGCGCAGCACCGCGATGCCGGGCATGTTTTGCGAGGTCATCGCCACCACGAACAATGGGATGCCGATACTGATGGTGGCGGCCAGGGAAAAGTGCGGCGTGGTCCAGACCGGCGTCGCGACTTCCAAGGCAAAACCGCTGAAATCCAGGAGCCCCAGCACGCCCGACAGCGCCGTGCCGACCAGCAGTGCCGCGAGCACCGCATAACGTGGCGACAGGCGCTTGACGATCAGGTAGGTGAAAAACATCCCCAGCACCAGACCGGTGCGGTGCTGGGCCGCGACAAAAATCTCGCTGCCGATCTTGAACAAAATGCCTGCCAGCAACGCCGCCGCCAAGGAGGCAGGAATACGCTTGACCAGGCGCTCGAAGCTGCCGGTCAGGCCGCAGATCGTGACCAGGACCGCGCAGGTGATGTACGCGCCGATGGCCTCGCCATAACTTACGCCGCCGAGGCTGGTAATCAGCAGCGCCGCGCCGGGTGTCGACCAGGCGATGGTGATGGGCGTGCGGTAGCGCAGCGACAAACCGATGGAGCACACCGCCATGCCGATGGAGATGGCCCAGATCCACGAGGAAATCTGCCCGGTGGTCAGGCCCGCCGCTTGTCCGGCCTGGAACATCAGCACCAGGGAACTGGTGTAACCGGTCATCATGGCGATGAAACCGGCAACGATGGCCGAGGGCGATGTATCGGCCAATGGACGAAGTGGCGCGGTCGTGACTTCGGTCATGGTGGGCGGCGGTCCTTGTTGTAGATTGACTGGGCGGGTGGCGCCACAGGTTCGGGTTTAAAGCCTAAACTCAACGCACCGACCGGTCGCGATACAGCCGTGTCCGCAAACAGCCGTACAGTCGTGTTGCCATCAGAGGTTGTGTACAATCGCCGTGTTTTTTACGCGATACTTGCCAGCGACCCGCTGTGCCGTATTACAGTCACGGTTAAATCGCCGCAGTTCTCCCGACTCGAGTGCCCATGAACGAACAGTTGCAGCCCCTCAAGAAACAACCGCGAGCTGGCAAGGCCGGCCGCAGCGGAACCCAGGACGATATTGTCTATGCGCACATTTTCGAGGCCATCCTCGAACAGCGCCTGGCGCCCGGTACGAAATTGAGCGAAGAGGCGCTGGGGGAGATTTTCGGGGTCAGCCGCACGATCATTCGCCGCGCGCTGTCGCGCCTGGCCCATGAAGGCGTGGTGTTGCTGAGGCCCAATCGTGGCGCGGTGGTTGCCAGCCCAAGTGTCGAAGAGGCCCGCCAGGTTTTCTTTGCCCGGCGCATGGTGGAGAAGGCGATCACGGAGCTGGCGGTCCAGCACGCCACGGCCGAGCAGCTTGCCGAGCTGCGGCAGATGGTCAGCGACGAGCGCGACAGTTTTTCCCGTGGCGACCGTGGCGCCGGCATCCGGCTGTCGGGCGAGTTCCACCTGAAACTGGCCGAGGCGGCAAAAAACGCACCGCTGATCAGCTTCCAGCGCAGCCTGGTGTCCCAGACTTCGTTGATCATTGCCCAGTACGAAAGCGGCAACCGCTCGCACTGTTCCTATGACGAACACACGCAATTGATCGACGCCATCGAGGCCCGTGACGCGGCCTTGGCGGTGAACCTGATGATGCATCACATGGACCACATCGACAGCAAGCTCAACCTCGACGAAGAAAGCGCGTCGGATGACTTGCACGCGGTGTTCTCGCACCTGTTGCAGAGCAAGAAGCCGGGGCGTTCGCCTGCCAAGCTCTGAGGGTTGAACCAGTCATACCGCCAATCGCGAGCAAGCTCGCTCCCACAGGGGTTATGTGTACACCACAAATCCACTGTGGGAGCGAGCTTGCTCGCGATAGCGTCCTGGCAGGCAATACAACCTACCGCTGGTGCACCAACCGACCCGCTGCAAAAGTCTGCGCCACCGTCCGGTCATCCCCCAGCGTCATCAGCACGAACAACCGCTCGGCAATGTCCTTGGCCTGCTTCAGGCGATAGCTCAACAGCGGCGTGGCGTTGTAGTCCAAAACCAGGAAATCCGCGTCCGTTCCCGGTTGCAACGTCCCGATCTTGTCTTCCAGGCGCAAGGCCCGGGCCCCGCCGAGGGTCGCCAGGTACAGCGACTTGAACGGGCTCAGCCGCGCGCCCTGCAGTTGCATGACCTTGTAGGCTTCGTTCAAGGTTTGCAGCAGCGAGAAACTGGTGCCACCGCCCACGTCGGTGCCCAACCCTACGTTCACTTTGTGCTTCTCGGTCATTGGCAGGTTGAACAGCCCGCTGCCCAGGAACAGGTTCGAGGTCGGACAGAAGGCAATGGCCGAACCGGTCTGGGCCAGGCGCGCGCACTCGTCGTCGCACAAGTGAACGCCATGGGCGAACACCGAACGTTCGCCGAGCAACTGGTAGTGGTCGTAGACGTCCAGGTATCCCTTGCGCTCCGGGAACAATTCCTTGACCCATTGCACTTCCTGCAGGTTCTCACTGATGTGGGTCTGCATGTACAGGTCCGGGTATTCACTGAGCAACTGGCCGGCCAGGGTCAGTTGCTCCGGGGTGCTGGTCGGCGCGAAGCGCGGCGTCACGGCGTAGTGCAGGCGACCCTTGCCATGCCAGCGCTCGATCAGTGCCTTGCTCTGGGTGTAGCTGGATTCGGCAGTGTCGACCAGATAGTCCGGGGCGTTGCGGTCCATCATCACCTTGCCGGCAATCATGCGCAGGTCGAGCTTCTCGGCCACCTCGAAAAATGCATTCACCGATTGGGGATGTACGCTGCCAAACACCAGGGCCGTGGTAGTGCCGTTGCGCAGCAGTTCCTTGACGAAAATATCCGCCACTGCCTCGGCGTGGGCCGGGTCGGCGAATTGGCTTTCGCAGGGGAAGGTGTAGGTGTTGAGCCAGTCCAGCAGTTGCTCGCCATAGGCGCCGACCATACCGGTCTGAGGCAGGTGGATATGGGTATCGATGAGGCCTGGAGTGATCAGCGCGTCCGGGTAATGGGCGATTTCGATATCCGCCGCCAGGGTCGGCAGCAGCTCATGGGCGTGGCCGATGGCGCTGATCTGGCCATTTTCCACCACCAGCAGGCCATCCTCGAAATATTCATAGGACGCCTCGATGCCAACTTCGGCCGGGTCGGCGAGGCTGTGGAGCAGGGCGGCGCGGTAGGCTTTGCGTGTCAGGGGCATGGTCTGTCTCGATAAAAAGATTAACGCTGGCTGCGGCGCGAAACCGGCAGCAACTTGGCAATGGGTTCGGCGCGCGAGGTGTGCTGGCCGAAATCCGCGTTATAGGTGGCGATGATTTCGCCGGCGATGGAGATGGCGATTTCCACAGGCAATTTGCCTTTGACTTCGCCAATGCCCATCGGGCAACGCATACGTTGGAGGGTGCCGCTGTCGAAGCCGCGATCACGCAAGCGGTGTTCGAACTTGACCCGTTTGGTCTTCGAGCCGATCAGGCCGAAATAGGCAAAGTCGTTGCGCTTGAGAATCGCGGCGCTCAGTTCCAGGTCGAGCTGATGGTTGTGGGTCATGACGATGCAGTAGCTGCCCGCGGGCAAGTCGTCGACTTCATCCAATGGTTCTTCAGTGACAATCTTGCGCACACCATGGGGTAACTGTTCAGGAAACTCCGCCTCCCGCGAGTCGATCCAGCGGACCCGGCAGGGCAGGCTTGCCAGCAACGGCACCAAGGCCCGGCCGACATGGCCGGCGCCGAACACGGCGATCTGCGCCTGGACCTGCCCCATGGGTTCGAACAGCAACACGGTGACGCCGCCGCAGCACTGGCCAAGGCTGGCGCCGAGGCTGAAACGCTCCAGATGCGTGTTCTGCTGGCCGCTGGCGAGCATCTGCCGAGCGATTTCCATGGCCTTGTATTCCAGGTGCCCGCCACCGATGGTGTCGAACGCCTGGCTGGCGCTGATGACCATCTTCGAACCGGCGTTGCGCGGCGTGGAGCCGAGCTCTTCGATGATCGTCACCAGCACGCAGGGCTCACCGCGGGCTTGCAGGTCGGCGAGGGCACTGATCCAGTTGTACATGTTCACCTCGACATCTCTGTTGTCTGTTCGGCCGCTTTCGCGAGCAGGCTCGCTCCCACATAGGGTCGGTGTTCACAATCCCCTGTGGGAGCGAGCTTGCTCGCGATAGCCGCGCCGCGGTTTAAAGTGAAGCCAACTCGACCTCGGCTTCCACAGGCTTCACAGCCTTCAACTGCCGCATCTGTTCACACCCCCACAACACCCGCTCCGGCGTCGCCGGCGCGTCGATCTTCGGTTGATGCTGGTAATCCCCCAGGCTCGCCACGGCGTCCTTGATGGCGCACCACGCGGCGATGCCGAGCATGAACGGCGGCTCGCCCACGGCCTTGGAGTGGAACACCGTGTCTTCGGGGTTCTTGCGGTTTTCCACCAGCTTGACCCGCAAATCCAGTGGCATGTCAGCCACGGCGGGGATCTTGTAGCTGGCCGGGCCATTGGTCATCAGCTTGCCCTTGTCGTTCCACACCAGTTCTTCCATGGTCAGCCAGCCCATGCCCTGGATGAATCCGCCCTCGACCTGGCCGATGTCGATGGCTGGGTTCAGCGAGGCGCCGACGTCGTGAAGGATGTCAGTGCGCAGCATCTTGTACTCGCCGGTGAGGGTGTCGACGATCACCTCGGCGCACGCCGCGCCGTAGGCGTAGTAGTAGAACGGCCTGCCACGGGCCTGGCTGCGGTCGTAATAGATTTTGGGGGTCTTGTAGAAACCGGTGCTCGACAGCGAGACCTGCGCGAAATACGCCTGTTGAACCAGTGCCTCGAAGGTCAGGATGTGATCACGCACCCGCACGTGGCCGTTGTGGAATTCCACGTCTTCCTCGCTGACCTTGTATTGCCGCGCGGCGAACTCCACCAGGCGCCGCTTGATAGTTTCGGCGGCATTCTGCGCCGCCTTGCCGTTCAGGTCGGCGCCACTGGACGCGGCGGTGGGCGAGGTGTTCGGCACCTTGTCGGTGTTGGTCGCGGTGATCTGCACGCGGTCCATTTCCACCTGGAACACCTCGGCCACCACTTGGGCGACCTTGGTGTTCAAGCCTTGGCCCATCTCTGTGCCGCCGTGATTGAGGTGGATGCTGCCGTCGGTGTAGATGTGGATCAACGCGCCGGCCTGGTTGAGGAAACTGGCTGTGAACGAAATGCCGAACTTCACCGGGGTCAGCGCCAGGCCTTTCTTCAGGATCGGGCTGCCTGCGTTGTAGCGACGGATCGCTTCGCGGCGCTCGGCGTACTGGCTGCTTTGTTCAAGCTCGGCGGTCATCTCTTCGAGCATGTTGTGCTCGACGGTCTGGTAGTAATGCGTGACGTTGCGCTCGGTCTTGCCGTAGTAGTTGGCCTTGCGCACCGCCAGGGGGTCGAGCCCCAGGTGCCGGGCGATAGCGTCCATCACCTCTTCGATGGCGACCATGCCTTGGGGGCCGCCGAAACCACGGTAAGCGGTGTTCGAGGCGGTGTTGGTCTTGCAGCGGTGGCCGTTGATCGTTGCATCGCCCAGGTAGTAGGCGTTGTCGGCATGGAACATCGCTCGGTCGACGATCGAGGCGGACAGGTCCGGCGAGCAGCCGCAATTGCCAGCCAGTTCCAAGGCAATGCCGTGCAGACGACCGGTGCTGTCGAAGCCGACGTCGTATTCGATGTAGAAGGGATGGCGCTTGCCGGTCATCAGCATGTCTTCGACCCGGGGCAGGCGCATCTTGGTCGGCTGGCCGGTGAGGTGCGCGATGACGGCGCACAGGCACGCCGGGCTGGCGGCCTGGGTTTCCTTGCCGCCGAACCCACCGCCCATGCGACGCATGTCCACCACCACTTTGTTCATCGACACGCCGAGCACTTCGGCCACCAGCTTTTGCACTTCGGTGGGGTTCTGGGTCGAGCAGTAGACGATCATGCCGCCGTCTTCGGTGGGCATCACCGAGGAAATCTGGGTTTCCAGGTAGAAATGTTCCTGGCCGCCGATGTGCAGTGAACCCTGGATGCGATGTTCGGCGCTTGCCAGCGCCGTGGCTGAATCGCCGCGCTGGTGGGTATGGCTGTCGAGCACGAAATGCCGCTTGCGCAGCGCCTCGACCACATCCAGCACCGGTTCCAGGTCCTCGTATTCGACTATGGCCGCCATGGCTGCCTTGCGCGCCGTTTCGAGATCCCTGGCGGCAACGGCCAGAACGGGTTGACCAACGAACTGCACATCGTCGATCGCCAGCAGCGGGTCACCGGGCAGCAACGGGCCGATGTCCTTCAGGCCCGGGATGTCCTGGTGGGTAATGGCGATGCGCACGCCTTCGAAGGCGTAGCAAGGCGCGGTGTCGATGCGCAGGATCCGCGCGTGGGCGCGGTCCGAGAGCCGGGCATAGACGTGCAATTGGTTCGGGAATTCCAGGCGGTCGTCGATGTACTGTGCCTCGCCTGAAACGTGCTTCGCGGCGCTGTCATGCTTGACGCTGCGGCCCACGCCGGTGGTGAGGTCGCGGGCGAACAGTTGCGCCAGTTCGGCTTGGGTCTTTTCTACGGCGTGATGATTAGACATAAGCGGTCACCCGAGTCTCGATGTGGGGCGTTTGCAGTTCGATGAAATATTTGCGCAGCAGGTTGCGGGCGCTGAGCAGGCGATATTCCTTGCTGGCGCGGAAGTCCGACAGGGGCGTGAAATCCTCCGCCAGGGCCGCGCAGGCGCGTTCGAGGGTGCTGTCGGTCCAGGGCGCGCCGATCAGCGCGGCCTCACAGTGCTTGGCGCGCTTGGGGGTCGCGGCCATGCCACCGAAGGCCACACGGGCATCGCGGACCATGCCGTTGTCGATGCGCAGGTTGAACGCCGCGCACACGGCGGAAATGTCGTCGTCCAGGCGCTTGGAGACTTTGTAGGCGCGAAACGCTTGCTCGGCGCTGGCCCGGGGCACGATGATCTTTTCGATGAATTCGCTTTCCTGGCGGGCGGTTACCCGGTAATCGATGAAATAGTCTTCCAGGGCCAGGGTGCGGCGTGTCTGGCCTTTGCACAGCACAATCTGCGCGCCGAGGGCGATCAGTAGGGGCGGCGAGTCGCCAATGGGCGAGGCGTTGCCGATGTTCCCGCCCAGGGTGCCCTGGTTGCGGATCTGCAACGAGGCGAAGCGCTGCAGCAGTTCGCCGAAGTCCGGATATTCGGCTTGCAGGGCCTCGTAACAATCGGAAAGCGCGGTGGCCGCGCCGATTTCCAGGCGATCATCGAAACGCTCGACGCGCTTGAGTTCGGCGACGTTGCCCACGTAGATCATCACCGGCAGGGTGCGGTGGAACTGGGTGACTTCCAGCGCCAGGTCAGTGCCGCCGGCCAGCAGCCGTGCTTGTGGGTAGGCGTCGTAGAGGTCGGCCAGGTCAGCCACGGTCAGCGGCACCAGGCAGCGTTTGTCGCCACTGTTGAGTTCTCCGGTCTCGGTCGGTGCGATGGCTTTGAGGCGGGCAATGGTCTGGGCCTCACGGGCGTCGAACTGGTCGGGCTGCTTGGCGCAACAGGCCTGGTCGGCGGCGGCCAGGATCGGCCGGTAACCGGTGCAGCGGCACAAGTTACCGGCCAACGCTTCGTGGGCCTTGTGGGCGTCGGGCTGCTCGCTGTTCTTTTGCAGGGCGAACAACGACATGACGAAGCCCGGGGTACAGAAACCACATTGCGAACCGTGGCAATCGACCATCGCCTGCTGGACGCTGTGCAGCTGGCCATCGTGCTTGAGGTCTTCGACGCTGATCAATTGCTTGCCGTGCAGCGACGAGACGAAGGTCAGGCACGAATTGAGGCTGCGGTAGCGAATACGCTCGCCACCTTCTGCGTCCGTCTCCAATTCGCCCACCACCACGGTGCATGCGCCGCAGTCGCCGCTGGCGCAGCCTTCCTTGGTGCCGGGTTTACCAACGTGTTCGCGCAGGTAATTGAGCACGGTCAGGTTCGGGTCCAGGGCATGCTCGCTACGGAGTTCCTGGTTGAGTAAAAACTGGATCACGGAAGGCCTCGCAGATTCATTATTGTTGTACCGACGTGAGCTGAATTTAGCAGTTCTGACTTTTCGGTCAATGATTTTCTGACTTAAAGGTCAAGAAATACCGTTTTGTCGATAAAACCCTGTGGGAGCGAGCTCGCTCTCACAGGCTCTCTTTCACCAAGAGGGCAGGCACTTTTTGCTTATATCGTGCCAAAAACCAGGTGGAGGCCCTGCGCCATGACGTATTGAGTGCGCTACACTGCGCCGCTTGTGCAGATCTGAAGAGTTTGAAGGACAACCATGACGTTCAAGGCCCCGGACAGCCTCGCCGAGCAAATCGCCCATCATCTCGCCGAGCGCATCATTCGCGGCGAAATGAAGCCGGGAGAGCGCATCCAGGAGCAGAAGGTTACGCTGGCGCTCAATGTCAGCCGCGGTTCGGTCCGCGAGGCCTTGCTGATCCTGGAGCGGCGTCACCTGATCGCCATCTTGCCGCGCCGTGGCGCCCACGTCACCGAGCTCACCGAACACAAGGTGCGCAGCCTTTGCGCATTGATGAGCGAGCTCTATATCCTGCTGGGCAATGCAGTGGCGCATGGTTGGAAAGAGCAGGCAGACATGGCGCCGTTCGTGGCGATCCAGCAGCGCCTCAAGGAAGCCTACGAGCGCCAGGACATCCGTACGTTCGTCGACGATAGCTTCAGCGTGATGCGAGCAGCCTATCCCTTTGCCAACAACCCTTATCTGCAGGAAACCGTTGAAAACCTGCAACCGGCCATGAGCCGCGCCTATTTCCTGGCTCTTGAGCAGCGCAAGGCGGAAATGAGCGAATTCCTCGACCTGTTCCAGCGCCTGCTCGCGGCCGTGCTGGCCCGTGATCTGCCGCAGATCCGCACCGTGCTCACGGCTTATGCCCAGCGCAGTTGCGATCTGGTGGTTTCGGCCCTGACGGCGGCCTGACGTGCGACTCAAGTGCATCAAGCTGGCGGGGTTCAAATCCTTCGTCGACCCGACGACGGTGAACTTCCCCAGCAACATGGCGGCGGTGGTCGGGCCCAATGGTTGCGGCAAGTCGAACATCATCGACGCCGTGCGCTGGGTGATGGGCGAAAGCTCGGCCAAGAACCTGCGCGGCGAGTCGATGACCGACGTCATCTTCAACGGCTCCACCAGCCGCAAGCCAGTGAGCCAGGCCAGCATCGAACTGGTGTTCGATAATTCCGATGGCACCCTCATCGGCGAATACGCGGCCTACGCGGAAATTTCCATCCGCCGCAAAGTGACCCGTGACAGCCAGAACAGCTATTTCCTCAACGGCGCCAAATGCCGTCGCCGGGACATCACCGACATCTTCCTAGGCACCGGCCTGGGACCGCGCAGCTATTCGATCATCGAGCAGGGCATGATCTCCAAGCTGATCGAGGCCAAGCCCGAAGACCTGCGCAATTTCATCGAAGAAGCCGCCGGCATCTCCAAATACAAGGAACGGCGTCGCGAGACCGAGAACCGCATCCGCCGTACCCACGAAAACCTTGCGCGTCTGACTGACCTGCGTGAAGAACTCGAGCGCCAGCTCGAACGCCTGCATCGCCAGGCCGAGGCGGCAAAGAAATACCAGGAATACAAAGCCGAAGAGCGCCAGCTCAAGGCCCAACTGTCGGCCCTGCGCTGGCAGGCGTTGAACGAACAGGTGGGCCAGCGCGAGGCGATCATCGGCAACCAGGAAGTCAGCTTCGAAGCGTTGGTGGCCGAGCAGCGCAACGCCGATGCCGCCATCGAGCGCCTGCGCGACGGGCACCATGAACTCTCCGAGCGCTTCAACCTGGTGCAAGGGCGCTTCTATTCCGTGGGAGGCGACATTGCCAGGGTCGAGCAAAGCATCCAGCACGGCCAGCAGCGCCTGCGCCAGTTGCAGGAAGATTTGAAGGAGGCTGAGCGCGCACGCCTGGAAACCGAATCCCACCTGGGCCACGATCGCACCTTGTTGCTGACCCTCGGCGAGGAGCTGGAGCGGCTCACGCCGGAGCAGGAATTCACCAGCGCCGCCGCCGAAGAGGCAGCCGCAGCCCTGGAAGAAGCCGAGTTGACCATGCATGGTTGGCAAGAGCAGTGGGACAGTTTCAACCTGACCTCGGCCGAGCCGCGGCGCCAGGCAGAAGTCCAGCAGTCGCGCATCCAGCAGTTGGAAACCAGCATGGAGCGCCTGGCCGAACGTCAGCGTCGCCTGTCTGAAGAGCGCGCCTTGCTCGCCGCGGATCCGGAAGACGCCGCGATTCTGGAGCTGAGCGAGCAACTGGCGACCAGCGAAGCCACCCTCGAAGACCTGCAGGCCAGCGAAGATGCCCAGGTCGAACGCCTTGAACAACTGCGCCAAGCCTTGCAGCTGGCCTTGCAGAACCAGCAACAGGCCCAGGGCGAATTGCAGCGACTCAACGGTCGGCTGGCCTCGCTGGAGGCCTTGCAGCAAGCCGCGTTGGACCCAGGCACCGGCACTGCCGAATGGCTGCGCGACCAGCACCTGGCCGAGCGCCCGCGCCTGGCCGAAGGTTTGAAGGTCGATGCCGGCTGGGAACTGGCGGTGGAAACCGTGCTGGGCGCCGATCTGCAAGCAGTGCTGGTGGATGATTTCGCCGGGTTCGATCTTTCCGGTTTCAGCCAGGGCGATCTGCGCCTGCTCAGCCCGGCCGGCGACGGCGTGCGGGTGCCAGGCAGTCTTTTGGACAAGGTCGAAGCCCAGGTCGACCTGTCGCCTTGGCTGGGGCAGGTCAAGCCGGTGGACAGCCTCGAGCACGCCTTGACCTTGCGTGGGCAATTGGCAGCCGGCGAAAGCCTGATCAGCCGCGACGGGTATTGGGTCGGGCGGCATTTCCTGCGGGTTCGCCGGGCCTCTGAAGCCGAGAGCGGCATGCTCGCCCGAGGCCAGGAAATCCAACGCCTGGCCGCCGAGCGCGAAGAGCGCGAGGCCAGCGTCGAAGCCCTGGAAACCGAACTACAGAACCTGCGGGCGCAACAGCGCCAACAGGAAAACGGCCGCGAACACCTGCGTCGGCTGTTGCAAGATGAAGCGCGCCAGCAGGGCGAACTCAAGGCGCAGCTGTCTGCCGGCAAGGCCAAGGTCGAACAATTGGCCCTGCGTCGTACCCGTCTTGACGAAGAAATCGCCGAGTTGGGCGAGCAGCGGGCGTTGGAACACGAACAGATCGGCGAGGCGCGCCTGCAATTGCAAGAAGCCCTTGATGCGATGGCGGTGGACACCGAACAGCGTGAATTGCTGCTGGCCCAGCGCGACAGCCTGCGTGAACGCCTGGACCGCGTGCGCCAGGAAGCGCGCCAACACAAAGACCATGCCCATCAGCTGGCGGTACGCCTGGGCTCGCTCAGGGCCCAGCACGATTCCACACGCCAGGCCCTGGAACGTCTGGAAATGCAGTCCGAGCGCCTGACCGAAAAGCGTGAGCAGTTGAGCCTCAACCTGGAAGAGGGCGAGGCGCCACTGGAAGAACTGCGCCTCAAGCTCGAAGAGTTGCTCGACAAACGCATGAGCGTCGACGAAGAACTCAAGACTGCACAGATTGCCCTGGAGGATGCCGACCGCGAACTGCGCGACGCTGAGAAGCGCCGCAGCCAGGCCGAGCAGCAATCGCAGCTGATCCGTGGCCAGATGGAGCAGCAGCGCATGGAGTGGCAGGCCTTGACGGTGCGGCGCAAAGCCTTGCAGGACCAATTGCTGGAAGACGGCTACGACCTCGACGGCGTGCTCGCCACCCTGGTGGCCGGGGCGAACGAAAAGGACGCCGAGGAAGAACTTGAACGCATCGCTCAGCGCATCCAGCGCCTGGGGGCAATCAACCTGGCGGCCATCGACGAGTACCAGCAGCAGTCAGAGCGCAAGCGTTACCTGGACGCTCAGAACGACGATCTGGCGGAGGCGCTGGAGACCCTGGAAAACGTCATCCGCAAGATCGACAAGGAAACCCGCAACCGCTTCAAGGATACCTTTGATCAGATCAACGGCGGTTTGCAGGCGCTTTTCCCAAAAGTTTTCGGTGGCGGTAGCGCCTACTTGGAACTGACGGGCGAAGATCTACTCGATACAGGGGTGACAATCATGGCGCGTCCTCCCGGCAAGAAGAACAGCACCATCCATTTGCTCTCCGGCGGCGAAAAAGCGCTGACGGCGCTGGCTCTGGTCTTTGCCATTTTCAAACTGAACCCGGCGCCGTTCTGCATGCTCGATGAGGTCGACGCACCACTGGACGACGCCAACGTCGGCCGTTACGCACGGCTGGTGAAGGAAATGTCCGAAACGGTGCAGTTCATCTACATCACCCACAACAAGATCGCCATGGAAATGGCCGACCAGTTGATGGGCGTGACCATGCATGAGCCGGGGTGTTCGCGGCTGGTGGCGGTGGATGTGGAGGAGGCCATGGCCATGGTGGACGCCTGAACAAAGGCTCGCAGGGCTTCTGTTTTGAACGCTGTAGGTGTTTTTTACCCTTGGGGCTGATGTTCAATTCACAGATTGGGCACAAGCCTATGCGACAGACGGTGTAAAGTTATCTTTGGTCGTGCTAGTTTAATGTCAATTTTTCGTATGCGTGGGCAAAACGCCATTCAGAACATAGAGTTGGCGCCACGTTTTAAAGCGGTTTGCAAATAGCTAAGCCCCTTATTTTTCAGCATTTTTATAGAGGCACGGGATTAAATGGAAATCGGTCTGCGCGAGTGGCTGATCGTCATCGGCATCATTGTCATTGCCGGTATTCTTTTCGACGGCTGGCGTCGCATGCGCGGCGGCAAGGGCAAACTCAAGTTTCGCCTGGATCGCAGCCTGTCGAACCTCCCCGATGAGGATGACAGCGCCGAGCTGTTGGGTCCGCCCCGGGTGCTGGACACCCACAAGGAGCCGCAGCTGGACGAACACGATTTGCCGTCCATGAGCGCGCCTGCCCGTGAGCCACGGGAGTCGGGTTCCAAGCGCGGCAAGCGCAACAGCGAACCGTCCCAGGGTGATTTGAACCTGAACCTCGACCTCGATGGCGGGCCGAGCTTCAACAGCCGTGACGGCGATTTCCCGGACGAGAGCAAGTCATCCAGCGGCGACAAGGAACAGGCCCAGGCCGAAGAAGTGCTGGTGATCAGCGTGATCTGCCGCGACCCGGCCGGCTTCAAGGGCCCTGCGCTGTTGCAGAACATCCTGGAAAGCGGCCTGCGTTTTGGCGAGATGGACATCTTCCATCGCCACGAAAGCATGGCAGGCAATGGCGAGGTGTTGTTCTCCATGGCCAACGCCGTCAAGCCTGGCGTGTTCGACCTGGACGACATCGACCATTTCAGCACGCCGGCGGTGAGCTTCTTCCTGGGCCTGCCAGGCCCGCGTCATCCCAAGCAGGCTTTCGACGTGATGGTGGCCGCTGCGCGCAAGCTGGCCCAGGAGCTCAACGGCGAATTGAAGGACGACCAACGCAGCGTGCTGACGGCCCAGACCATCGAGCACTACCGCCAGCGCATTGTCGAATTCGAACGCCGCGCGCTGACCCAGAAGCGTTGAGCGATGAGACCGGCTCCCCTTGGTTGGAGAGCCTCTTGTGGCGAGGGAGCTTGCTCCCGCTGGGGTGCGAAGTACCCCTCAACGTCTTGAGAAAATTGAGCAGCCCAGGCTGCTCTTTTGCTTTATGAGAGAACACCATGAGCGCCGTCGAAACCCGCATCCTAGAGCTGCGCACCGAGCTGGACCAGCATAATTACCGCTATCACGTCCTCGATGAACCTTCCATTCCGGACGCCGAATACGATCGTCTTTTCCATGAGCTCAAAGCCTTGGAAGAACAACACCCGGAGCTGGTGACGAGCGATTCCCCGACCCAGCGAGTCGGCAGCGTGGCGCTGTCGGCCTTCAGCCAGGTGCGTCACGAAATCCCGATGCTCAGCCTGGGCAACGTGTTCGACGAAACCACTTTGCGCGAGTTCGACCGGCGAGTGACCGAAGGCCTCGACCTGCCCATGGGCGATTTGCTCGGCGGCGGCGCGGCGGTGGAATACAGTTGCGAGCCGAAGCTCGATGGCCTGGCGGTCAGCCTGTTGTATCAAGACGGCATGCTGGTGCGCGGCGCGACGCGCGGTGACGGCACCACGGGCGAAGACATCAGCGTCAACGTGCGCACCGTGCGCAACATTCCTCTCAAGTTGCAAGGCAGCGGCTGGCCACCGGTGCTGGAGGTGCGCGGCGAGGTGTACATGTCCAAGGCCGGTTTCGAGCGCTTGAACGCCACCCAGCTGGAGGCGGGCGGCAAGACGTTCGCCAACCCCCGCAACGCTGCCGCAGGCAGCCTGCGCCAGTTGGACTCCCGGATAACCGCCAATCGTCCCCTTGAGTTTTGCTGCTATGGCATCGGCCAGGTGACGTCGGACATCGCCGATACCCACATTGGCAATCTCAAACAACTCAAGGCTTGGGGCATGCCCATCAGCCGCGAGCTGAAGCTGGCCCACGGCATCGACGAATGCCTGGATTACTACCGTGACATTGGTGAGCGGCGCAGTTCGCTGCCCTACGAAATCGACGGCGTGGTGTTCAAGGTCAACAGCATCGCGTCACAGCGCGAACTGGGTTTTCGCGCGCGGGAGCCTCGCTGGGCTATCGCTCATAAATTCCCTGCCAGCGAAGAGCTTACCGAACTGCTGGACGTCGAGTTCCAGGTCGGCCGCACCGGCGCCGTCACGCCCGTGGCGCGGCTCAAGCCGGTCAAGGTGGCTGGCGTGACGGTGGCCAACGCCACGTTGCACAACATGGACGAGGTGGCGCGCCTGGGCCTGATGATCGGCGACACGGTGATCATTCGCCGAGCCGGTGATGTCATCCCGCAAGTGGTGCAAGTCGTCACCGAGCGTCGTCCAGTCAATGCCCGTCCGGTGGCAGTGCCGCAGCAATGTCCGGTTTGCGGTTCCCACGTCGAACGCACGCAACTGATCAAGCGCAGCAAGGGCCGTGAAACCGTCAGCGAAGGCGCGGTGTACCGCTGCGTCGGTCGCCTGGCCTGTGGCGCGCAGCTCAAGCAGGCAATCATTCATTTTGTCTCGCGCCGGGCCATGGATATCGAAGGGCTGGGCGAGAAGAGCGTTGAACAATTGGTGGACGAAGGCCTGGTGGGGTCGCCGGCGGATCTGTATGCGCTGACGTTCGAGCAGATCGTCGACCTGGAAGGCTTCGCCGAGCTGTCGAGCAGGAATCTGCTGTCAGCGATCGTCGACAGCAAGAAGCCGAGTCTGGCGCGTTTTATCTACGCCCTCGGCATTCCCGACGTGGGCGAGGAGACCGCCAAGGTCCTGGCCCGCTCCCTCGGTTCACTGGAGCGCGTGCAGGCGGCGCTGCCGCAGGTGCTGACGTACCTGCCGGATGTCGGCCTGGAAGTTGCCCACGAGATCCACAGCTTCTTCGAAGACCCGCACAATCGCCAGGTCATCAAGGATCTGCTGCGCCATGGCCTGGAGATCCAGGACCAGGGCGAACTGAGCGCGGAATTTTCCGCCAGTACTACCCTGGGAGGCTTCCTCGACAAGCTGCACATTCCTTCGGTCGGGCCGGGCGGCGCGCAGAAACTGGCGGATAAGTTCGGTTCCCTCGATGCCGTCATGGATGCCGACTGGCTGGACATGCGCCAGGCGTTGCCAGAAAAACAGGCAAACGCCGTGCGCGAATTCTTCGCCATCGCCGCCAATCGTGAACAGGCCTTGGCTGCCGAGCAGCAACTGCGGGATTTCGGCATGCACTGGCGGAGCGAGAAGAAAGTTGTCGAGGGCTTGCCTGAAGCGGGGCACACCTGGGTCCTGACCGGTTCGCTGGAGCTGATGAGTCGCGATGTCGCCAAGGACAAGCTGGAAAGCCTGGGGGCGAAGGTGGCCGGTTCCGTGTCGGCGAAAACCCACTGCGTGGTGGCCGGGCCGGGCGCTGGATCGAAATTGACCAAAGCCAATGAACTGGGGCTCAAGGTGCTCGACGAACAAGCGTTTGTCGAGTTCTTGACAGGGCATGGCGTCGCGCTCTGAGGCTTGGCTTTTGTGGCGGGGGCGCAAGCTCCCTCGCCACGGTTATCGGGGTCATGACACAGCGTTTTGGAACGATCATGAGCATCAGGTGATCTAGTCTTGCAGGCTCCTGGGAGAGATCGCCATGTACCGCTTTTTCGAACAACTGAGCTCACGCATCGCCGCGCCGTTCCTGGGTGATCGGTCACGCAACAGCAAAGTCTGGCCGTGCCGCTGCGGCCAGTCATTGTTCTTTCGCAACAGCCAATGCCTGGCGTGCCTGGCGGCGTTGGGGTATCAGCCGGAGCAGAGCCGCCTTTCGTCCCTTCAGCCCGGCGAGCAACCTGATACCTGGCTCCTGGACGTCGACCCGCAGGCCGGACTGTTTCGCCGCTGCGCCAATCTCGACACCCCGGCGGCGTGCAATTGGCTGTTACCAGCCAACGGGCACGACACACTGTGCATCGCCTGCAGCCTGAATCGCACGATTCCTGACCTCTCGATCCCGGAAAACCCCGAGCGCTGGCGCAAGGTCGAAACCGCCAAGCGCCGCCTCGTGGCGCAACTGATTACCCTCGGCTTGCCGGTCATCCCCAAGAGCGCCGACGAAAACATCGGCCTGGCCTTTGATTTCATCGGCGTCGACCCCGACGGGAAACCGCCGACGACCGGGCACGCCAGCGGCCTTATCACCCTCGACATCAAGGAAGCCGACGATGCTCACCGCGAGCACGTGCGGCAGCAGATGCACGAGCCGTATCGAACCTTGCTCGGGCATTTTCGCCACGAGGTCGGCCATTATTTCTGGGACCGGCTGGTTGCCGACAGTCACTGGCTGGAGCCGTTTCGCGCCTTGTTCGGCGATGAGCGCGCAAGCTACTCCGAGGCGTTGGAGCGGCATTATCAACAAGGCGCGCCACTGGATTGGCAGGCCCGTTACGTCAGCGCCTACGCCACCATGCACCCGTGGGAGGACTGGGCTGAAACCTGGGCCCATTACCTGCACATGATGGACGCCGTCGACACGGCGCTCGGCTTCGGCATGAGTGCGCGGGAAATGGATTTCGACTACCAGCCATTTCCTCCCGAAACCCTGTTCGACCCCGAGCACGCGGGCGGAAAGGCGTTCCTTTCATTCGTCAACGCCTGGATCGAACTGGCCGGAATGCTCAACGAACTCTCGCGCAGCATGGGCCAGCCGGATTTCTACCCATTCGTCGTACCGGCGGCAGTAATCACCAAACTGCATTTCATCCATCTGGTGATCCAGGAGGAGGGTGGCCGGGCGGATGAGGTGCTGTTGTAGTTTCCATCTGAATGGCCGAGGCGATTGCGAAAGAGGTTCTTCCCATAGCAAGTACTTGAACCTCATGGATTTTTTTAATCCGGCACGAACGGTTGTAACTTCTTGTCAGATAGGTACAATGGCGCGGCTCGCCGCAAGGCGGGCGTCGTTATGGTGACCCCATCGGTCCCCCCGCAACGATTACCCGTGAACCTGGTCAGATCCGGAAGGAAGCAGCCACAGCGGGAACATTGTGTGCCGGGGTGTGGCTGGTGGGGTTGCCTCCTTAACGCCCCCAGGCCTTCGTTCGCAAGGTTTGCCAGATACCTTCCTGTTCTGCGATATCACGCTCGTGCCGGTGGCTGACGAAACCACAGGGCGCCACCACAGCGCCAGGCCCGGCCCGTTGATCATGGAGACGCATCACCGTCCCGCAACCCTTCGTTGCGGCCAGTATATAGCTGGATGATCGCGTCGATTTCCCCGGATCTCTTCATGTTCGACAAGGTACGCAGGATGCGCTGTGCGGGAATCTTCGGATCATTGCGCACATAGCAGCTTAACTGTTGTTCTTGCAGGACAGCGACTTGGCGCAGCTGTCGGTCAGCGCTGTGACGCTGGTTGAACCAGTCCAGCGCCCATTGATTGCTGACCGCATAGCGGTATCGCCGGGCCAGCAGTTTCGCCAGCACCTGATCCTGGCTGCGGGCGTCGTCGCGCCGCAGGTGGCCACTGTCGAACAATGGCTGCAGGGTGGGGTAGCTGTAGCTCAGCACGGTGCCGATGGACTGTTGTGTGAGTGCCGACGGCGTGATGGCAGCGGGAGCGCCGGGCGAACCGACAAGCACATCGCGCTGGAAGAACAGCGGGACGCTCCAGAGATAGTCGCCCCCAATATCCTTTACCCAATCAGGCGAGACATAACAGCGCATGTCTATTTCGCCCTGCTCCATGGCGCTGTCCAGTCGCGCGCGGGCCAGGACATGGAATTGCGCAGGCATGCCAACCTGGGTCGCCAGGCTGGTCATGACGTCCGGCAGAATGCCCTGGGTCGGGCGGCCTCTGTCGATCTGCACCATGGGCATGGCCCAGCCATCGGTGACGGCAAAACGCAAGGGAACCTCATCAGCGAAACACCCCGTCCCCAACAACAGCAAAGCCCCCATGGCCGAACGCATAAACTCTCCTGACTGTACAAAAAACTGTCGACAACCGAGCTGCTGAACCTAGCTTAGCCAGATTAGACGAGCGCACCGGATGCAATTTCGTCCCTGCTCCGCTAGCATTAGCCGCTTATGTTCCTTCGTTGCGACGGTTTTCGATGAGTTATCAGGTTCTTGCACGTAAATGGCGTCCGCGCTCGTTCCGCGAAATGGTCGGCCAGACCCATGTGCTCAAGGCTCTGATCAATGCCTTGGACAGCCAGCGGCTGCACCATGCCTATCTGTTCACCGGTACCCGCGGCGTGGGCAAGACCACCATTGCGCGGATCATTGCCAAGTGCGTGAACTGTGAAACCGGTATTACGTCGACGCCCTGCGGCGAATGTTCTGTCTGCCGGGAAATCGACGAAGGTCGTTTCGTCGACCTGATCGAAATCGACGCTGCCAGCCGCACCAAGGTCGAGGATACCCGCGAGCTGCTCGACAACGTGCAGTACGCCCCGAGCCGTGGGCGCTTCAAGGTCTACCTGATCGACGAAGTGCACATGCTCTCCAGCCATTCCTTCAATGCGCTGCTCAAGACCCTCGAAGAACCGCCGCCCTACGTCAAATTCATCCTGGCGACCACCGATCCGCAGAAACTTCCCGCAACGATTTTGTCGCGCTGTTTGCAGTTCTCCCTGAAGAACATGACGCCGGAACGGGTCGTCGAGCACCTGACCCATGTGCTGGGCGTGGAGAACGTGCCGTTCGAGGACGATGCGCTGTGGCTGCTGGGACGAGCCGCCGACGGTTCGATGCGTGACGCCATGAGCCTGACCGACCAGGCCATTGCCTTCGGCGAAGGCAAGGTCATGGCCGCCGAGGTGCGCGCCATGCTGGGCACCCTCGATCACGGCCAGGTCTACGACGTTTTGACTGCGCTGATCGAAGGGGACGCAAAGGCATTGCTCGAAGCGGTGCGTCACCTGGCCGAGCAGGGGCCGGACTGGAATGGCGTGCTCTCGGAGATTCTCAACGTTCTGCACCGTGTCGCCATCGCCCAGGCCTTGCCCGAGGGGGTCGACAACGGCCATGGCGACCGGGACCGCGTGTTGGCTTTGGCCCAGGCGCTGCCGGCCGAAGACGTACAGTTTTATTACCAGATGGGCCTGATCGGCCGTCGCGACCTGCCGCTGGCACCGGATCCGCGCGGCGGCTTCGAGATGGTGCTGCTGCGAATGCTTGCGTTCCGGCCGGCCGATACGGCGGACGCGCCGAGACAAGCGCTAAAGCCAGTGGGGATCAGCCAGGCCACAGCTGATTCCGCCAAGCCAGTGGCTGCCACGCCCATTGTTGCGTCGGCAGCGGCTCCTGCTCCTACGGCGGTGGCGCCCGCAGCCCAGCCGATTCCGGCCCCGGCGCCTGTTGTCGTCACGCCTGAGCCAGAGCCCGAACCGGTCGTCGAGGCGCTCCCCGAGCCCGTCGCCGAAGAAGTCATCGACCTGCCTTGGAACGACCCGGTCGAGCCGCAAGTTGTCCAGCAACCCGCCGTCGAGCCCGTTTTGGAAACCATCGCCGAGCAGCCCGAGTTGCCGCCGATGCCCCTGCCGACACCCGACAGCGTGGTGCCCGATGCACCCGAGTGGGTGGCTGCGCCAATGCCGGAGCCGACGGTGGCCGACGTCGAGGTCGCGACGCCGGGCATCGATCTGGACGATGAGCCGCCGCTGGACGAGGACTACATCGAGCCGGACATCGATTCGGCCTACAGCTACCTGGACGACCTGGCGAGCGAACATGCCGCCGAACCGGCACCGGAGCCAGAACCTGAACCGGCGGCAATGCCCGCCACTGGGCTGGCCTTGCAATGGCTGGAGCTGTTCCCCAAGCTGCAGATCAGTGGCATGACCGGTAGCATCGCCGCCAACTGCACCTTGATCTCGGTCGAGGGCGACCATTGGCTGCTGCACCTGGATCCGGCCCATAGCGCGCTGTTCAACGCAACCCAACAGCGTCGCCTCAACGATGCGCTGAACCAGTACCACCAGCGCACTCTCACGTTGACCATCGAGCTGATCAAGCCCGAGCAGGAAACCCCGGCCCAGGCCGCGTCCCGGCGCCGCGCCGACCGTCAGCGCGAAGCCGAGGAATCGATCCAGAACGATCCGTTCATCCAACAGATGATGCAACAGTTCGGCGCCGTGGTCCGTCACGATACTATCGAACCTGTCGAGGCCCCGGTCACCCAGGGCTCATAACTGAAGGCGCCGGGCCGGGCAGGCCGGGCGCGTTGTTTATCCAAGTACTTTCGAGGTGATTACCATGATGAAAGGTGGCATGGCCGGCCTGATGAAGCAGGCGCAGCAGATGCAGGAAAAAATGGCCAAGATGCAGGAAGAGCTGGCCAACGCTGAAGTCACCGGCAAATCCGGTGGCGACATGGTGACGGTGGTCATGACCGGTCGCCACGATATCAAGCGCGTCAGCATCGACCCGAGCGTGGTCGAAGGCCTGAGCGAAGACGACAAGGAAATGCTCGAAGCCCTGTTCGCCGCCGCCGTCAACGACGCAGTGCGCAAGATCGAAGCGAACAGCCAGGACAAGATGTCCGGCATGACCGCTGGCATGCAGCTGCCGCCGGGCATGAAACTGCCGTTCTGATTCGCCATCCCGCTCGGGATGGGCTACACACAATGCCAGGCATCGCGCCTGGCATTTTTGTTTCTGGCAGGAGCAATGGGGTCTCTGTTCGACTGCTTTCGTCGGAACGCCGCCCGGAGCAGGCTGCGCCGTGCTATCCCGGCATAAACATCGAACGCGCCCCCAAGGCAATGGTCTGCTCCCTATACGTGTACGCTCAACGAACTAGGAGACGCCTCCATGTCATCGATTTCCAATCAGCGCATCGTGCTGGCCTCGCGCCCCCAAGGTGCGCCAACCCCTGAAAACTTTCGACTTGAACACGTGACGTTGCCCGATCTGGCCGAAGGACAAATCCTGCTCAAGACGCTCTTCCTGTCACTGGACCCTTACATGCGCGGGCGCATGAGTGACGCGCCTTCCTACGCTGCGCCGGTGCAGATCGATGAGGTGATGACCGGTGGTGCCGTCAGCCGCGTAGAGCGCTCGATGCATCCGAAATTCCAAGAGGGTGATCTGGTGGTGGGGGCCACGGGTTGGCAGAGCCACTGCATCAGCGATGGCCGCGATGTCATTCCGATCCCTTCCGGCTTGCCCAGCCCCTCGATGGCGCTGGGGGTGTTGGGGATGCCGGGCATGACGGCCTACATGGGGTTGATGGACATTGGCCAGCCCAAGGCCGGGGAAACCCTGGTCGTGGCGGCGGCGTCGGGCGCCGTGGGCTCCGTGGTTGGCCAGGTGGCGAAGATCAAGGGCTTGCGGGTGGTGGGGGTGGCCGGCGGTGGCGAAAAATGCAAGTACGTGGTCGATGAGCTGGGTTTCGACGCCTGTATTGACCATAAAAGCCCGAATTTCGCCGAAGAGCTTGCCAGGGCTTGCGATCAAGGTATCGATATCTATTACGAAAACGTCGGCGGCAAGGTCTTCGATGCGGTCGTGCCGCTGCTCAACGCCAAGGCGCGCGTCCCGCTTTGCGGCTTGATCGCATCCTACAATGATCATCAGCCGCCAAGTGGCCCGGATCGCCTGCCGCAACTACAACGCACGCTGTTGACCAAGCGCGTGCGCATCCAGGGTTTCATCGTGTTCGATGACTACGGTGACCGCCAGCCGGAATTCATCAGCGCCATGGCGCCTTGGGTGCGCGATGGCAAGGTCAAGTTCCGCGAGGACGTGGTCGACGGTCTTGAAAATGCGCCCCAGGCTTTCATCGGCATGTTGGAGGGGCGAAATTTCGGCAAGTTGGTGGTGCGAGTAGCGCGCGATTGAGTATTTGACGCTAATCGGAGGCGCGGGTATAAACCGCGTCTCGTTGTTATGTCGGACGTTTCCCCCATGAGCTTCAGCCCTTTGATCCGCCAACTGATCGATGCCCTGCGAACCTTGCCAGGCGTGGGTCAGAAAACCGCCCAGCGCATGGCGTTGCAACTGCTCGAGCGTGATCGCAGCGGCGGCTCGCGCCTGGCCCAGGCGTTGAGCCAAGCCATGGAAGGTGTCGGGCATTGTCGCCAGTGTCGCACCCTGACCGAGGACGATCTTTGCCCGCAATGCGCCGACCCGCGACGGGACGACAGCCTGCTCTGCGTGGTCGAGGGGCCTATGGATGTCTATGCGGTGGAGCAGACCGGCTTTCGCGGTCGTTACTTTGTGCTCAAGGGGCACTTGTCACCGCTCGACGGCCTGGGGCCTGAAGCCATCGGCATCCCGCAGTTGATGGCGCGGATCGAGGAGGCGGGCACGTTTACCGAAGTCATCCTCGCCACCAACCCGACGGTCGAAGGCGAAGCCACTGCGCATTACATCGCCCAACTGCTCAGCAATAAAGGCCTGGTCGCCTCCCGCATCGCCCATGGCGTGCCGTTGGGTGGGGAGCTTGAGTTGGTGGACGGCGGGACGCTGGCGCATTCGTTTGCCGGGCGCAAGCCAATCGCGTTGTAGCCGCACCCCGATTCCCTGGTGGGAGCGAGCCTGCTCGCGATAGCGGTGTGTCAGCCAGTATAGGTATCGACAGATCTACCGCCATCGCGAGCAGGCTCGCTCCCACAATGGGTTATGTGATTTGGCCAGGTTATTTTTCGCTGAGGGAGAACTGCGTCAGGCAGAACGTCGGGATGCCCATGTCTTCCAGGCGCTGGGAGCCGAGCAGTTCCGGCAAGTCGATGATCGCCGCGGCTTCATGGACCCTGGCGCCCATGCGGCGGATCAGGTTGGCGGCGGCGATCAACGTTCCGCCAGTGGCGATCAGGTCATCGAACATCACCACCGAATCCCCTTCGCACAGGCTGTCGGCGTGCACTTCAAGAAAGGCTTCGCCGTACTCGGTCTGGTAACCCTCGGCCAGTACGTCGGCTGGCAGCTTGCCCTGTTTGCGAAACAACACCAGCGGCTTGTTCAACTGATAGGCCAGGATCGAGCCGATCAGGAAACCCCGGGCATCCATCGCGCCGATGTGCGTGAACTCGGCCTCGACATAGCGATGGGCGAAGCTGTCCATGACCAGCCGCAGGGCAGTGGGCGACTGGAACAGCGGAGTGATATCGCGAAAGATCACGCCTGGCTTGGGGAAGTCGATCACGGGGCGGATCAGGGATTTGATGTCGAAGGAGTCGAAGACCATCGTCGAGGTGTCCTGGCTGGCTGCAAACGCGGAAGTATAGCGCGACGGGGCGAAAGCCTCAGCAGCGCGAGCGCGTCAGCCTTCGACCGAGCCGCCGGCCAGGGCGCAGAGCTGGATCGGGTCGAGAATATGAATTTCCTTGCCTTCGGCTGCGATCAACGCGTTCTGTTGGAAGCGGGTGAACACCCTGGACACGGTTTCCACGGCCAGGCCCAGGTAGTTGCCCATTTCATTGCGTGACATGCTCAAGCGAAACTGATTGGCCGAAAACCCGCGGGCACGAAAACGCGCCGAGAGATTGACCAGGAACGTGGCGATGCGTTCGTCGGCGGTTTTCTTCGAAAGCAACAGCATCATTTGCTGGTCGTCACGAATTTCCCGGCTCATCACCCGCATCAATTGTCGACGCAGTTGCGGCAGCTGCACCGCCAGCTCATCGAGACGATCAAAAGGAATTTCGCACACCGAAGTCGTCTCCAGTGCCTGGGCCGAGACCGGGTGGGTCTCGGTGTCCATGCCCGACAGGCCTACAAGCTCGCTGGGCAGATGGAAACCGGTGAGCTGCTCTTCGCCACCGTCGCTCAGGTTGAACGTCTTCAGGGCGCCCGAGCGCACTGCGTAAACCGAGTCGAAGCCATCGCCCTGGCGAAACAGGAACTCACCTTTTTTCAGCGGCCGTCCCCGTTTGACGATGTCATCCAGCGCGTCCATGTCCTCCAGATTCAACGAAAGTGGCAGGCATAGAGGGGCCAGGCTGCAATCCTTGCAATGGGCCTGGCTGTGAGCGCGAGATTTGACTGGCTCGGACATTTCTTAAATCCTTGTGGGAAAACACACATAAGACGTAAGGGTAACCCAGCGCACAAACTCCGGCCAGTGCGGTGTCCCCCGTCAAATCGTCGCGCTCAGATGACCCTGGAAAAACGTTGGCGGTTTTGTTGCTGCAGATAACCGTCGAAGACCATGCAGACTGAACGCACCAGCAGGCGCCCCGCGGGCAGTACGTTGATATGGGTCTGCGTCAATTCGAGCAGCCCATCGGCTGCCATCGTCTGTAGTTGCGGCCATAAAGAGCCAAAATAACCGCGCAAGTCGACATTGAAGTCTCGCTCTATCTCGGCGAACGCCAGCGAGAAATGGCAGATCAACTGCTGGATCACGGCGCGTCGCAAACGGTCGTCGGCGTTGCACACCAGCCCGCGGCTGGTTGCCAGTTGCCCGTCGGCAAGGGTGTTCTGGTAGTGGGTCAGGTCGCTGCTGTTCTGGCAGTACAAATCGCCGACCTGGCTGATGGCTGACACGCCGAGGCCGATCAGGTCGCAATGCCCATGGGTGGTGTAGCCTTGGAAGTTGCGCTGCAGGGTCGCTTCTTCTTGGGCGATCGCCAGTTCGTCGTCGGGGAGGGCGAAGTGGTCCATGCCGATGTAGCGATAACCGGCGGCGGTCAGCTGTTCGATGGTGCCTTGCAGCATGGCCAGTTTCTGCACCGGGGTAGGCAGGTCCTGGCCATCGATCCGCCGCTGCGGCATGAAGCGCTCCGGCAGGTGGGCGTAATTGAAAACCGAGAGACGGTCCGGTTGCAGGCTGATGACTTCTTCGACCGTGTGCGCGAAGTTTTCCGGCGTTTGTTTGGGCAAGCCATAGATCAGGTCGATGTTGATCGAGCGGAACTGCAAGGTCCGCGCGGCTTCGATCACCGCCCGGGTTTCTTCCAGGCTCTGCAGGCGATTGACGGCTCGCTGCACGGCAGGGTCGAGGTCTTGCAGGCCGATGCTGACCCGGTTGAAGCCCAACTCCCGCAGCAGGCCCATGGTTGACCAGTCGGCTTCCCGTGGATCGATTTCGATGCCGTAGTCGCCGGAATCGTCGTCCATCAGGTTCATATGCTTGCGCAGACTGGCCATGAGTTGGCGCAGCTCGTCGTGGCTCAGGAACGTCGGCGTGCCACCGCCCAGGTGCAGTTGTTCCACGCGCTGGGAGGGGGCCAGATGGCAGCCGATCAGTTGGATTTCCTGCTCCAGGCGTCGCAGGTAGGTGTGGGCACGACCGCGATCCTTGGTAATGACTTTATTGCAGGCGCAGTAGTAGCAGATGTTCGCGCAAAACGGCACGTGCACGTACAGCGACAGTGGCCTGTGTGCCTTGCGGCTGTCGCGCAGGGCGTGGAGCAGGTCGAAGGTGCCCACCTGGCCGGCGAACTGCGCCGCAGTAGGATAAGAGGTGTAGCGTGGTCCCGCCAGGTCGTAGCGGCGGATGAGGTCTGAGTCCCAACGGATGGCGTCGAGCATGCGGGCGTTCCCCGGATAGGCTGGCATGGTCGCGAGTCTAGGGGGCGTGGAAAAGGGCGTGTTGATTTGCGTCAACGGGGCTGGCAGTCGTCGAGGGTGATGCTCGTGCAGACAAATCAAATCCGTGGCGAGGGAGCTTGCTCCCGCTCGGCTGCGCAGCAGACGCAATATCAGTTACATGCGTTTCTGCCTGGGGGTGTAGGGGCCTGCTTCGCTGGCCAGCGGGAGCAAGCTCCCTCGCCACAGGGCTGCGATCATGATGTGCTCATTTCCTCTAAATTTGCTTGAGGAGGAGGCGACTCGGTCAATGACCCATGAGCCAATGCTGATGCGGCCCCGGCAGTGTCCAGATGCCGAAGACGATCACCAACAACCCACCGGCCATGCGCACGCTGCGTTTACGCAACAGGACGGTGACACGCTCGGCCGCCAGGCCAGTGGCGAGGAGCACCGGCCAGGTACCCAGGCCGAAGGCGAGCATCAATAGCGCGCTGTCCAGCGCATCGCCCTGGCTGGCGGACCAGAGAAGGGTGCTGTAGACCAACCCGCATGGCAGCCACCCCCACAGCGCGCCGAGCAGCAAGGCCCGTGGCAGGCTTGATACCGGCAGCAGGCGGTTGGCGACGGGTTGGATGTGTCGCCACAAGCCCCGGCCGATCCCCTCGATACGGGTCAGGCCGCTCCACCATCCGGCGAGATACAGGCCCATGGCGATCAGCAGCAGACCGGCCAGCACCCGCATGATCATCGCCGCCGGGCTGTTGGCGACGGCCCAGCCGGCCAGTCCGATCAGCAAGCCCGCCGTGGCGTAACTCAGGATCCGCCCCAGGTTGTACGCCAGCAATAATCGAAAACGCCGGCTGCGCTGTTCCTTGGGAATCGCCAGGGTGAGGGCGCCCATCAGACCGCCGCACATGCCCAGGCAGTGGCCGCCGCCGAGCAGGCCGAGGATGACGGCCGATATCAACAGCGGCGCCAGATCAAGCATGGGGCGGCGCCTTGTCGTCCGGTTTCTGGGCCTCGCCGCTTGCTTCTTCCACCGCGGCCTTATGGTTCGGGTCTTGTTCGTCGAACAGGATGCTGTGGGCCGGGCCGTCGAGGTCGTCGTATTGACCGCTGTCCACGGCCCAGAAGAATATGTAGACGGCGATCGCTACGATCAGCAGCGCGGCCGGAATCATTACGTAAAGAGCTGGCATGTCGGACCTCCATGCCCGCGCGGCTCAGGCCGGCTGCGGACGGGTATCGGGCGTGGCATCAAGAACCTGCACCTTGGGTTGGCGGGTCAGCCTCAGCGCGTTCAAGACCACGGTCAGCGAACTGATGGACATGCCGGCCGCAGCCCACACGGGTGTGATCCAGCCAAGGGCGGCGAACGGCAACATGAGGCCATTGTACAGCCCCGCCCAGACCAGGTTCTCGATGATGACCCGACGGGTGCGCCGGGCGAGGCTGAAGGCGTGAACCAGGGCCTCGAGGCGGTTGGACAGCAGTACCGCGTCGGCGCTGGTCTTGGCCAGGTCGGTGGCCGAGCCCATGGCGACGCTGATATCCGCCGCTGCCAGTACCGGCACATCGTTCACGCCGTCGCCGAGCACCAGCACCTTGCGGCCCTGTTGACGCAACTGCTGCAGCACGGCCAGCTTGTCGTCCGGGCGCAGACCGCCGCGAGCCTCATCGATGCCCAGTCCGGCGGCAACGCTGGCGACCATCGGCGAGCTGTCGCCCGACAGCAAGAGCGTGCGCCAGCCCCGCGCCTTGCAGGCCGCGACAAGGGCCGGGGCGTCCGTACGCAGACGGTCGTCGAGGACAAACCAGGCCAGCGGCCCGGCATCATCCCCCAGCAACAGCCATTGCCCAGGTTCGTCCGGCATCACCGGTACGGTGGCGCCACTCGGGTCGCAGACAAAGCCGGGATGGCCGATGCGCAATCGCTGTTCCCCCACCAAGCCCTCAAGCCCAAGTCCCGGAAAACTCAGCACATTCTCAGCGGCCAGTGGCGCCCGGCCGAAGGCGCGGGCAATCGGGTGTTCGGAGCGATTCTCCAAGGCGGCGGCCAAGGCCAGGCACTGATCGCTGTCGAGCGCCGCCAGGGGGCGGATGGCGCGCAACGCCAAGCGGCCTTCGGTAAGGGTGCCGGTCTTGTCGAAAATCACCGTGTCGATCTGGTTCAGGCCTTCCAACACATGGCCGCGGGTCAGCAACAATCCGAGTTTGTGCAGGGTGCCGGTGGCTGCGGTGAGTGCGGTTGGCGTCGCCAGGGACAGCGCGCAAGGGCAGGTCGCGACGAGCATCGCCAGGACGATCCAGAAAGCGCGCGAAGCATCGAGATGCCACCACAACAGGCCGATGGCGGAGGCGGCAACCAGAGAGAACAGCAGGAACCATTGGGCGGCGCGGTCGGCAATTTCCGCCAGGCGCGGCTTCTCGCCTTGGGCGCGTTCCAGCAGGCGCACGATGGCGGACAAACGAGTGTCCTGCCCCAAGGCCAATACCTGAACGGTCAGCGCGCCCTCGACGTTCAGCGTGCCCGCCGTGACTGCATCGCCGGCCTGGCGGGGTTGCGGCAGGTATTCACCGGTCAGCAGCGATTCGTCGACGCTGGACTGCCCTTCGAGAATCCTGCCGTCGGCGGGCAGGATAGCCCCGGGCTGCACCAGCACCCGGTCGCCCGTATGCAGTTCGCTAAGCAGGATGCGCTCGCTCTGGCCGTCATCCGCCAGGCGCAGGCACGAGGCCGGCAACAGGTTCACCAATTGCGCGGTGGCCGCAGCGGTGCGTTCCCGAGCCCGGCGTTCCAGGTAGCGGCCGGCCAGCAGGAACAGGGCGAACATGCCGACGGCATCGAAATACAACTCGCCGACACCGGTAATGGAGGTCCAGATGCCGGCAATGTACGCGCCACCGATGGCCAGGGAGACTGAAACGTCCATCGTCAGGTGGCGAGTGCGCAGGTCACGCATGGCACCCTTGAAAAAAGGTGCGCAGCTGTAGAACACAATGGGCGTTGTCAGGAATAGCGCGACCCAGCGCAGGATGGTGTGCATCTCCGGGCTCAGGTCGATGTTGAATTCCGGCCAGGTGGCCATGGTCGCCATCATCGCCTGGAACCAAAGCAAGCCAGCCACGCCCAGCTGGCGCAGGGCCAGACGGTTTTGCGCGGCGAGCTGTTCGCAAGCCTGGTCGGCCTGGTACGGGTGCGCGGCGTAGCCGATCTGGCGCAATTGCGCGAGCAGGGTGCTCAGCGGCAATTGGGCGTCGGCCCAGCGGACGTGCAGGCGATGGTTGGACAGGTTCAGTCGCGCCTCGGCCACCGCTGGCAAAGCGCGCAGGTGCTTTTCGATCAGCCAGCCACAGGCGGCGCAACTGATGCCTTCCATCAGCAGGGTGGTTTCGCAAAGCTCGCCTTCATGGCGAACGAACGATTGCTGCACGTCAGGGCGATCGTACAGCGCCAGTTCTTCGGTCAGCTGCACCGGCAGGGACTGGGGGTTGGCCGATGCTTCACTGCGATGCTGGTAATAGCTTTCCAAACCGCCGGCCACAATCGCTTCGGCCACCGCCTGGCAACCCGGGCAGCACAGCTCGCGGGTTTCACCGAGGACAACGGCGGTGAAGCGACTGCCGGGCGGGACGGGCAGGGCGCAGTGGTAGCAGGGCCGTGGGGTGGTCATGGTTGCTGCATAAAAGCGGCTTATTTCTTCAGGTCTTCAGCGCCTTGCAGCGGTTCATCACCGAGCAAGATGGCCTGTTCGTGGTTGATCTGCTCTTCTTCGAACAAGCGCCAGGTCTTCTCGTTCTGTGCCCCCAGCAGTTCGACAAAGCGCCGGCCTTCGACCTTGTCTGCCAATTGGCCAACGTAGCGCCCAGGTTCGCTGTCGTTGCGGGTCAGGACGATCTTGCGGTCCTTCTCCGGCTGGGTGGGTGAGATCAGGCTCAGTTCGAGGGTCTGGGGACGGCTGTTGCCGTCCAGGCGCAGGTTGACTTCCCCGGTGAGGTCGTCCAGCTGCACATTGGCATGCAATTGCAGGGTCTGGGCCAGCAGTTCGCGCTCCAGGGAGCGGTTGATGCCTTTACCGGCTTCGTAGTAGTTGTCGTTGACCAGGTTATCCGGGTTGTTCACCGCGATGGTCACCATGGTCAGGCTCAGCGTTACCGAGCAGGCAAGGATACCGATGATGATCCACGGCCAGAGGTGCTTGTACCAAGGGCTGGTGGCAGTTGCTGCAGGCATGTTCATTTCTCTCAACGAGTCTGTGGGCCGATGAACCGGCTCTTGGCTTCAACATGGACGCTTTCGTCATCGGCATCCTTGAGGATGAAGGTCACCTCGTTGGTGCTCGATGGCAATTGTTCAGGTGCGCTGGACAACTCGACCGGCTGGCTGTAGATCTCGCCGGCGGCGACCTTGATTTCCCGTCGGCCTTCGAGCTTGAGATCAGGCAGGCCGGCGGCTTCCAGGACGTACGTATGGTCGCGTTGGTCCTTGTTCATGATCTTCAGGCTGTAGACGTTCTCGATCCGACCTTCGGCGTTCTCGCGGTACAGCACGCGGTCCTTGCTGACGTCGAAACCCACCAGCGAACGCATGAAAAACGCCGTCACCAGCAAGCTGATCATGGCCAGCAGCACCAAGGCGTAGCCGATCAGGCGCGGGCGCAGTTTATGGGTTTTTTGCCCCGAAAGGTTGTGTTCGGTGGTGTAGCTGATCAGCCCGCGCGGATAATCCATCTTGTCCATGATGTTGTCGCAGGCATCTATGCAGGCTGCGCAGCCGATACACTCGATCTGCAAGCCGTCGCGGATGTCGATGCCGGTGGGGCAGACCTGGACGCACATGGTGCAGTCGATGCAATCGCCGAGGCCCAGGGCCTTGTAATCGATGCCTTTCTTGCGCGGGCCACGGCTTTCACCGCGACGCGGGTCATAGGAAACGATCAAGGTGTCTTTGTCGAACATCACGCTCTGGAAGCGGGCGTAAGGGCACATGTAGATGCACACTTGTTCACGCAGCCAGCCGGCATTGCCGTAAGTGGCCAAGGTGAAGAATCCGACCCAGAAATACGACCAGCCATCGGCCTGGCCGGTGAAGAACTCGAACACCAGTTCGCGGATCGGGGTGAAGTAACCGACGAAGGTCATGCCGGTGACGAAACCGATCAGTAGCCACAGGCTGTGCTTGGCGAATTTGCGCAGGAATTTATTGGCGCTCATGGACGTCTTGTCGAGCTTGATGCGCTGGTTGCGGTCGCCTTCGGTGACCTTTTCGCACCACATGAAGATCCAGGTCCAGACGCTTTGCGGGCAGGTGTAGCCGCACCAGACGCGCCCGGCATATACCGTGATGAAAAACAGGCCGAAGGCGGCGATGATCAGCATGCCGGAGAGGAGGATGAAGTCCTGGGGCCAGAAGGTTGCACCAAAAATAAAGAATTTGCGTTCAGGCAGGTTCCACCAGACGGCTTGGTGACCGCCCCAATTCAGCCAGACCGTGCCGAAATACAGCAGGAACAGAAACCCCCCGCCAACCATTCGCAGGTTGCGGAACAGGCCCGTGAAGGCGCGGGTGTAAATTTTCTCCCGAGAGGCGTACAGGTCGACGCTTTTGTTGGCGTCTTTGGCAGGCGGGGTAACGTCATGTACCGGAATCTGGTTGCTCATCAATTGCATCCCACGGCAGTGGAAAAATGCCGAGGCCAGTACGTGCCGACCACGGTCAGAAAGGGTGTTGCAGTGGCGCAATGATACGCCTGTCGCTCTGGCTCAAGGGTGCGACCTTTGGTCGCGTTGGGTGTCCGGGCTGAATGGTGTAGCGGATGTAACAAGTCATGACCTGGATCAATTGACTATAGACAGAGCATGGCATTGGCGGAGATTGGATGGGGGCGGCTTCGCCGCCCAGCGGGAACAAGCTCCCTCGTCAGGGGATCTGCGTTTCGCCTCAAATCTTGTGCTCAGCCAGCGTTCCGCGCTGCCTCTTTCTAGCTGGCATTCAGACGGATAATTTGATGGTTTATGTTATTGCGGTTTATGAAGCCAGGAAGAAAAGTCGGATACGTAAATTTCATCCAGTGTTAGCGTCGGTGGTATGTTTTCGATGCTGTCAGCTATCTCGTCATAAGGCGCTGGTAGGACATAGCAGAGTCCGAAATCCTCGTTGAGGATTATGACGCCGTTAAATATGCGCTGGCGTTCGGTCAACTTTTTTATCTGGTCAAAAGGCATCCCTGTGGAAAGCGTATGTTCGTAAAGCCCTTTGTATCGCGCGTTGCAACCGATAGAAAAAATTGTTCCGTCAGGAAGGGTTGAGAGGGTGAGCGTACTATCGATTACGTACGCTGTTCTAGTTTCACCGTCAGGTAGCGTGTAGCTCTTTATCTCGACTTGATGATGCTCATAGAGCTCATTCATGTAGGTCGAGATATTGTCTTGCAATAAAATGTTCGCAATTGAATGCTTGGATTTTATGTCGGCTGCAAAATCAATCATTTAAATTCCACCGTTCATTAGCGTGCCGTTTACGTAGACGGGTGAGTCTTTTATGAGGTCATAATTCTTAAAGTCACCATGGCCAATCCTGCCGAATACAACATCTTCACCGGCTTTATTGACTTTATAGACCTTCCAATAATCATTTCCATGGACGTTGGGCTGGGTAGGGCTGCCGCCTGGATGGTAGTCAAGCTTGTAGGTGGCTCCGGATTTTGTACTGCGCACATACTGGACGTGCTGAATCGCATCTGGCCGAGGGCGTCGTAGGCGAAGCTCAGGGTTTGCACGTCGCCTAGCAGGTTGGTGAGGGCGGGTTACACGCTTGCTTTTGAGGTGTAGGCGATCCGTGGCGAGGGAGCTTGCTCCCGCTCGGCGGCGCAGCCGTCGTAAACCGGCTGATGCGGTGTGTCTGTAGGGATGCGCCGGTCTGTTTTGGGGCGGCTTCGCCACCCAGCGGGAGCAAGCTCCCTCGCCACGGAGGTGGTGTAGCAGCTAGCGTGGGTCGACGTTATCCAGTACACGGCTGGCCAGCATTGAACTCAGTTCGATCAATTGCTGGATGCCGAGGGCGATGTGGCGGCGGGGGCCTTCGAGGTCGAAGGCTAGGTTGCTGATCATCGCGTCAGCGGATGCCAGGTTTTCGCTGAGGTTAGCGAGCAGGCATTCGTTGTCGGCGTTTTTTGCCACGATGAAGAGCAGGTCCGGTTTGGATGCATCTTCGGACTTTACCGGTTTCGGTAGCAGGTAGTAATCCAAGGCGCGCTTTTCTGCTTCGTCTTGTTTCTTTGTTTTGGATTGAGTGGACGCAGAGATGCGCTCTGTTTCGGGGGGATTCGGTGTAATTTTGAACATGGTGCAGCTCCTTTCGTAAGAGGAACCATCACCGTCTGCCGCCAAGCAGGTGGGGTGACGGGTTACGCAAGGTTGGCGGACCGGCACGAAAGGAACCCGGCATCCCCGAAGGGATCCTTGCGCAACCCGCCATAACATAGGAGTGCCAAATGCCAGAGACATTGCAATCATATTGGGGGCTGTTGCGCCTTTCGTGTACCGGGCCGCCAAGCCCGACCACTGATGGGCAGTGGCAGGGAAACGATAGAACCCATGGGCAAGGCGCACAAGCGGGCGGATTCTGGCGTAGTTGTAGGCAATGGCGCAAGGATTCGTAGCTTGTCGGAAGCATTGCGCAGGGAGAATAAACAAGCCTTCGTAATGCCCTGGATTCGGTGCGAGGGAGCTTGCTTTCGCTCGGTGGCGCAGCGTTTTTTCTGTAGGAATGCGCCTGCCTTTTTGGGGCTGCTGTGCAGCCCAGCAAGGGCAAGCTCCCTCGCCACGGGAATTTGCGCTTAACCTGCGCCTAGTAGTTTTTCGCAAGCGGCAAGTCGAACTGCTTGTTTCCGAATATTGATTTAGTGGCCAGAGCGTTCTTGAGCAAATCCGAATCCAGGCTCAGATTATTTTTGTGCGCTACAAAGACAATCGTCAGGAATGGGAACGCATAGTTATCCGGCTCGGCCAACACGTCATCGATTAATGTGGGGGAGCCAAGAACGCTGTGCTCTGCCTTGGGCAGGTAAAATTTCTCGAGCCGTTCGCTTATTTTCTTGACGGTTACGCTGATGGCTTGAGGGGACGGGGTCCTGATGATGCCGCCCGGCTCGTCACCGAATTGTTTTGCTTGCTCCGACAAGGAGCTCTTCGATAAAAACGATGCATTCAGCAGGCGGCTCTCGTAGGGCGGGGATTGCTCTTTGCAGAAGCTGAAGGCCTCGCAGGTATAGAGCTCCAACCCCGCGTAATAGCCGTCGGCCTTGGTTAGGTGTTGAACGTAGATTTCCCCAAATTTTTCCTTGGCAGCGAGCAGGCCAAGTTTGTTTTTGCTGGCCTTCAGGTCCAAGTGGGCTGACGTTGTTTGCTGCAGCGCCGCCAGTAGTTTCACTTCCAGATGCTTGCGAATTTCCATACTCATGGCGCAGACCTGAGCGAGCCTCGTGAGGCTATCGCTTCACGGGCTCGTGTGTAGACTAAGCCTGTCCAGCGATGACGCATGGCTCTATTGACCCGTGAGTTCAGCGAGGAGTTCTTCAAATGATTCGCATACGAACGCCAGATCTTCTTCATCCATCAAGTACAGGTAAATATTTCCGAAGTCAGCCTCCTTAACGGATAAGAGGAAGGAATTGCCACCGTGATCGTACGCAAAGGGGATCATTTGCTTTAACGACGGAACGTCGTCCGTCAAGTCTCGATAGACCGTTTCGATAGGGGCTTGTCCGTATTTGATCGGAGTGAATCCACCCAGCAAAAAATCATTCTCGCTATTGCTCTCAGCCAAATCGCCGCCGTTGTGCTTTAGATAAAATTGCCTAAAGGCTGTCGGTAATTCCACATTGAATTTTTCTTGGAACTCATTCAACTCTTGCACAGAGAGGGCGTGTTCGGATTCTTCGAGGGTCAGCCGCATTTGGATGCTCCTTTTGTTCTGCTCTTGAAACGAGCTGGGTGGGTGTAGGCCTTGCCCGTAGCTGCTTTGTATTGAGCTACACCGCCGTTATGGCTTATGCCGCTGTGGGCGTTTTGCTTGATGAGCTGCATCGTGCCTGTGTTGGTCTTCGGGTCGTAATCATCCAAGTGGTGCCATACGTGGCCGGATGGCGTAGTTTTTTGACTCAACTTGGCCGCCTTGTTTGCGGCCTCGAAGTCCTTCCCGTAGTCGCCAGTGTATTCAATTCTAACGATTGGGTTCACGCCGGATTTTTTGTTGTAAAGCGCGTTACTTTCAGAATAGTCGAGACCTCCACCAGGTGTCTTCGTGACGCCGGTGTACCCACGGTCTTTCAGTTTTATCAGCGGGTCGACTGCAAGGCCTAGAGGGTCTGCATAGCCGATAGGGTTGGGCGCATAGGCATAGAAATTTAGGCCTCCAGCCAAGCCTATTGGATCGGGCGTAGTGAAGCGACCCACGTCAGGATCGTAAAACCTGAGAACGTTGTAGTGCAGCCCAATTTCTCGATCGAGATACTGTCCTTGGTACCTCAGGTTTTGCTCTTCAATGAAGTAGGGTTCACGAATTTCCTGAAGAGGGTTACCCCACACCTCAAAGCGAGCTTGCCAGACGCTTCGTCCGTCGACTTCTGTGAGTTGTTCGGGCAGGCCGTTCAGGTCGTTGTGGTAATAACGGACTTTCTGATGCGCACCGTATCCATCTATCCGCGCAAGGGGTTCGTAGGTGTTATCCGTATAAAGATAAAGGCTAGTCTGGTTGTATCGACTTTCCTGCAATAAGCGCATGCCATCCCAGGTGAAGCGGGTTTCCCCCAGCGGGTAGCCGTGGCTGTCGTGTTCGGTTTTTTCGATGCGCCGGCCCAGCGGGTCGTAGGCCATTTTGACCACGCTGCCGTTGTCATTGCGCACCTCGATCAAGCGGCTTTCGGCGTCGTAGGCAAAGTGCTGCACGCCACGTTTGGCGCTGCGTTTTTCGATCATCCGGCCGAAGGCGTCGTAGCGGTAGCGCTTGTCCTGGTAGGTCAGCAGTTTGTTGTGCACCACCAATCCGGCGCCGGGGGCCGGGCCGTCCAGCAGGTTGGCGGCGGCGTCGTAGGTGAAGGTTTCGCGCTGGCCGTGCAGGCTGTCCTGGCTGGCGATGATGCGACCGGTGGCGTCGTAGTGCAGGAGCTGGCGCTGTTGCGCGGCGGGTTGCTGGTCGAGTTTGCCGATGAGGTTGTCGGCGGGGTCGTACTCGAAGTGTTTTTGCACCGCCGCCGGCAACAGCGAGGGTTGGCCGCTGTGGCGGCGTTGTCGCGTGCGCAGGCGACCGCTGCGGTCGTATTCGCTGCGGGTGCTGATCTGCCCTTGGGTACGCAGCACTTCGCGGTGCAGGCGGTCGCGTTCGAAGTCGCTGATGACCTGGCCGTCGAGGTTGATCTGGTGCAGATGACCACTGCCGTAGTACAGGCGGTTGACCCAGCGGCCATCGGGCAGTTGGGTCTGGATCAGGTTGCCGAGTTCGTCGTAGTGGTGTTGCAGGCTACCGGCGGCGCTGTTTTCGGCGAGCAACTGGCCGAGGGCGTCGTAGGCGAAGCTCAGGGTTTGCGCGTTGCCTTGCAGGTCGGTGAAGGTGACGGCGGTGAGTTGGTCCAGCGGATCGTAGCTGTATTCAGTGCGGCCATCGTCGGTGACTTTGGCGATCAGGCGGCCCACGGCATCGCGTTCCAGGCGATGGACGATGGGCGCCGGCGGTGCTTCGGGAATGATCGCCAGGCCCGTGCCGTGTGGCGCGGGCATCGCCGTTACTGCCGCGACGTTGTCGAGGCGGTCATAGTCGTAGCGCTTGGCGCTGCCATCCAGGTCTTGTTGTTCGCTCAACCGATTGGCGATATCCCAGGCAAACCGGTAGCTCTCGCCATTCTCATTGGTCAGCGCTTGCAGCCGGCCGAAGCTGTCGTAGGCGAACTGCACTTGCCGGCCCTGGGCGTCGGTGCGTTGGCGGACCTGACCGCGGCGGTTGTGCTGGTAAAGCGTGGTGTGCCCGGCCGGGTCGGTGTAGCCGGCGAGTTGGCCTGCGGTGTCGCGCTGGTAGTGCTCGGTGCGGCCGTCCGGCAATTGGCTGCTGAGCAAGCGCCCTTGGGCGTCGTAGCTGAATTGGGTGCGCTCGCCGAGGGCATCGGTGATGGTTTGCAGGTAGCCTCGCTGGTCATAACTGAAACGCGTCGGATAACCCGAGCAATCGACGTGTTCAACCAATTGCCCAAACGGGTTCCAGCGCAGCTTTTTGTTTTTGCCGGTGGCGTCGATGATTTCCACGACCTGGCCGTGGGCGTCGTAGCGATAGTGGGTGATGTGGCCCCGCGGGTCGGTTTGCGCGGTGCAATTGCCGCGTTGATCGTAGCGGTATTTCCAGCTGTGGCCGGCGGCGTTGGTGTCCACCAGCGGCAGTGCCCAATGTTCGAGCCAGAGGGTGGATTCGCTGCGGCCCATCGGGTCGGTTTCGCTGATCAGATTGCCGGCATCGTCATAGCTGAACTGATACTGGCCACCTTGTGGATCGGTGGCACTGAGCAACTGGCGCTCGTCGTTCCACTCGAACAACCACGTCTGGCCGAGGTTGTCGCTGAACCGGATGATCTGGTGCTGGCTGTTCCAGTGCCGAATGCTGACGCGTTGCAGGCTGTCGCTGATGCGGGTGATACCGGCGTGCAGGTCATAGTCGAACTGGTAGGCGTCGCCCTCGTCGGTCCAGTGCCGGACCACGCGCCATTCCTGGCTTTGGATCAAGGCCCACTCATAGAAGCAGCGCAGGCCGGTGGGCAATTGGTGCTCGACCATCCGCTGCCCGGCGTCATAGCTGAAACGCCGTTGCATCTGGTTGCCAGCGTCGCGTACTTCGGCGAGGTTGCATGCGGCGTCGTAGGCGTAGCTGACCAGCACTTCCCGCGATTGATCAGGATAGAGACGTTCGATCCGGCTGACGCGTTCGCCTTCGCGAATCAACTCGACCTGCACCAGATCGAAGGTGTCGCGCAGCCGCACCAGGCGTCCGGCGTCGTCATAGTCGAGGTGGATACGGTTTTCGTTGCGGTCACCCAGTTGGCTCAGGCGCAGGTGTGCCGGGTTGACCGGCATGGGTTCGAACAAACGGTACAGGCCGTCGTCGCTTTCGATCAGCAATTGCCCGTTCGCGTGACGGCGCACGGCCAGACCCTCGCCGGCGCTGAACACCGCGCCGCCCAATGGGATCGAGCCCATGTCGATGGGGCGCGCCTGTTCATCGGTGTAGACCAGGGTTTCGCCGCCGTCGGGGTGAGGGAGGATTTCGACCTGCACCTCATAGCTCACGCTCCACCCGGCACCGAACAGGCTGCCGTGACGTTCGTCGCGGCTGTTGTAGAAACGCTGCCAGTTTATCGGCAGGATGCCGGGCAAGACGAAGTCCAGCTCTTCATCACCACCCAGCACCTTGGCGCCGGTGGCGGCATGCACCGGGTTCGGCGAGCCCAGGGCGGCGTTGGCAGCCGCGTTCGCCGCACTGCTGGCGGCCATGGACACCGCGCCGCCCACCAACATGCACGGCAACTTGCTGAAGAACTTGCCTTTGCCGCCCTTGAGCATCAAAAGCGCCGTGACCGCCAACCCCACGCCCGGGGTCTTGCCGCTGCGGATCTCGCGCACTACCACCGAACCGCCGCCGATGGTCACGTCCGGTGAGATCAGCCCGGACGACACTACCGTCGCGTCGCACGTGCTGCGGTCGCCGCTGCGCACGGCGGGCTGGCCGTTGATGGTGACCTTGTCCGAGCCCTCGGCCATGAATTGCGGGGGCATCGGCGGGTGCTTCGTGCAGATGACCAAGTCTTCGGGCTTGGGTACTGCGCCCGGCGCGGGCGTGGCGACGGTAGGACGCCACATCTGCGAGAAGAATGACCCGGCCATGTCCAGGTAGCTGGGTTCTTCTTCTGGCTCGGAGGCTTCGAGCTCGGTGCCGGCCGGGGCGACATGGGATTGAATCGCCCCGGCGGCGCGGGCGGCGGGTATGTTGTTGGTGAGGGTGTCGGTGGACCCGGTGAGGATGTTGGCCTGCACCGTGGGCGGAAAGAGGGCGTTGCCGATGCCTTCGCATATATTGCTCAAGCCTTTATCGGCCCCGGTCTTGCTCATGGCCAGGCCGACCACCGTTCCCACCACCAGGCCGAGCACGAAGCAGCCCAGGCCGCCAGTGACCACGGTAATGCCCGTGGCGGCGACCACCGCGGCGGTCGCCACGGCAGTGATCGCGATGTTCGCCGCCACCTCCAGCACGCCGCCGAGAATGTCGGCCATCATTGAAGTGTGGTTCAGCGCGTCGCCCAGGCGGGCAGCCCAGAGCGCGTCAGACATGGACGATGCTCAAACTGGCGCTTGTATGCTTGGGTGGTTCGATGCCTTTCATTGCGCCTGTCTCCCTGGCGTTAAGTGGTGAGTCCGTTGTGTTATCAGCTTGACCAAGGGTTGAGCAACGCCACGCCGCTGCTCTGGAAATCCGTCACGTTGCGGGTCACCACGGTCAGCCCGTGAACCAGCGCGGTGGCGGCAATCAAAGCATCGCATTCATTGCTGCGGTCGAGAACGTGAAGACGTGCGCAGCGAAGCGCAACGGCGCGGTCGACGGCGAGAATCCTGCCGGCAAACGTGGGCATGACGTGGTTGTCCAGCCATGCGCGCAGGCGACTGCCTTGCACCGGGTCCTTGCGTTCGATGCGCAAGACGCCGGTTTCCAGCTCCAACACGGTAATGGCCGAGACGTAGAGGCTGGGGGCGGGGACGCTGCGTGCCCAAGCCTGCACGTTCTTGTCGGCTTGGGGTTTGCGCAGCTCCGAGATGACATTGGTATCGAGTAGAAACATTCAGGACAGGTCGACCGATCGGGGAGTGATGACGGCACGTTCGGGATCGAAGTCGATATCCGACGCGTCGGGCATGACCAGCAACTCGACAATACTGGCGCCAATGCCGGTCAGTTTCTGGTACTCCTCAATGCTTAGCAGCACATGGGCCGGCTTGCCACGATCGGTGATGATCACCGGCCCTTCACGGGCGGCTTTTTTGGCACCACTTGTGTCGTGGTTGAATTCGCGGCTGGAAATGGTAGTGACGGACATGGTGGCGTACCCCATGGAAACTGAATGTAGGCACGTTACTACTGGCGCCAAGTGCAGGCAAGGGGAAACAGGCTCGACATGTTTCGAAGGCCGATCAAAAAGGCCCCGCCAAATGAATTGGCGGGGCCTTTGGTGTATCAGGGAGGTGCTTTACTGAGCGTCAGCGGCCGGAGCCTTTTCGCCATGTGACAGGCTATAGACGTAGGCGGCCAACAGGTGGACCTTGTCATTGCCTTGCATGTCGGCCTGGGCCGGCATCTGGCCTTGACGACCGTAGCGGATGGTCTGCTGCAGCTGGGCGAAGCTCGAACCGTAGATGAAGCCGGCCGGGTGCGTCAGGTCAGGTGCGCCCATGGCGGGCGTGCCTTTGCCGGCCGGACCGTGGCAAGCCACGCAGTTGGCTGCGAACAGTTTCTGGCCATTGGCCGGATCCGCCTTGGCGCCTTCCGGCAGTTTGCGACCGTGCAGGCCGGTCACGACGTAGGAGGCCACGTCGGCGACGCCTTGTTCGCCAACCACGGCAGCCCAGCCCGGCATGACGGCGTGACGGCCGCCCATGATGGTGGTCTTGATGGTTTCCGGCTCGCCGCCCCAGCGCCAGTCGGCGTCGGTCAGGTTGGGGAAGCCATAGGCACCCTTGGCGTCGGAACCGTGGCAGACCGAGCAGTTGGAAGCGAACAGGCGGCCACCCATCTTCAAGGCTTGCGGGTCCTTGGCGACTTCTTCGATCGGCATGGAAGCGAACTTGGCGAAGATCGGACCGAACTTGGCATCCGAACGGGCCATTTCCTTTTCCCACTCATGCACGCCAGTCCAGCCGGTCTGGCCGTTGGCAAAAGGGGTCTGCTTTTCGGTGTCCAGGTAGTTATAGCCTGGCAGCAGGCCCTTCCAGTTACCCAGGCCGGGGTAGAGCACCAGGTAGCCGAGGGCGAAGATGATGGTGCCCAGGAACAGCATGAACCACCACTTCGGCAGCGGGTTGTCGTACTCCTCGATCCCGTCGAAGGAGTGGCCGACCGTCTCCTCGGTGGCTTCGCTGCGCTGGCCCTTACGGGTCGACAGCAGCAGCCAGGTCAGGGCGAAGATCGTTCCCAGGCTGAGGACTGTGACGTACAGACTCCAGAACGTAGTCATTCTTTGTTACTCCTAGAAGCTTGCTCGACGTGCTTGATGGCTTCGGGATCGTCCGCGAACGGCAGCAAGGTCGCGTCGTCAAACTCCGACTTGCGCTTGGGGCTGAACACCCACAGAGCCAGGCCGATGAAGGCCACCATCACGACGACGGTGCCCAGGCCACGAATCATCCCGATATCCATCCAGATCACCGTTTGCTTTTGATGATGGTGCCCAGGCCTTGCAGATAGGCCACCAGCGCGTCCATTTCAGTCTTGCCCTTCACGGCATCCCTGGCGCCGGCGATGTCTTCGTCGGTGTAGGGAACGCCCAGGGAGCGCAGGACTTCCATTTTCTTGGCGGTGTCTTTGCCGTCGAGCTTGTTTTCTACGAGGAACGGGTAGGCCGGCATTTTCGACTCCGGCACGACGTTGCGCGGGTTGTACAAGTGCGCACGCTGCCAGTCGTCGGAGTAGCGGCCGCCGACGCGGGCCAGGTCCGGACCGGTACGCTTGGAACCCCACAGGAACGGGTGGTCCCAGACGCTTTCACCGGCGACCGAGTAGTGGCCGTAGCGTTCGGTCTCGGCGCGGAACGGACGGATCATCTGCGAATGGCAGCCGACACAACCGTTGGCGATGTAGACGTCGCGGCCTTCGAGTTCAAGGGCGGTGCGCGGCTTCATGCCTTCGACCGGCTTGTTGGTCACGTCCTGGAAGAACAGTGGAACGATCTGGGTCAGGCCGCCGATGCTGACGGCGATAACCATGAAGAAGGCCAGCAGGCCGATATTCTTCTCTACTGCTTCGTGCTTCATCAGTGAGCTCCAACAACGGCGATCTTGGCAGCGGCTTCAGCTTCAGCCGGGTCAGAGGCACGAACGGTGCGCAACACGTTGTAAGCCATCAGCAGCATGCCGCTGGCGAAGAACGCGCCGCCCAGGGCACGGACAATAAAGCCCGGGTGGCTGGCTTGCAGCGCTTCGACGAACGAGTAGGTCAGGGTGCCGTCGTCGTTGATCGCACGCCACATCAGGCCTTGGGTAATGCCGTTGACCCACATCGAGGCGATGTACAGCACGGTGCCGATGGTCGCGAGCCAGAAGTGCGCGTTGATCAGGCCAGTGCTGTGCATCTGCGCGCGACCGAACAGTTTCGGGATCATGTGGTAGATGGCGCCGATGGAAATCATCGCTACCCAGCCGAGGGCGCCGGCGTGTACGTGGCCGATGGTCCAGTCGGTGTAGTGGCTCAAGGAGTTGACGGTCTTGATGGCCATCATCGGGCCTTCGAAGGTCGACATGCCGTAGAACGCCAAAGACACCACCAGGAACCGCAGGATCGGGTCGGTGCGCAGCTTATGCCAGGCGCCCGAGAGGGTCATCATGCCGTTGATCATGCCGCCCCAGCTTGGCGCCAGCAGGATGATCGACATCGCCATGCCCAGGGACTGCGCCCAGTCCGGCAGCGCGGTGTAGTGCAGGTGGTGAGGGCCGGCCCAGATGTACAGGGTGATCAGCGCCCAGAAGTGCACGATGGACAGACGATAGGAGTAGATCGGACGCTCGGCCTGTTTCGGCACGAAGTAGTACATCATCCCCAGAAAGCCGGTGGTCAGGAAGAAGCCCACGGCGTTGTGGCCGTACCACCATTGGATCATCGCGTCGGTGGCGCCCGAATAGGCCGAGTAAGACTTGAAGAAGCTGACCGGCAGGGACGCGTGGTTGACGATGTGCAACATGGCGGTGACGACGATGAACGCACCGTAGAACCAGTTGCCGACATAAATGTGCTTGGTCTTGCGCTTGACGATGGTGCCGAAGAACACCAAACCGTAGGTCACCCAGACGATGGCCAGCAGGATAGCCAGGGGCCATTCCAGTTCCGCGTATTCCTTGGTGGTGGTGAAACCCATTGGCAAGGTCACGATCGCGCCAACGATCACCGCTTGCCAACCCCAGAAGGTGAAGGCGGCGAGGCTGTCGGAAATCAGTCGCGTTTGGCAGGTTCGCTGCACGACGTAATAAGAAGTGGCAAACAACGCACAACCACCGAAGGCGAAGATCACCAGGTTGGTGTGCAGCGGGCGCAGGCGTCCAAATGTCGTCCATGGCAGATCGAAGTTCAACTCCGGCCAGACCAGTTGCGAGGCGATGAAGACACCGAGCCCCATGCCAAGGATCCCCCAGACCACCGTCATGATGGCGAACTGGCGGACTACCTTATAGTTATAAGCAGTCGGACTGATTGCTGTGCTCATTCTAAGGTTCCACGGTTTGGGTGTTTTATTAGGATAAAAATCGGTCGCAAGTATGGAGAAAGCGGGGGGTCATTGCAACGCGCCATGACCGGGGTCAATGCTTTCCAAAGCTGATTCTGCGGCCTTTCCATGTTCGGTGTAGGGACAAAATTGGCCCTCGGCAAAATGTCGCGACAAAGGAAGGAGGCGAGGGGGTCAGGTCGGTTGTAACGGGGTGTGTTCAAACACGGCGTTCGGGGGGTGACAGGCAACTGTCGCAACAGCCGGTATTCACCTGCCTTTGCGGCCTTTTTGTCGAACGATTGTCGAACGCATCGGGTCGGATCGACCTGAAACCGGCAGTCGCCAGCACACGCAAAGGCAAGCTTAGACCTGATTCCATGGAACCGAAAGAAAGACTAAGGCAGGGTGCGACAATGAGTCGCGCAGGGGCACGGAACGGCCGCATCCAGATGAACGCGGCTGTTCGTGTGGTCAGGATTTATTCGCTTTTGTGTTCCGCTTGCAGGCGCTCGGTGCCGGCACCCTGGGACAGGCTGTAGACGTAAGCCGCGAGCAGTTGCACCTTATCATTGCCAAGCAGTTCATTCTGCGCAGGCATATGGCCTTGGCGACCATGGCGAATGGTCTGCTGCAATTGGGCCAGGCTGGTGCCGTAGATAAAGCCGGCCGGTTGCGTCAGGTTCGGCGCGCCCATGGCTTCGGTGCCCTGGCCGTTGGCGCCGTGGCAGGCGACGCAGGTGGTGCTGAACGCTTGCTGGCCGGCTTGCAGATCGGCACCGCTGTCCGCCGGTAGCGGCAGGCCTGCCAGATCGTGTCGCACATACGCGGCGACGTTCCTGACCCCGGCATCTCCCAACACGTCGCCCCAGGCCGGCATCGCTGCCATGCGGCCGCCCATGATGGTCGCCTTGATGGTTTCGGCATTGCCGCCCCAGCGCCAGTTGCTGTCGGCAAGGTTCGGGAAGCCGAAGGCGCCTTTGGCGTCCGAGCCATGGCAGACCGAGCAGTTGGAAGCGAACAAGCGGCTGCCCATTTTCAAGGCTTGCGGATCCTTGGCGACTTCTTCCACCGGCATCGCCGAGAACCTGGCGAAGATTGGCCCGAACCTGGCGTCAGCCTTGGCCATTTCCTTTTCCCATTCATGGGCGCCGGTCCAGCCGTTGTCGTAGCCGGGCAGGATGCCTTTCCAGTTGCCCAGGCCCGGATAGAGAATCAGGTAGCCAACGGAAAACACCAAGGTGCCGGCGAACAACAGGAACCACCATTGCGGCAGCGGGTTGTCGTATTCCTCGATGCCGTCGAAGCTGTGGCCCATGGTCTGGTCGACGCTGCCCTTGGTCTCGCCCTTGCGGGTGCCGATCAGCAGCCAGGTCAGGCCGATGAGGCTGCCGAGGGTCAGTACGCAGATCCACATACTCCAGAAAGTGGTCATGACCGGGTACTCCTTGGTTCAGGGTCTTGGGGGATGAGGTCGGCGGGCGGCTCATCGGCAAACGGCAGCAGGCGTGCCTGGGCGAATTCCGGGCCGCGCTTGCTGCTGAACACCCACAGGACCAGGCCGATGAAAGCGATGAACACCACGACGGTGCCCAGGCCGCGGATCATTCCAGTACTCATTTCAAGCACCATGGCTCACCTCTTGCTCTTGATGGCAGTGCCAAGCACTTGCAGGTAGGCCACCAGCGCATCCATTTCGGTCTTGCCCTTGAGCGTGGCCGTCGCGCCTGCGATGTCATCGTCGGTGTACGGCACGCCGAGGGTGCGCATGGCGCGCAGCTTGCCTTCGGTGTGGCTGCTGTCGACGGCTTGGGTGACGAGCCACGGGTAGGCCGGCATTTTCGATTCGGGCACGACGTTGCGCGGGTTGTACAAGTGCGCGCGATGCCAATCATCGGAGTAACGCGCGCCGACCCGCGCCAGGTCCGGGCCAGTGCGCTTGGAGCCCCAAAGGAACGGGTGATCCCAGACGCTTTCGCCGGCCACCGAGTAATGGCCGTAGCGCTCGGTCTCGGCGCGAAACGGACGAATCATCTGCGAGTGGCAGCCGACGCAGCCTTCGCGGATGTAAATGTCGCGGCCTTCCAACTGCAGGGCGGTGTAGGGTTTCATGCCGTCCACCGGTTTATTGGTCACGTCCTGGAAGAACAGCGGCACGATCTGGGTCAAGCCCCCGATACTCACGGCCAGGACCATCAGCAGCATCAGCAGGCCGACGTTTTTTTCGATTGTTTCGTGATTCATCGCGGACTCCTCAAGCCATCTGCGCGGCAACGGTGGCTTCGGCAGGCTGAGAGGCCCGCACGGTGCGCCAGGTGTTGTAGGCCATCAGCAACATGCCGCTGAGGAAGATCGCCCCGCCTACCAGCCGCACGATGAAGCCTGGGTGGCTGGCCACCAGGGTTTCGACGAAGGAGTAGGTGAGCGTGCCGTCTTCGTTCACCGCACGCCACATCAGGCCCTGGGCAATGCCGTTGACCCACATCGAGGCGATGTACAAAACGGTGCCGATGGTTGCGAGCCAGAAGTGCGCGTTGATCAGGCCGATACTGTGCATCTGCGCGCGGCCGAAGACTTTGGGGATCATGTGGTACAGCGCGCCGATGGAAATCATCGCCACCCAGCCCAGTGCGCCGGCGTGTACGTGGCCGATGGTCCAGTCGGTGTAGTGGGAGAGGGCGTTGACGGTCTTGATCGCCATCATCGGCCCTTCGAAGGTCGACATGCCGTAGAACGCCAGGGACACCACCAGAAAGCGCAGGATCGGGTCGCTGCGCAATTTATGCCAGGCGCCCGAGAGGGTCATCATGCCGTTGATCATGCCGCCCCAGCTTGGCGCCAGCAGGATCAGCGACATTACCATCCCCAGCGATTGCGCCCAATCCGGCAGCGCGGTGTAGTGCAGGTGGTGCGGGCCGGCCCAGATATACAGCGTGATCAGCGCCCAGAAGTGGACAATGGACAGACGATACGAATACACCGGACGCTCGGCCTGTTTCGGCACGAAGTAATACATCATCCCCAGGAAGCCTGCGGTGAGGAAAAAGCCTACGGCGTTGTGGCCGTACCACCATTGCACCATCGCATCGGTGGCCCCGGCATACACCGAGTAGGATTTGGTCAGGCTCACCGGCAATTCCAGGTTGTTGACGATGTGCAGGATCGCCACGGTCAGGATGAACCCGCCGAAGAACCAGTTGCCGACGTAGATGTGCTTGGTCCTACGCTTGGCCACGGTGCCGAAGAACACGATGGCGTAGGCCACCCAGACGATGGTGATCAGAATGTCGATCGGCCATTCCAATTCGGCGTATTCCTTGGAACTGGTGTAGCCCAGCGGCAGGCTGATGGCCGCCAGCAGGATCACAAGCTGCCAGCCCCAAAAGCAGAATGCGGCGATTTTCGGCGCGAACAACGTTGTCTGGCAGGTGCGCTGCACTGAATAAAACGAACTCGCAAACAACGCGCAACCGCCGAAGGCAAAGATCACCGCATTGGTGTGCAACGGGCGCAGGCGGCCGAAGCTGGTCCAGGGCAAATCGAAGTTGAGCTGCGGCCAGACCAACTGGGCCGCGAGAAAAACCCCGAGTCCCATGCCGACGATGCCCCACACCACCGTCATAATGGCGAATTGGCGGACCACCTTGTAGTTGTAGGCGGTACTGATAGAAGTGTTCATGGTTCCCATCCACGGTTCAGTCGAAGTGAGTGCCTGCGCAAGGCAGTGCGGCGTTCTTCGCCTGGAGTTATAGGCAGACTAAAAGCGAGGCAAGCATGGACAAACAGCACAAGGCCAGTATTGACGGGGATCAATGGGCGCGATGCGTGGCGGAGCATGGTTGGCTGTGGACGGCCGCCAAGCCAGGTGCTGGCGCCGAGTCGCCGACCCTGATCCTGGCCCATGGCGCCGGCGCACCGATGGACAGCGGTTTCATGGCGCAAATGGCCACCCGCCTAGGTGCACAGGGCGTCAATGTGTTGCGCTTCGAGTTTCCCTACATGGCCCAGCGGCGCGTGGACGGCGGCAAGCGTCCACCGAACCCTGCGCCAAAGCTGCTGGAATGCTGGCGAGAGGTGTACGCCACCGTGCGGCCTTATGTCGCTGGGCGGCTGGCCATTGGCGGCAAGTCCATGGGCGGGCGCATGGCTAGTTTGGTGGCTGATGAGCTGGGCGCCGACGCGCTGGTATGCCTGGGCTATCCCTTCTACGCGGTAGGCAAACCGGAGAAACCGCGGGTCGAGCACTTGGCAATGTTGAAGACCCGAACCTTGATCGTCCAGGGTGAGCGGGATGCGTTGGGCAATCGGGAGGCGGTGCAGGGCTACACGTTGTCACCGGGCATCGAGGTGATGTGGCTGGTGGCGGCGGATCATGATCTGAAACCGTTGAAGGCGTCGGGGTTTAGTCATGAGCAGCATTTGGAGGCGGCGGCGCAGGCGGTGGCCGGGTTTGTGTCTCAAGACTGATGCTGCCAGTCATGGCCTCATCGCGAGCAAGCTCGCTCCCACATTGGAATGCATTTGAATGAACGCCCCACACCCCCTGTGGGAGCGAGCTTGCTCGCGATGAGGCCTGCCAGACGACAAAAACCCGGAAGCTTTCGCTGTCCGGGTCTTTGGTTCGCCAATTGAACTCAGCGGTTGAACCGCTCCACCAACGAATACTGCGTGTTGGCCGTGCGGGTCAGTTCTTCGCTCAGCAGCGCCGAGCTGTGGGCCTGCCCAGAGGTCTGGTCGGCCAGTTCCGAGATGTTACTGATGTTGCGGCTGATTTCCTCGGCCACCGAACTTTGTTCCTCGGTCGCGGCGGCGATCTGAGTGGTCATGTCGGTGATGTGTGCCACCGCTTCGCTGATCCCCGCCAGTGCCTGGTCGGCTTCCATGACCCGCGCAACGCCTTCTTCAGCCTGGCGATGACCGGCGTCCATGGTCTGCACGGCGTTGGTGGCGGTCTGTTGCAGTTTGGCGATCAAGGCATGGATCTGCCCAGTGGACTCGCTGGTGCGTTGGGCCAATTGCCGCACTTCATCGGCGACGACGGCAAACCCGCGTCCCATCTCGCCGGCGCGGGCCGCTTCGATGGCGGCGTTGAGGGCCAGCAGGTTGGTCTGGTCGGCGATGCCCTTGATCACGTCAACCACGCCACCGATTTCGTCGCTGTCCTTGGCCAACTGGGTCACGGTCTGCCCGGTCTCGCCCACGACGACCGACAGTCGCTCGATGGCCTCGCGGGTTTCGCCTGCAATGTCGCGACCGCGTCCCGTCAGGCGATTGGCCTCTTGGGTGGCATCGGCGGTGCGCTGCACGTGGCTGGCGACTTCCTGGGTGGTCGCGGCCATCTGGTTGATGGCGGTGGCCACTTGTTCGGTTTCCACCCGCTGGCGCTCCAGGCCGCTGGAGCTGTCGTGGGCCAACGCGCTGGATTGGCGCGCCTGGCCGTTCAGGTGCTCGGCAGTGTCCTGCAGGCGGGTCAGGCAGGTTTTGAGGCGGGCTTCCTGGCTCAGGATCGACATCTCCAGGCGTGCCTGGACGCCGCGGCTATCGGTGAACATCCGTGCGATCAACGGGTCCGAGGTGGTTTGTTCGGCCAGGCGCAGCAGGCGCTTGATACCGCGTTGCTGCCACTGCAGGCCCAGCAGTCCCAACGGCACCGACAGCAGGCCAGCGAGGGCAAAACCCCAGGAAGAGGTGAAAAAAGCGCCGACAACGAAACTCAACTGGCTGACCAGGATGAACGGCAGCCAGTCCTGCAGCATCGGCAGCCATTTATCGCTGCCCGGCACTGCGGATTTGCCTTGGTTGAGGCGCTTATAAAGGGCTTCGGCTCGGGTAATCTGCTCAGCGGTGGGTTTGACCCGTACCGATTCATAGCCTACGACCTGATTGCCTTCGAACACGGGCGTGACGTAGGCGTTGACCCAGTAGTGATCGCCGTTCTGGCAGCGATTTTTGACGATGCCCATCCATGGCAAGCCTTGTTTCAACGTGTTCCACATGTGGGTGAACACGGCCGACGGAACGTCGGGATGGCGCACCAGGTTGTGCGGCGAATGGATCAATTGTTCCTTTGTAAAACCACTGATGTCGATGAAAGCATCGTTGCAGTAGGTAATCACACCCTTGGCGTTGGTGGTGGAAATAAGTCGTTGCTGGGCCGGGAAGGTCCTTTCGCGTTGTGTAATAGGCTGGTTGTTACGCATGGTGTGGTAGTCCGCAAGGCTTTGAAAGGTTGTCGGCACCGTCAGCTTTTTGTTGAAGTAATTCTTCCCGGCGGTGTCACGCCAGCATCGGGTAGGTAAACAGGGTGAAGTGAAGCAGGTTGAGGCCAAAATGCGTGGCTATCGCTGCACCCAGGCCACCCAATCGATAGGCCAGGCCGTAACCGATCCCGGCCAGCCCCGACAGCAGCACCCATTCCCAACCGGCACCGGCATGCACCAGGCCGAACACCAGCGAGGCCAGCAGTAACGCGAGGTTGTCGCCATGGCGCAAGTGTTGAAAGCGCCGGCTCAGGCCTCCCTGGATATAGCCACGAAACAGCGCTTCCTCCACCAACGTCACCAGAAGAAGATTATTCAGGACCCACAGCCAGGCCGAGTCTGGCCATTTAGGCGCCCAATTGATCATGCCCAGCAGCATGGCCCCGCCCAGGGCCAGGATCGTACTGATGCACATGCCCAGGGCCGTGGCATAGACAGACAAGCGAAACGGGCGCCGTCCGATGATCCATGGGCAGAACAACAGCAACCAGAAGCCGATCAGTGGCTTGTCCTGGTTCAGGTACATGGCGAATCGCACGGCATCATCGGTAAAACGTTGTGCCGCGATGGCCCTGCCGTTGAAGAAGCCTGGCATCCAGTGCAGGGCCAGCGCGACCGCGAGCACCGCGAATAGGCAATGCCCGAGGAACTGCCCGACCGGCGTCTGCCGCTGGCGAACGGCATACCCGGCGAACAGCAGCAGCGCGACCGAAATAGCCGCTGTCCAGGCCAGGTGGCCATAGACCAGGGCGAAGCCATAGCCGATCGAGAGAAGGGCCAGGTAGGGCCAGGGTAGGGCGGGCATGTCGAATCCTTGGGGCTGGAAAACGGGCGAAGCTCGCAGAGCCGGCGGGGATTATAGGCAGGCCCATACAAAAACACCGCCTATCTGAGGCGGTGTTTTCGTAGGACGCTTCTTTTTATCCTGCAATCAATTGCCGTAGGACAAAGTGCAGGATGCCACCGGCCTTGAAATATTCCACTTCATTCAAGGTGTCGATCCGGCACAACACTTCAATCCGTTCCTGGCTACCGTCTTCGCGGGTAATGACCACGGGCAGGTTCATGCGTGGCGTCAGCTCGGTGTCGCTCAAACCGAGGATGTCCAAAGTTTCCCTGCCGGTGAGGTTCAGGCTCTTGCGATTCTGATCGAGCTTGAATTGCAACGGCAGCACGCCCATGCCCACCAGGTTGGAGCGGTGGATACGCTCGAAGCTTTCGGCGATAACGGCCTTGACTCCCAGCAGGTTCGTACCCTTGGCCGCCCAGTCTCGACTTGACCCCGTGCCGTATTCCTGACCCGCGATCACCACCAATGGCGTGCCGGTGGCCTGGTACAACATCGCGGCATCGTAGATCGACATGCGTTCGCCGTTGGGGATATAGATCGTATTGCCGCCTTCCTCGCCGCCGAGCATTTCGTTGCGGATGCGGATGTTGGCGAAGGTGCCTCGCATCATGACCTGGTGATTGCCCCGTCGCGAACCGTAGGAGTTGAAGTCCCGTGGCTCGACGCCCTGTTCACGCAGGTAGCGACCGGCCGGGCTGTCCGCCTTGATGTTGCCGGCGGGGGAGATGTGGTCCGTGGTCACCGAGTCTCCCAGCAGAGCGAGGACCCGCGCACCCTCCACGTTTTTGACCGCGGGTGGAGGCCCGCCAATATCGTCGAAGAACGGTGGATGCTGGATGTACGTGGAGTCCGATTGCCAGACGTAGGTCGCGGCTTGTGGAACCTCGATCGCTTGCCATTGCTCGTCGCCGGCAAACACGGCGGCATATTCCTTGTGGAACATGCTTGTGTCCACTTGAGCCACCGCGTCGGCCACTTCCTTGCTGCTCGGCCAGATGTCCCGCAGGTACACCGGATTGCCTTCGCGGTCGTTGCCCAGCGGTTCGCTGCTGATGTCGATGCGCACGGTGCCGGCCAGGGCATAGGCGACCACCAGTGGCGGTGAGGCCAGCCAGTTGGTTTTCACCAAAGGATGCACCCGTCCCTCGAAGTTGCGGTTACCCGACAGCACGGACGCCACGGACAGGTCGGCTTTCTGGATGGCTTTTTCAATCGGATCGGGCAGCGGGCCTGAATTGCCGATACACGTCGTGCAACCATAGCCCACCAGGTCGAAACCGAGTTTGTCGAGGTATTCGGTCAGGCCGGCGGCCTTGTAGTAGTCGGTCACCACTTTCGAGCCCGGTGCCAGGGAACTCTTCACCCAAGGCTTGCGGGCCAGGCCTTTTTCCACGGCTTTTTTCGCAAGCAATCCGGCGGCCATCATCACGCTGGGGTTGGAGGTGTTGGTACAGGACGTAATCGCCGCGATGACCACGGCGCCGTTCTTCAGGCGGTGGGTCTGGCCTTCGAATTCATATTCCGCTTCGCCCACCTGGTCGGCGTTGCCAACCGCGACACCGCCGCCGCCTTCGCTTTCGAGGCGACCTTCTTCTTTGCTGGTGGGCTTTACCTGAAGGCCCAGGAAGTCGCTGAAGGCCTGGCCGACATTCGGCAGCGACACCCGGTCCTGGGGACGCTTGGGGCCGGCGAGGCTGGCTTCGACACTGCCCATGTCCAGTTCCAGCGTGTCAGTGAAAACCGGTTCCTGCCCTGGCAACCGCCACAGTCCCTGGGCCTTGCAGTAGGCTTCCACCAGTTTCACGGTTTCCGTCGGACGGCCGGACAGGCGCAGGTAGTCCAGCGTCACATCGTCCACGGGGAAGAAGCCGCAGGTGGCGCCGTACTCCGGGGCCATGTTGGCGATGGTGGCGCGATCGGCCAATGGCAGGTCGGCTAGACCGTCGCCATAGAACTCGACGAATTTGCCCACCACGCCTTTCTTGCGCAGCATCTGCGTGACGGTCAGCACCAGGTCGGTGGCGGTGATGCCTTCGCGCAGTTTGCCGACGAGTTTGAAGCCGATGACTTCCGGAATCAGCATCGATACCGGTTGGCCGAGCATCGCCGCTTCCGCTTCGATACCGCCGACGCCCCAGCCGAGCACGCCCAGGCCATTGATCATGGTGGTGTGGGAGTCGGTGCCGACCAGGGTGTCGGGGAAGGCGTAGAGACGACCGTCTTCCTCTTTGGTCCATACGGTACGGCCCAGGTATTCAAGGTTGACCTGGTGGCAGATGCCGGTGCCCGGTGGCACCACGCTGAAGTTGTCGAACGCGCTCTGGCCCCAACGCAGGAAGGCGTAGCGTTCGCCGTTGCGCTGCATCTCGATGTCGACGTTCTGCTCGAAGGCCTGTTGGCTGGCGAACTTGTCCACCATCACCGAGTGGTCGATGACCAGGTCGACCGGTGACAGCGGATTGATCCTCTGCGGATCGCCGCCGGCCTTTTCCACCGCTGCGCGCATGGCCGCCAGGTCGACCACGGCGGGGACGCCGGTGAAGTCCTGCATCAGCACCCGGGCCGGGCGGTATTGAATCTCGCGGTCGGAACGGCGCTCCTTGAGCCAGCCGGCCAGCGCCTTGAGGTCGGTGCCGGTGACGGTTTTGTCATCTTCCCAGCGCAACAGGTTTTCCAGCAGAACCTTGAGGGACATCGGCAACTTGTCCAAGTCGCCCAGGCTTCGCGCTGCGTCCGGCAGGCTGAAATAATGGTAGGTCCTGGCGTCGACTTGCAATGTTTTAAGGGTTTTCAGGCTATCGATGGACGGCATTGAAATCACTCCTTTGAGTCCGCACGGCTACGGACTGACGGAACGGACAGAGCCTTTAACCTAGCCCTGTTTTGAACGTATGACTAATCACTGGACTGTATAGCAAGGTTCGCGGTTCCGAACTCCGCTATCATGCGCCGGTTTTCGTGACAGGCTTTGCTACGGAGTTTCAATGAACACGCTTTTCATGCACTGCCGGCCGGGCTTCGAAGGCGAGGTCTGTTCCGAGATCGCCGAACACGCGGCCCGGCTCAACGTCGCCGGGTACGCCAAGGCCAAGCCGGCCAGCGCCTGCGCCGAATTTGTCTGTACCGAAGAGGACGGCGCCGAGCGGTTGATGCGCGCGCAACGTTTCGCCGATCTGATTTTTCCTCGGCAGTGGGCGCGTGGCACGTTCATCGAACTGCCTGAGACCGACCGAATCAGCGTCATCCTGACCCACATGGCGGCCTTCCCGACGTGTGGCAGCCTGTGGCTGGAGGTGGTTGACACGAACGACGGCAAGGAACTGTCGAACTTCTGCAAGAAGTTCGAAGGCCCGCTGCGCAAGGCCTTGGGCGGGGCAGGGAAACTGCTGGACGACCCGCGCAAGCCGCGCCTGCTGTTGACCTTCAAGAGCGGTCGTGAAGTCTTCCTTGGCCTGGCTGAGGCGGATAACTCAGCGATGTGGCCGATGGGTATCCCGCGCCTGAAGTTCCCCCGGGACGCGCCGAGCCGCTCCACACTCAAGCTCGAGGAGGCCTGGCACCATTTCATTCCTCGGGACCAGTGGGACGAACGCCTGCACAGCGACATGACCGGTGTGGACCTCGGTGCGGCGCCGGGTGGCTGGACGTGGCAATTGGTCAACCGTGGCATGCTGGTGACGGCCATCGATAATGGCCCAATGGCCGAAAGCCTGATGGACACCGGCCTGGTGCAGCACTTGATGGCAGACGGATTCACGTTCAAGCCCAGGCAGCCGGTCGACTGGATGGTCTGCGACATCGTCGAGAAACCGGCGCGCAACGCGGCGATGCTGGAAGAGTGGATCGGCGAGGGCCATTGCCGCGAGGCCGTGGTCAACCTCAAGTTGCCGATGAAACAGCGTTACGCCGAGGTGAAACGCCTGCTCGAACGCATCGCCGAGGGTTTCAAGGCCCGGGGCATCCAGGTCGAGATCGGCTGCAAGCAGCTGTACCACGACCGAGAGGAGGTGACGTGTCATCTGCGGCGGTTGGACACCAAAAAAACGAAGTCCCGTTAGTCCTCGAAAGCCAATGAAGCCCTTGTGGGAGCGAGCCTGCTCGCGATAGCGGTGGGTCAGCTTGCATCAATGTTAAATGTGTCGACGCCATCGCGAGCAAGCTCGCTCCCACAGGGTGCAGTGTTGAACCAGGGGTGACCGAACGCCCACATTGCGCGACAATGCCGGCCAGTTTCAGGAGTAGATCATGAGTGAAATGAACGATGCGCCAATCGACGGCACGCTGGATGCCACTGGTCTGAATTGCCCGGAACCGGTAATGATGTTGCACCAGCATATCCGCGACCTGGCCCCAGGTGGCCTGCTCAAAGTCATCGCCACCGACCCCTCGACTCGCCGCGACATCCCTAAGTTCTGCGTGTTTCTGGACCACGAGCTGGTGGCCCAGCAAGAGGACGCCGGCACCTACCTCTACTGGATCCGCAAGAAACTCGCCTAACCCGTCGCACGGCTGATGCGGATCTGCCCTCGCGCGCTGCGTGCCAGGCGAATCGACAGCATCAGCGCCGCGCAGCTCAACCCCACGATCAAGCCTTGCCATAATCCGCTTGGGCCACTGGCGGTGCCGAGCCTGTCGGTCAGGCCCAGGGCGTAACCCACCGGCAAGCCGATGCCCCAGTAAGCGAAGAGCGTCAGGATCATCGTCACCCGGGTGTCCTGGTAGCCGCGCAATGCGCCGGCCGCCGTGACCTGGATCGCATCGGAAAACTGGAACAGCGCCGCGTAGACGATCAGCATCGATGCGACCTCGATCACCCGCGGATCGGCTGTGTAGATCGCTGCGATGGGGCCGCGCAGCGCGAACATCACGCTCGCTGACAGGCACGCGTACGCCAGGGCCGTGCCCATGCCGACGCCCGCGGCGAAGCGCGCCTCTCGAGGCTGGCCACGCCCCAGCGCCTGGCCTACCCGTACCGTCACGGCCATGCCCAGGGAGTAGGGGATCATGAACACCAGCGAGCTGAAGTTCAGCGCGATCTGGTGCCCGGCCACCACCGTGGCGCCGAGGCTGCCGATCAGCAGAGCGATCACTGCAAAGATGCTCGACTCGGCAAACACCGCGATGCCAATCGGCAGGCCAATGCCCAGCAGGCGCTTGATCATCGACCATTGCGGCCAGTCGAAACGGGCGAACAGACGGCTCGATTGATAGATTGGGGCCCGATACGTCCAGATCGCCATGCCCGCTGCCATGAACCACATCACGATGGCGGTGGCCCAGCCGCAGCCAACCCCGCCCATGGCCGGGACGCCCAGGTGCCCGTAGATGAAGATGTAATTGAGCGGAATGTTCAGCGCCAGTCCGCACAGCCCCAGCACCATGGCCGGTCGCGTGCGCCCCAGGCCGTCGCTGAAACAGCGCAGTACGTAATAGAGCGCCACTGCCGGGAGCCCGGTGCCTATACCCCGCAGGTATTCCATGCAAGGGCCGATCAATTCGGGATCGACGTGCATCACATGCAGGATCGGCTCGGCGCTGAACAGCGCCAATGTCGCGACCAGCCCCACCGCGAGGGCCAACCACAATGCCTGGCGCACCAAGGGGCCAATCTGTTCGAACGTGCCGGCCCCGAAACGCTGGGCAACTTTTGGCGTAGTGGCCAGCAGCGTGCCGGTCATCAACAGGAATACCGGCACCCAGATCGAATTACCCAGCGCCACCGCGGCGAGGTCCCGCGGGCCGACCCGCCCGGCCATCACCGCATCGACAAAACCCATGGCAGTGGTCGCCATTTGCGCCACCATGATCGGCAAGGCGAGGGCGAGCAGCGTCTTGAGCTCCAGGCGAACCCGGGCGGGGCGAGAGAGGACGGAAGGAGTGTCGATTGCAGGATTCACGAGGCAAGCATCCGAAAAAGATAAACGCAAGGCGGCGGATTCTACGCCTTGACGCAGTGGTCAGGAAAAAACCTGTGTTGTGGATTTGTAATCGCTCGCTAAGTCGTACGAATGCTGTTGTGGCGAGGGAACTTGCTCCCGCTCGACTGCGCGGCAGTCGCCTGCCTTTTGGGCCCGCTTCGCAGGCCAGCGGGAGCAAGCTTCCTCGCCACAAACGGGTTCACTGAAGTAATGGGCTGGCTCATCGAGGCGAGGAACGCCTACACTGCCCGTCCCGCCAAAGGAGCTCTGCCATGCTGATCGTCGCCGACGAAAACATTCCCCTGCTCGATGCATTTTTCCAAGGTTTCGGTGAGATCCGCCGGGTGCCGGGGCGGGGCATTGACCGGGCATTGGTAGAGCAGGCCGATGTGCTGTTGGTGCGGTCGGTCAGCCAGGTCAATCGAGCCCTGCTGGAAGGCAGCAAGGTGCGCTTCGTCGGCACTTGCACCATTGGCACTGATCACCTGGACCTGGATTATTTTGCCGAGGCCGGCATCCGCTGGGCCAGCGCGCCTGGCTGCAATGCCCGTGGCGTGGTGGATTACGTACTGGGCAGCCTTATGGCCCTGGCTGAGATCGAAGGCGCGGATCTTGCGCGGCGCACGTTTGGCGTGGTCGGCGCGGGGCAGGTAGGTGGGCGGTTGATCGAGGTGCTCAAGGGCCTGGGCTGGGCTGTGAAAGTCTGCGACCCGCCTCGCCACGCTGCCGAAGGCGGCGACTACGTGAGCCTGGAGCAGATCATCGAGGAATGCGACGTCATCAGCCTGCACACGCCATTGGCTCGCACGGGTGAGCACGTGACTTGGCACCTTTTTGATGAGCATCGCTTGAACAGCCTGAAGCCTGGCACCTGGCTGATCAACGCCGCGCGCGGCCCGGTCATCGATAACTCGGCGTTGCGCGAGGTGCTGTTGGAGCGCGAAGACCTCCAGGCGGTGCTTGATGTCTGGGAGCAGGAGCCGACGGTGGACGTGGACCTGGCCGACCTCTGCGTGATCGCCACCCCGCACATTGCCGGCTACAGCCTTGACGGTCGCCAGCGCGGCACGGCGCAGATCTACCAGGCCCTGTGCGATTTTCTTGGGCGGCCCGCCGAAGTCGATCTGGCCGACTTGTTACCCCGGCCCTGGCTCGGAGGCATCACGCTGGATGCCGATACCGACCCGGCCTGGGCGCTGGCGGTGTTGTGCCGGAGCGTGTACGACCCGCGCCGCGACGATGCGGATTTTCGCCGCAGCTTGATCGGTACGGTGAGTGAGCAGCGCAGTGCGTTTGATGCGTTGCGCAAGCATTACCCGCCACGCCGGGAGATCGACAGCTTGAAGGTGCGTATTGAAGGGCAGTCGACGGCCTTGCAGCAGATCGTGACGGCCTTGGGAGCTACTATCGTTTAAGCCCGGTGAACAGGCATAAAAAACCCGACATCAAGGTCGGGTTCAATTGAAGACGGGCTGTATCACTTTTGTTCGGCAGGTTTGACCAGTCGTTTCTCCAGCTCGCTGCAGGCTTTCTGGATCATGTCTTCGGTGATCGGTACTTCGCGCCCTTGGGCATCGATGAACGAGCAGCCCAGGGACTGGTCCGGTTGCGTGCGGATTACTTGAATCTTGTCGTCGCTGCTGTGTTGCAAGGACATGGCCTGTCTCCTCATCAGGTTGCGTGCCTATCGTAATGTCGTCAGGTGACCGAGCCATGACACTCCTTGAAGGTCCATGACGACAGCTCCACTCAACCAGAAACACACTCGCGTTTCCAGCCAGACGTTAGACCGATAACATCTAGGCATTAGTCTCGGCGGTCATATTTAACCTGACTCATTTCGATTCCACTTGGTTCCGCTGCGTTTCGGTACTGATGGCCAATCTTTTCCTGTTGCATTATCGGACACTCTCGATGCTTTCTTCACGACATCGCCGCGCAATACGCCTGGCCAGCGGCTTCATCGCCCCTTACCGCAAACAGGTCGCCGGTGCTTTGCTGGCCCTGATTGTCACGGCCGGTATCACGTTGTCCATGGGCCAAGGGATCCGCCTGCTGGTGGACCAAGGCTTCATGACCCGTTCGCCGCATCTGCTCAATCAGTCCATAGGCCTGTTCATGGTGCTGGTGGTGGGCCTGGCTATCGGTACGTTTGCACGCTTTTATCTCGTGTCATGGATCGGTGAGCGGGTGGTGGCCGATATCCGGCGGCAGGTCTTCAATCACCTGGTGTATCTGCACCCGGGCTTCTACGAGAACAATCGCAGTTCGGAAATCCAGTCACGCCTGACCGCCGATACGACTCTGCTGCAATCGGTGATTGGTTCGTCGCTGTCGTTGTTCCTGCGCAACGCCTTGATGGTGATTGGCGGCATCGTGCTGCTGTTTGTCACCAACCCCAAGCTGACCAGTATCGTGGTCATTGCCCTGCCATTGGTCCTGGCGCCGATCCTGGTGTTCGGGCGACGGGTGCGCAGCTTGTCGCGCCAGAGCCAGGATCGCATCGCCGACGTCGGCAGCTACGTCTCCGAAACCCTCGGCCAGATCAAGACCGTGCAGGCCTACAACCACCAGGTCCAGGATGAACAACGTTTTTCCGTGACGGTGGAGCAAGCCTTCGACACCGCCCGCAAGCGCATCGCCCAGCGGGCCTGGTTGATCACCCTGGTGATCGTGCTGGTGCTGGGTGCGGTAGGGGTGATGCTCTGGGTCGGCGGCATGGATGTGATCGCCGGGCGGATTTCCGGCGGCGAGCTCGCGGCGTTCGTGTTCTACAGCCTGATCGTTGGCAGCGCCTTTGGCACCCTCAGCGAAGTGATCGGCGAGCTGCAACGGGCAGCGGGCGCCGCGGAACGCATTGCCGAGTTGCTGCGTTCGCAGAACATTATCCAGCCACCGGTCACAGGGCTGGTGACGTTGCCGGAGCGGGTGCGGGGTGACTTGCGCCTTGAAGGCGTGCGTTTTTCCTACCCCTCCCGACCGGACAGCTATGCGGTCGATGGCCTCGACCTGAGCATCAAGGCCGGCGAAACCCTGGCCCTCGTCGGGCCATCCGGCGCGGGCAAGTCAACGGTGTATGACCTGCTGCTGCGCTTCTACGATCCGGTGCAAGGGCGGATCCTGATCGACGACGTGCCGTTGACCTCGGTCGACCCTTTGGACCTGCGTCGTCATTTCGCCCTGGTTTCTCAAAACCCGGCACTGTTTTTCGGCACGGTCGAAGAAAATCTTCGCTACGGCAATCCCCAAGCAACATTCGAGCAGGTACGCGAGGCTGCGCAGATCGCCCACGCCCATGATTTCATAGAAAAAATGCCTGACGGCTACCAGACCCACCTGGGCGATGGCGGCCTTGGACTGTCCGGCGGCCAGCGCCAACGCCTGGCGATCGCCCGGGCCCTGCTGGTGGACGCGCCAATCCTGCTACTGGACGAAGCCACCAGCGCCCTCGACGCGCAAAGTGAACACCTGATCCAGCAAGCCTTGCCCAGCCTGATGAAGAACCGTACCACCCTGGTCATCGCCCATCGCCTGGCCACGGTGAAAAACGCCGCCCGGATTGCGGTGATGGACCAAGGCAAGGTGGTTGCGGTGGGTAGCCATCAGGAACTGGTTGCAAGCAATGCGCTGTATGCGCGGTTGGCAGCGTTGCAGTTCAGTCAGCAGGGTGAGTCGCAAAGCTGAGCTCGAGCCAAGCTATTGTGGGAGCGAGCCTGCTCGCGAAAGCGGTGCGACAGTCAACCCTAAAGTTGCCGGTCTATCGCTTCGCGAGCAGGCTTACTCCCACAGTTTTCTCAAGGATGGGGCTTCCACTCACTGATCATCAAAATACCGCTCATGCCAGTCCACCAGCGGTTGCGGCAAGTTGAGCTTCTGGCCGTAGATGACCGAGTACGACAACACGTTCTGCACGTATTGGCGGGTTTCGTCGAAGGGGATGCTTTCGACCCAGACGTCGAAGCTCAGGTGGTCTGCACCGCGCAACCATTGGCGCACGCGACCGGGGCCGGCGTTGTAGGCGGCGGAGGCGAGGACGCGGTTGCCGTTGAACTGGCTGTGCACCTGGCTCAGGTACGCCGCGCCCAGCTGGATATTCTTGTCCGGGTTGAAGACTTGCTGCGGTGATGCCAGGGGAATATTGAATTTGCGCGCGGTTTCCTTGGCCGTGGCCGGCATCAATTGCATGAGGCCGCTGGCGCCGACACCGGAGCGGGCGTCGTCCATGAACGCACTTTCCTGCCGGGTGATGGCGAACGCCCAGCTAGGGTGCAAACCGCGGATCTTGGCTTCTCGCACCAGCGTGTCGCGGTAGGCCATCGGGAAACGGATATCCAAGTCATCCCAGTATTTGGCCTGGCTGATGGTGCGGATAGCTGGGAAATACCACTTGAGGTCGTAGGCCAGTTTCGCCTGGGCGACCATTTCGTCCCGGCTGAAATGGCGGCTGACGTGATACCACTCGCGGCGTCCGTCCACGATTTGACCACGCGCGTGGAATTCCAGTGCCCGGCGTATGCCCGGTGTATTGCGGACTTTGTTGATCAGCGCCTGGCTCATGGGCAGCGGCTTGTTCACCAGCGAATACGGTGACTGGGACCGGTCGGCGGCCAGGAAACCGTAGAAATCACGCTCGCGAGCCAGGTGCTTGTAGAGCGTCAGCGCTTCGGGGTTCTGTGGCTGCGCCAGTTCCAGGCTACGGGCCTGCCAGTAGCGCCAGCGATTGGTGCTCGCCAGCGATTCGGGCAGGCGGCGGGTCAGTTGGTAGGCGTCGTCCCAGCGGGCGAGGCGCAGGAGCAGGCGCAAGCGCCACTCCGATACGGTGTCGTCCCGAAGCTCCGGGTCATATTTGGTCATGACATCCAGGGCGCGGCTATCGAAGCGCTTGGCCAGGGTCAGGCCGATTTCCCGGGCGATGGCGACCTTCTCGTCCCGAGAGAAACGCATGGTGCTGGCATAGCCCTCCAGCAATGACATGGCTTTTTCCGGGTCCTGGCGGGCCAGGCGGCGCAGCCCAAGACTGACGACATCGGACATGGGCTCATCGGCGGGCATGAAGCGCGAAGGCTGGTTGAGCAGTTCGGGCTTTTGCGCGACGTCAACCAACAGCTCGCCTCGGGGGGCAAGGGTGGTCAGGCCGCTGATCAGGCTATTGGCCAGCGGATAGTTGCGTGCCTGGGCCGCCAGTTTCGCGCGCTCCCAGCGTTTCTGCTCGGTCAACTGGCCTTGCGCGGCCCACATGCCGAACAGCGCGTCGCAAGCCGTCGGCTGGGATTTACCGGTAAGCCATAGTTTCTCGGCGTTGGCATAACCTTCGGCCTTAAGGCCATGGCTCAGTTGATATTGAGCGTTGAGGCAATCCAGCTCGGTGAAGTTGAGCTTGGGATCGTAATACTTGACGAAGGTTGCCCAGTCGCCACGTTCGGCCAACCAGCGCAACCAGCGCAACTTCATCCAGTTGGCCTGGGGCAGGTCGCCATGTTCGGCGAGGAATTTTTCGATTTCGGCGTTGCTCGCGCTCTTGAGTCGCGCAGTCAGTTCGTCATAGGCCAGGTACGGTTCCAGCGGATAATCGCGCAGGGCCTGACTGTAGCGAAAGTAGGGAGCGGAATCGCCTTTGGCCAGAGCACGCTTGGCCTCGTCGTAGTACTGGCGCTGGGTGGAAATATCCACCGCATGGGCGGTTTGAACGGCAGTGGCACATACAAACAAACAAGATAAAACACTGAAAAGGCGACTGCGCATGATACGTCCGGGCAAAGATAAACATGACAAGCCCAAGGAGAAACCCAGGGTAATTTGCCTGTAGCTTAGCCTTTTGCCAGCAACCGGCGAAAGCTTTGCGGGACTGTTGGCACAACTTGGCAACATTTGTAGTACAGAGTGCTTCGACGACGAAATTGACGGACTTTTGAGGTCTCTTCTCAGGTAGAATGCGCGCCCGGTTTTTGGAGAAGCTCATGACCCTGCTCAAATTCAGCGATGTGTCCCTTGCTTTCGGCGCGATGCCGTTGTTGGACAAGGTGTCCTGGCAGATCGCCCGTGGAGAGCGGGTGTGCATCATCGGCCGCAACGGCACTGGCAAGTCCAGCATGATGAAGCTGGTCAAGGGGGATCAGAAGCCCGATGACGGCTCCGTCTGGCGTGCGCCCGGGCTGAAAATCGGCGAGCTGCCCCAAGAGCTGCCGGTAGCCGACGAGCGGACCGTGTTCGACGTGGTTGCCGAAGGCCTGGACGGTGTCGGCGCGCTGCTGGCCGAATATCACCACCTGAGCCAGAACATCGTCACCGATGCCGACCTGGACAAGCTGATGCATGTGCAGCACGACCTCGAGGCCCGTGATGGCTGGCGCCTGCAGCAATTGGTCGACAGCACCTTGAGCCGCCTGCAACTCCCGGCTGACAAGACCTTGGCCGAGCTGTCCGGCGGCTGGCGTCGTCGGGTGCTGCTGGCCCAGGCCCTCGTGTCCGAGCCAGACCTTTTGCTGCTCGACGAACCGACCAACCACCTGGACATCGGTGCCATCGCCTGGCTTGAAGAAGCGCTGAAGGATTTCCAAGGGGCGGTTCTGTTCATCACGCACGACCGTTCTTTCCTGCAGAACCTGGCGACCCGCATCCTCGAACTGGATCGTGGCGGCCTGATCGATTGGAACGGCGACTACGCCAGTTTCCTGGTGCACAAGGAAGCGGTGCTGGCGGCGGAAGAAACCGCCAACGCCTTGTTCGACAAGCGCCTGGCCCAGGAAGAAGTGTGGATCCGCCAGGGCATCAAGGCCCGACGGACTCGTAACGAAGGCCGTGTGCGCGCCCTCAAGGCATTGCGCGTGGAGCGTAGCGAACGTCGCGAGCGCACCGGCAAGGCCAATATCCAGCTCGAGACGGCCGACAAGTCGGGCAAGCAGGTCATGGTGCTGGAAGATGTCAGTTTCGCCCATCCGGGCGGCCCGTTCCTGATCAAGGATTTCTCCATGGTCCTGCAACGCGGTGACCGGATCGGCCTGCTTGGCGCCAACGGTACCGGCAAGACGACCCTGCTCAAGCTGATGCTTGGCGGCCTGGTGCCGACCAGCGGCAAAGTGGAGGAGGGGACAAAGATCGACGTCGCCTATTTCGACCAGTTGCGCCATCAGTTGGACTTGGAAAAAACCGTGATCGACAACGTCGCCGAAGGCCGCGACTTCATCGAAATCGATGGCCAGAGCCGCCACGTATTGAGTTACCTCGGCGACTTCCTGTTCAGCCCACAGCGCGCCCGTACGCCGGTGAAAGCGCTGTCTGGTGGTGAGCGGGCGCGGCTGCTGCTGGCCAAGTTGTTCAGCAAGCCGGCGAACCTGCTGGTGCTCGACGAACCAACCAACGACTTGGACGTGGAAACCCTCGAGCTGCTGGAAGAAGTGTTGTTGACGTTCAACGGCACCGTGCTGATGGTCAGCCACGATCGGGCCTTCCTCGATAACGTGGTCACTAGCACGTTGGTGTTCGAAGGCGAGGGGCTGGTTCGCGAATATGTCGGTGGTTATCAGGATTGGCTACGCCAAGGCGGCTCGCCGCGCCTGCTGGGTGTGACAGAGAGCAAATCAGGCAAGGCCGACTTGAACTCCGCGGTCGTCAAGGCCGAGCCGGCGCCGGTTGCCGCCGCTGCCGCACCGGCTCCGACCAAGAAAAAGCTCAGCTACAAGCTGCAGCGAGAACTGGAAGCCTTGCCAGGTGATATCGACGCGAAGGAGCAGCAGATCGCCGCGGTGGAGGCCGAGATGGCTGATGCCGGCTTCTACCAGCGTCCCGCGGCCGAAACCGCCAAGGTAATCGCGCATCTGGAACAGTTGCAGGCTGAGCTGGATGCGCTGGTCGAGCGTTGGGCTGAGCTGGACGCTTGATCCGCTGTTGAGAAGATTCCCGGCATTCAGCAATGAACGCCGGGATTTTTTTATTTGAAACGCAATCCCTTGTGGGAGCCAGCTTGCTCGCTCCCGAAGGTCCAGGGTCAGGTGCGCTTGACCAGGTGCACCGCCAGCACATCGCAAGGCGCGCCATGCAGCACGTCGTTGGCGGTGGAGCCCAGCAGCAACGCCAGGCCATGGCGGCCATGGCTGCCGACCACGATCAGGTCGCAGCCTTGCTCCTTGGCCAGGTGATGGATCTCCTGGCGCGGCTGGCCATAGGTCAGGTGGCTGTTTTCCTTTTTCAAGGCAGGGTATTTCACGATCAATCGGTCAAGGCGTTCCTTGGCCTGGTCGAACTGCTGCTGTTGCAACTGGGAAAGATCCATCGGAACGTCACCGCCGAAGGCCATCGCCATCGGCTCGACGATATGCACCAGCGACAGTTTGTTGTCCCGCCCTTCGCAAAGGGCGAGGGCTCGCTTGACGACGGGATCGCATTCTTCAGTAAGGTCGACGGCGACCAGGATGTGTTCGTAGTACATGAAAAGCACTCCAGAGAATGGCGATACGGTAAGTATGGCTGGTTTCAAGCGCATTGATGGCGATACAGGTCAATGGGCTCATCAGAATTCGGGAGTACAGATATGACGGTCTGGATAGTGGTGTCAATCCTGTTGGTGGTATTAAGCCCCCTGGCATGGTTGCGACCGTCCCGCGCACAGAGCGGGCGTATAGCCCTTCGCATGGAGGCGCGACGCCTCGGGCTGGCCATGCGATTGACCCCGCAAGACTGGCCCCATTGGCTTGGCCAGCAGCCACCAAACCCCTGTGCGCAGTACCACCGAGCCCGGCGGGGCAGTCAGCCGGCCAGCTGGAGTTATTGGCAAAAGGCTCCAGGGGTGTGGGTCAACCAATGGCAGGAGGTGTGCCAGGATGAAGCGTTGCTCGGCCACTTCCGAGCATTGCCAGCCAATGTCTATAAGGTCGAGGCCGACCGGCAAATGATCGCCCTGTATTGGGGAGAGAAAGGCGAAGCCAGTGTTTTGCAGGACATTTCTGCCGTATTAAAGGCGTTGGCCTGAGCGTAAAAAAGCCCGACAGCATCATCGGGCGGGTTGGCCAGGCAGGCCGGTAAAACCATTCTTTCCAGGGCGTGCTTCGAAACGTCCTGTTCCCCGCGTACTCAATCATATTGTCACCAGCTTAGTCGGTTGAATCCGGTGCGCCTGGAATTAGGGCGACTTTTCTAATGATTGATTCTATGAATGGTCGCTGATGCAAGGTCGTGTTACGGATCCAGGCGGTACGGAAATGACTGCGGAGTCCCGTTCAAACGCCTGTTTAGGGCGATTGACAATTGTCGGAAATTCCGTGAAGGTGACGTACCCAAATCAAACGGGCGTATGAATTGAGCGTTTGTATTTTCAGAACGTTCCTACAGAACCCGACTATCGCGTTGACGGGTGTGTCTGGCGGATTGGCGTAGCATCGGCGGTTATGTCCATGTGGAGCCAGGGGCCAGCGTCCAACGTGTACTGTTCAGCTTCCATATCGTGGAGATCAGTTGATGATTTACGAAGGTAAAGCCATCACGGTTAAGGCTCTTGAAAGTGGCATCGTCGAACTGAAATTCGACCTCAAGGGTGAGTCCGTCAACAAGTTCAACCGTCTAACCCTGAATGAATTGCGTCAGGCCGTGGACACTATCAAGGCAGATGCGTCGATCAAGGGTGTGATCGTCAGCAGTGGCAAGGACGTGTTCATCGTCGGCGCCGACATCACCGAATTCGTCGACAACTTCAAGCTGCCCGATGCCGAACTGATCGCTGGCAACCTCGAAGCCAACCGTATCTTCAGCGACTTTGAAGACCTCAACGTACCGACTGTCGCGGCCATCAACGGCATCGCACTGGGTGGCGGCCTGGAAATGTGCCTGGCGGCGGACTACCGCGTCATGTCCACCGCGGCCAAGATCGGCCTGCCGGAAGTCAAGCTGGGCATCTACCCGGGTTTCGGCGGCACCGTGCGCCTGCCGCGCCTGATCGGTGCTGACAACGCTATCGAGTGGATTGCCGCTGGCAAGGAAAACCGTGCCGAAGACGCGCTGAAAGTCGGCGCCGTGGATGCGGTGGTCGAACCCGGCAAGCTTCTGGAGGCGGCCCTTGAAACCGTCAAGCGCGCCATCAGCGGCGAGTTTGACTACAAGGCCAAGCGCCAGCCGAAGCTGGAAAAACTCAAGCTGAACGCCATCGAACAGATGATGGCCTTCGAGACCGCCAAAGGTTTCGTCGCCGGCCAGGCGGGCCCGAACTACCCGGCGCCGGTCGAGGCGATCAAGACCATCCAGAAAGCCGCGAATTTCGGTCGCGACAAAGCCTTGGAAGTCGAAGCCGCCGGTTTCGTGAAACTGGCCAAGACGTCTGCCGCCCAGAGCCTGATCGGTCTGTTCCTCAATGATCAGGAGCTGAAGAAAAAGGCCAAGGCCTACGACGAAATTGCCCGTGACGTGAAACAGGCCGCCGTGCTCGGCGCCGGCATCATGGGTGGCGGCATCGCCTATCAGTCGGCGTCCAAGGGCACGCCGATCCTGATGAAGGACATCAATGAACACGGCATCGAGCAGGGGTTGGCCGAAGCCGCCAAGCTGCTGGTCGGTCGCGTCGACAAAGGTCGCATGACCGCCGCGAAGATGGCCGAAGTGCTCAATGGCATTCGTCCGACGTTGTCCTACGGCGATTTCGGCCACGTCGACCTGGTGGTCGAAGCGGTTGTCGAGAACCCGAAGGTCAAGCAGGCGGTTCTGGCTGAAGTCGAAGACAAGGTCAAAGAGGACACCATCCTCGCGTCGAACACCTCGACCATTTCCATTTCGCTGCTGGCCAAAGCCCTCAAGCGTCCGGAAAACTTCGTCGGCATGCATTTCTTCAACCCGGTGCACATGATGCCCCTGGTGGAAGTGATCCGTGGCGAGAAATCCAGCGAGGAGGCGATTGCCACCACCGTGGCCTACGCCAAAAAAATGGGCAAGAACCCGATCGTCGTCAACGATTGCCCGGGCTTTTTGGTCAACCGCGTGCTGTTTCCGTACTTCGGCGGTTTCGCCAAGCTGGTCAGTGCCGGTGTGGACTTCGTGCGCATCGACAAGATCATGGAAAAATTCGGCTGGCCGATGGGCCCGGCGTACCTGATGGACGTGGTCGGCATCGACACCGGCCACCACGGTCGCGACGTCATGGCTGAAGGCTTCCCGGACCGCATGAAAGACGACCGTCGTTCCGCCGTCGACGTGCTCTACGAAGCCAAGCGCCTGGGACAGAAGAACGGCAAGGGCTTCTACGCCTATGAAACCGACAAGCGCGGCAAGCAGAAGAAAGTCGCCGATTCGTCGGTGCTCGAAGTGCTCAAGCCGATCGTCTACGAGCAGCGCGAAGTCACCGACGAGGACATCATCAACTGGATGATGATCCCGCTGTGCCTGGAAACCGTGCGTTGCCTGGAAGACGGCATTGTCGAAACCGCCGCCGAAGCCGACATGGGTCTGGTCTACGGCATCGGTTTCCCTCCATTCCGTGGCGGTGCGCTGCGCTACATCGATTCGATCGGTGTGGCCGAGTTCGTTGCCCTGGCTGACCAGTACGCTGATCTGGGCGCGTTGTACCACCCGACCGCGAAGCTGCGTGAAATGGCCAAGAACGGCCAGCGTTTCTTCGGTTAAGCGCCCAACGACTAGAGCGAGAGAACATTTATGAGCTTGAATCCTAGAGACGTCGTGATTGTCGACTTCGGTCGTACGCCGATGGGCCGCTCCAAGGGCGGCATGCACCGCAACACTCGCGCCGAAGACATGTCGGCGCACCTGATCAGCAAACTGCTGGAACGCAACGTCAAGGTCGACCCCAACGAAGTCGAGGACGTGATCTGGGGCTGCGTGAACCAGACCTTGGAGCAGGGCTGGAACATCGCCCGCATGGCTTCGCTGATGACCCAGATCCCTCACACCGCTGCCGGCCAGACGGTCAGCCGCCTGTGCGGTTCGTCCATGAGCGCGCTGCACACCGCCGCCCAGGCGATCATGACTGGTAACGGTGATGTGTTCGTGGTCGGTGGTGTCGAGCACATGGGCCACGTGAGCATGATGCACGGTGTCGATCCGAACCCGCACATGTCGCTGTACGCGGCAAAAGCCTCGGGCATGATGGGCCTGACCGCGGAAATGCTCGGCAAGATGCATGGCATCACCCGCGAACAGCAGGACGCCTTTGGCGTGCGCTCCCACCAGCTCGCCCACAAGGCGACGGTGGAAGGCAAGTTCAAGGATGAAATCATCCCGATGCAGGGCTACGACGAGAACGGCTTCTTGAAACTGTTCGACTACGACGAAACCATTCGTCCGGAAACCACCCTGGAAAGCCTGGCGACCTTGAAGCCGGCCTTCAATCCTAAGGGCGGCACCGTGACGGCGGGTACTTCGTCGCAGATCACCGACGGTGCCTCGTGCATGATCGTGATGTCGGCCCAGCGTGCCCAGGACCTGGGCATCCAGCCGATGGCCGTGATTCGTTCGATGGCTGTCGCGGGTGTGGACCCGGCGATCATGGGCTATGGTCCAGTACCGGCTACGCAGAAAGCCTTGAAGCGCGCGGGCCTGAGCATTTCCGATATCGACTTCTTCGAGCTCAACGAAGCTTTCGCCGCACAGGCGCTGCCTGTGCTGAAAGATTTGAAAGTACTCGACAAGATGAACGAGAAGGTTAACCTGCACGGCGGCGCGATCGCCCTGGGTCACCCGTTCGGTTGCTCTGGTGCGCGTATCTCTGGCACGCTGCTCAACGTCATGAAGCAGAACGGCGGCACTTTAGGGGTGTCCACCATGTGCATTGGCCTCGGCCAGGGCATCGCCACTGTCTTCGAACGCGTCTAAGCGTTGCGTTGATGGAAGCCGGGGCCAAGTGCCCCGGTTTTTGTTTTTCGGGTTTAGTAAAAGAAAGATTTTGTTTTTATTTTGAAAAAAATTTGAGTGAGGGCCAACGCATGCCGATACAACCTGGGCTCTACCAACATTACAAAGGTCCGCAGTACCGCGTATTCAGCGTTGCGCGGCATTCCGAGACCGAGGAAGAAGTGGTCTTCTATCAAGCCCTGTATGGCGATTACGGCTTTTGGGTGCGTCCGTTGAGCATGTTCCAGGAGTCTGTCGAAGTTGACGGCGAACAGGTGCCGCGCTTTGCTTTGGTGCAGGTCGAGGAGAGCATCTTTTCCAAGTCTTGAGGCCAGTGTGAGGGCGACCCCGCCCTTGACCTCACCTTGCAGCCACTATATATAGCGGTGCCGCGTCAGGCGCCAACCGCCTTTCACTTTTTAGAATTCAGGAATTTTCTGATCCATGGGCAAATCGCTGGTCATTGTGGAATCCCCGGCTAAGGCCAAGACCATCAACAAGTATCTGGGCAACCAATACGTGGTGAAGTCGAGTATCGGCCATATCCGAGACCTGCCCACCAGCGGTTCGGCTAGCGCCAGCAAGGAGCCAGCCGCCAAGCGCGGCAAGGCGGCCGCTGGTGAAGCGCCGGCGCTGTCGCCGAAAGACAAGGCGCGCAAGCAGCTGGTCTCACGCATGGGAGTCGATCCGGAGCACGGCTGGAAAGCCAAGTACGAGATCCTTCCGGGCAAGGAAAAGGTCATCGAAGAACTGCGTCGGCTCGCCAAGGACGCCGACACCATTTATCTCGCGACGGACTTGGACCGCGAAGGGGAAGCCATCGCCTGGCACCTGCGCGAAGCCATCGGTGGGGATGACAGCCGCTACAAGCGCGTGGTGTTCAACGAAATCACCAAGAAGGCTATCCAGGAAGCCTTCTCCCAGCCGGGCGAGCTGGACATCGACCGGGTCAATGCCCAACAGGCGCGGCGCTTCCTTGACCGCGTCGTGGGCTACATGGTCTCGCCATTGTTGTGGGCCAAGATCGCCCGTGGCCTGTCGGCCGGTCGTGTGCAGTCGGTGGCGGTAAAGCTGGTGGTGGAGCGCGAGCGGGAAATCCGTGCGTTCAATCCCGAAGAATATTGGGAAGTCCATGCTGATCTCGGTACCGCCAAGGGCGCTACCGTGCGTTTCGAAGTGGCTCGCGAGAAAGGCGAAGCCTTCAAGCCGCTCAATGAAGCCCAGGCCATGGCAGCGCTGGAGAAGCTCAAGGCTTCCAGCTACAGCATCGTCAAGCGCGAAGACAAGCCCACCAGCAGCAAGCCGTCGGCGCCCTTCATTACGTCCACCTTGCAGCAGGCGGCGAGCAACCGCCTGGGCTTCGGTGTGAAGAAGACCATGATGATGGCCCAGCGTCTGTACGAAGCGGGCTACATCACGTATATGCGTACCGACTCGACCAATCTCTCGGCCGATGCCGTGGCGATGGCGCGTACTTATATAGAAAGCGAGTTTGGCAAGAAGTACCTGCCGGATACGCCGAACGTGTACAGCAGCAAGGAAGGCGCCCAGGAGGCTCACGAAGCGATTCGTCCTTCCGACGCCAATACCGAGCCAAGCAAGCTGTCGGGCATGGAACGCGACGCCGAGCGTCTCTACGAGCTGATCTGGCGCCAGTTCCTGGCATGCCAGATGCTACCTGCGCAATACCTGTCGACCACGGTCAGCGTCGGTGCTGGCGATTTCGAGCTGCGCGCCAAGGGTCGTATCCTGAAGTTCGACGGCTATACCCGCGTCATGCCGCAGATCACCAAGCCGGGGGACGATGACGTCCTGCCGGACATGGCCCAGGGCGACGTGATGAAGCTGATCAAGCTGGATCCGACCCAGCACTTCACCAAGCCGCCGGCACGGTATTCCGAGGCCAGCCTGGTCAAGGAGATGGAAAAGCGTGGCATCGGTCGTCCTTCGACCTATGCGGCGATCATTTCCACCATCCAGGATCGCGGCTACGTGACGCTGCACAACCGTCGCTTCTATTCGGAAAAGATGGGGGACATCGTCACCGAGCGCTTGTCCGAGAGTTTCTCGAACCTGATGGACTACGGCTTCACCGCCGGCATGGAAGAGAACCTGGACGACGTGGCCCAGGGTGAGCGGGACTGGAAGAACGTACTCGACGAGTTCTACGGCGACTTCAAGAAAAAACTGGAAGTGGCCGAAAGTCCGGAAAGCGGCATGCGGGCGAACCAGCCGGTCATGACCGATATTCCATGCCAGACCTGCGGGCGTCCGATGCAGATCCGTACCGCGTCGACCGGTGTATTCCTGGGTTGCTCGGGTTACAGCCTGCCGCCGAAGGAGCGCTGCAAGGCGACGGTCAACCTGGTGCCAGGCGACGAAATCGCCGCGGACGACGAAGGTGAGTCGGAGTCTCTGGTGCTGCGCGGCAAACACCGTTGCCCTATCTGCAGCACAGCGATGGATGCTTACCTGCTGGATGAAAAGCGCAAGCTGCACATCTGCGGTAACAATCCTGACTGCGCCGGCTACGAGATCGAAGAGGGCACCTATCGCATCAAGGGCTACGAAGGTCCGAGCCTGGAATGCGACAAGTGTGGCAGCGAAATGCAGCTGAAAACCGGCCGTTTCGGCAAGTTCTTCGGTTGCACCAATCCGACCTGCAAGAACACCCGCAAGCTGCTCAAGAGCGGTGACGCGGCGCCGCCGAAGATGGATCCGGTGAAGATGCCCGAGCTCAAGTGCGAGAAGGTAAATGACACCTACATCCTTCGTGATGGTGCATCCGGCCTGTTCCTGGCAGCCAGCCAGTTTCCGAAGAATCGCGAGACTCGGGCGCCGCTGGTGATCGAGATCTTGCCGCACAAGGATGAGATCGATCCGAAGTATCATTTCCTCTGCGACGCGCCGCAGAAGGATCCGGATGGCCGCCCAGCGGTGATCCGCTACAGCCGCAAGACCAAGGAGCAATACGTGCAGACCGAGGTTGACGGCAAGCCTACCGGTTGGAAAGCGTTCTACGACGGTGGTAAGTGGACCGTTGAAGACAAGCGCTGATTGATGGCGAAAGGATTTGAATCTGCGCGATCCTCGTGGCGAGGGAGCTTGCTCCCGCTGGGCGATTCAGTCGTTGTTCTAAACGCCGCGTAAGCAAAAGGCCGCATGACAACCCTTGGGTTTTCATTCGGCCTTTCAGTTTTTGGCTTGCAGTAGCTTCGGTTGATCCACGACACTGTCGCACCTGCGTGACGCTTTTATTTCGTTGGGGAGAATGCCGCCATGGCCCACGAACTCTACACCCGTACCAATCAGAAGATTTATTTTGCCGGCCTGTCGCTCGAAGCGCTTGCCAGGGCAGAGGATGGGCGCGCCATGAATGCTCCCGCGCTGGTCCAGGCTGGGCGTGAATCCGTGCTGTTTCATTTGTACGGCGCCTTGCTGGGTCTTTGCCACGAAATTGCCGGGTTCTATCGCTTGCCCCAGGCGAATGCGTCTCGGGCCGAACTGATGCTGATGCCAGAAGTACTGGACAGCCTTGCGATTCCCGAGCTGGCGGAAATGGTCGAGTTGGCGCAGAACCGCGAGACCTGGCTGGCCAAGTTGCTGGCGGCTCATGCCGCGTTATTCCAGCCGCCACGGGCCCCGCGTAAACCGAAAGGTGATGTTACCCAGCCGTTGATTGTCGCGGTCAATCTTGACGAGCAGGAACCAGAGCCAGAGCTGAGTCGGGAAGAGTTGGAGAGCTGGCGTCAGAATCTCAAAAGCCTGGCGGTTCGGTTCCGTGACGGCTTGAACGAATGCTGACGTGATGGCCGTCGGTAACGCTTGGTCAAGATCCTGAGCGAAGCTTGGCCGATGACTATATAATCCCCGCCTTTCGTGGAGAACAGACTTTTATGCCTACGTCCTTTCTAGAAATTGTCGAACTTCCTGATGGTCGCATTGAGCTGCGCCGGGCTGAAGACGAGGGTTCGCTGGTTACCCTGAACTTCTCCGAGGATGCCAAGGTGTTTCTTCAGGGCCAACATGTCGAGGTCGCCAAGGCGATGCTCAGCGTGGGTGTCCAGATGGCAGGTCGCCTGGTTGAAGGCGAATTCAACAAGGAAGAGGGGCCGCGGGTTCTACATTGATCCCCGTTTGTCGGCTTTTGAAGCAATGTGACTGGTCTGGCTTCTCTGTCCTGGAGAAGCCCTGCGTTTATCCCAATCGAATATTCAGGCTTTGTGCATCGCCGGTGCGCGCGGCGCTGATCAATTGCTGACGCGCGGTCGCGGTCAAGGGATTGAGCCAGCTAACCACCGTATGACTGCGCCCCAGGCGCAACGCTTCGCAGGTCAACTGCTGGGCGCTCTGGCTGCCGCGCGGCTGCAATAGCAGGATTCGCTCGCGATTGAGACCAGCGTCTCGCAACCAGGCCTGCGTTACGCTGGCCGGTGGTGCGATCAGCGTAAGCCAGCGAGCGTCCTGGTCCTGGCTCAGTTCTCTCAGGATCGGCGCTAGCAGGTTCAGGCAATTTCCCGCCGCACCACGCAACGACAGCTCGCTGAAAGCCTCGGGTTCGACGCTCCAGGGCGACTCGATGACCTCGTTCAGGACTGGAACCAGCGGTTGGGCCATGAATGCCTCGAACAGCGGAAGTTGTGTGTGCTGTGGTGTATGAGGAAATTGCATAAAGCCTCCTTTAGCGGCGAATGACGCCAACGCTCAAGCCTTCGATAACCAGGTCCTGGTCTTTCAGGTCCACTTCGATGGGGGCGAATTCCGGGTTCTCGGCGATCAACCAGACCTTGCTGCCCTCGCGCTTGAAGCGCTTGACGGTGACTTCATCGCCGATCCGCGCCACCACGACCTGGCCGTTACGGGCTTCACGGGTGGTGTGGACAGCCAGGAGATCGCCATCGAAGATACCGATGTCCTTCATGCTCATACCGTGCACGCGCAGAAGATAATCGGCCCTCGGGTGAAAGAACGAAGGATTGATGTTGCAAGACTCCTCGACGTGCTGCTGGGCGAGGATAGGCGCGCCGGCGGCCACGCGCCCGATGATAGGCAGGGTGGTGTCGTCGGCCTTGGCTTCGAAGCCGGGGATGCGAATCCCCCGGGATGCTCCGGGCGTCATTTCTATTGCACCCTTGCGGGCCAGCGCCTTGAGGTGCTCTTCAGCCGCGTTGGGGGATTTGAAACCCAGTTCCTGAGCGATTTCCGCACGGGTCGGCGGATAGCCGTTGTCTTCTAGGCAGCGTTTGATGAAGGCCAGAATCTCTGCTTGGCGTGGCGTCAGCTTTAGCATATCGATCGCTCTGTCTTTTTATACAGTGACTGGGATTATATACAGTACGAGTCAGTTGGCAATCCTCCTTTTTCGCCAGGCTGCCAGACGGTTGATGGAACCGCTGGCAGGGACTGTGCTACAGCTCGCCAAAGGTGTGGTTAAATACCTGACCGGACGTTCGCAAAATGCCCCGGCAGGCTTGACAAGCCCCAGGCTGAAACGTATGTTTCAAACAAGTGTTTGTCAGGCGGAGTAGCCATGGCCCAGTCGGAAACCGTTGAACGCATTCTCGATGCTGCCGAGCAATTGTTCGCGGAAAAAGGTTTCGCCGAAACCTCTTTGCGTCTGATTACCAGCAAGGCCGGGGTGAACCTGGCGGCGGTGAACTACCACTTCGGCTCGAAAAAAGCCCTGATCCAAGCGGTATTTTCGCGCTTCCTAGGGCCGTTCTGTATCAGCCTCGATCGCGAGCTGGAGCGTCGCCAGGCCAAGCCTGACGTCAAGCCCACTCTGGAAGAGCTGCTCGAGATCCTGGTCGAACAAGCCCTCGTGGTCCAGCCACGCAGCGGTAACGACCTCTCCATATTCATGCGTCTGCTGGGCCTGGCATTCAGCCAGAGCCAAGGGCACTTGCGGCGCTATCTCGAAGACATGTACGGCAAGGTGTTCCGTCGCTACATGCTGCTGGTCAACGAAGCCGCGCCGCGCATACCACCTATCGAATTGTTCTGGCGTGTGCACTTCATGCTCGGTGCCGCGGCATTCAGCATGTCGGGCATCAAGGCGCTGCGGGCTATCGCCGAGACCGACTTCGGCGTGAATACGTCGATCGAGCAGGTGATGCGCCTGATGGTGCCGTTCCTGGCAGCGGGCATGCGCGCCGAAAGCGGCGTCACCGATGAAGCAATGGCGGCCGCGCAGCTGCGTCCGCGCAGCAAATCGACGCCGGCGCTCGCCAAGGCATAGGCACACGGGTGGGCGCGGATGGCTACATCCGCTAAGCTAGCCGCCCATGCCGATTCTCCTTTTGAATTCGTCTCAATATTCTTCGCCCGCGCGGTCTGCCGGCCCTTCAGCCTGGCGGTGCCGTGGCGGATGCAGCATCGCGCGCGTCCCTCGTTATTAAAAGGAACTGTTATGACTGGTGCCCTTCAAGGCTCGTTGATGGTGGACGTCGCCGGAACCTGGCTGACGGCTGAAGATCGCCATCTGTTGCGTCAGCCCGAAGTGGGTGGACTGATCATTTTTGCCCGCAATATCGAGCATCCCCGCCAGGTGCGCGAGCTGAGCGCCTCGATCCGGGCCATTCGCCCCGATCTGTTGTTGGCGGTCGACCAGGAGGGCGGCCGGGTGCAACGCCTGCGCCAAGGCTTCGTGCGTCTGCCGGCGATGAGGGCCATAGCCGATAACCCGAACGCCGAGTACTTGGCCGAGCAGTGCGGCTGGATCATGGCCACCGAAGTGCTCGCGGTCGGCCTCGATTTGAGTTTCGCCCCCGTGCTGGACCTCGATTACCAACGCAGCGCGGTGGTAGGAAGTCGTGCCTTCGAAGGCGACCCCGAGCGCGCCACACTGCTGGCAGGTGCGTTTATCCGTGGCATGAACGCCGCGGGAATGGCGGCTACAGGCAAGCATTTTCCGGGGCATGGCTGGGCCGAGGCAGACTCCCATGTCGCCATTCCTACTGACGAACGCAGTCTCGAACAGATCCGAGCCTGCGACCTGGTACCGTTTGCCAAGCTGAGCAAGAAGCTGGCGGCCGTCATGCCCGCCCATGTCATTTATCCCCAGGTGGATGCCAGCCCGGCAGGGTTCTCCCGTCGTTGGCTGCAAGACGTCCTGCGCGGCGAGTTGCAGTTTGATGGCGTGATCTTCAGCGATGATCTTTCGATGGCCGGCGCCCACGTGGTCGGCGATGCCGCCAGTCGGATCGAGGCTGCCTTGGCCGCGGGCTGCGACATGGGGCTGGTCTGCAACGACCGCGCGGCCGCCGAGCTCGCCTTGAGCGCTGCCCAGCGCCTGAAGGTCACGCCGTCGGCGCGGATTGCCCGTATGCGCGGCCAGGCCTTCGCCAGTACCGAGTACCGTCAGGATCCGCGCTGGTTGACAGCGATCGGCGCGTTGAAAGCCGCTCAACTGATTGATTAAGGATGTTTCGATGACTGTTTACGCAATTATCGGCGGCACCGGCCTGACCCAGCTGGAAGGCCTGACCATTCGCCAATCCCTGGCGGTGGAGACGCCCTACGGCGCGCCATCAGCCGAGGTGCAGATCGGCGAATACGCCGGGCGTGAGGTGTTGTTTCTGGCACGCCATGGCCATCCCCACCGTTTCCCGCCGCATCAGGTCAACTATCGCGCCAATCTCTGGGCGCTGAAGCAGGCGGGCGCCGAGGCGGTCCTGGCGGTCAACGCCGTCGGCGGGATCCACGCCGCGATGGGCACCGGTCATTTTTGCGTGCCCCACCAGTTGATCGATTACACCAGCGGTCGCCAGCATACGTATTTCGCCGATGACCTGGAGGCGGTGACCCACATTGATTTCAGCTACCCCTACACGGAATCGCTGCGCCAGCAATTGATTGCGGCCCTGGCTGCCGAAGGCTGCGGCTATAGCAGTCACGGTGTCTATGCCTGCACGCAGGGGCCGCGCCTGGAAACCGTGGCCGAAATCGCCCGCCTGGAGCGCGATGGCTGCGATATCGTCGGCATGACGGGCATGCCGGAGGCGGCGCTGGCTCGTGAGCTGGAACTGGACTACGCCTGCCTGGCGCTGGTGGTGAACCCGGCGGCGGGCAAATCCACTGCGGTGATTACCATGGCGGAGATCGAGCAGGCCCTGCATGACGGAATGGGTAAAGTGAAGTCGACCCTGGCACGGGTGTTGATGGCGGGCTAGAAAGTCCGGTTTATTGGAGAATGATCTTGTGGGAGCGAGCCTGCTCGCTCCCACAATCAAGGAGTTTCAGCGCTTCTCCAGCTTGTCCGGCAGCGGCGCAAATAGCGCCTCGATGTCTTCGTTCTGCAGTTTCCAATCCCCAGCCACACGCCCATCCAGCACGCCGGCCGCCAGGTCGGACTTTTCTTTTTGCAGCAGCTGGATCTTTTCTTCCACCGTGCCGCGGGCAATCAGTTTGTACACGAACACCGGTTTTTCCTGGCCAATGCGATAGGCGCGGTCGGTCGCCTGGTTTTCGGTGGCGGGGTTCCACCAAGGATCGTAGTGAATCACCGTGTCCGCTTCTGTCAGGTTCAGGCCCACGCCGCCGGCCTTCAGGCTGATCAGAAAGATCTGACGCTTGCCGCTTTGGAATTCCTTCACTGGCGTGCGCCGGTCTCGGGTCTGGCCGGTGAGGATGGCGTAGTCCACGCCGCGTTTTTTCAGCTCATCTTCAATCAGCGCCAACATGGAGGTGAACTGTGAAAACAGCAGCACCCGCCGACCTTCTTCGAACAATTCCTCAAGCATTTCCATCAGGCTGTCGAGCTTGCCCGAGGTGCTGCCGCGGGTGGGCACGGTGGCATCACTGATCAGGCGCAAATCGCAGCACACCTGGCGCAGCTTGAGCAGCGCTTCCAGGATGATGATCTGGCTGCGCGCCACGCCTTTGCGGGTGATCTCGTCGCGCACCTTTTTGTCCATCGCTAGGCGCATCGTCTCGTAGACATCCCGCTGGGCGTCGCTGAGTTCCACCCAATGGATGATTTCGGTCTTGGGTGGCAGCTCCGTCGCCACTTGCTCTTTGGTACGGCGCAGCAAGAATGGTTTTATCCGACCGTTCAGGTGTTGCAATCGTACGTCGCTGCCGCGCTTTTCGATCGGTACGCGGTAGTCGCGATTGAAGCTCTTGACGTCGCCAAGCCAGCCCGGCAGCAGGAAGTGAAACAGTGACCAGAGTTCACCAAGGTGGTTTTCCAGTGGTGTACCGGACAGGCACAACCGTTGCCTGGCATCGAGTTCCCGGGCGGCTTGGGCGGCTTTGCTGGTGGGGTTCTTGATGTACTGGGCTTCATCCAGGATCAGTAAATGCAGCGGCTGCGCCTTGAGGCGTTCGACATCCTTGGGAAGCAGCGCATAGGTGGTCAGGATCAAGTCGTAATCGGCCAGGCGCTCGAAATGTTTCTTGCGCCCGGCACCGTACAGCGCCAGTACTTTGAGCTGCGGAGTGAAATGCGAGGCTTCGTCGAGCCAGTTGGGAATCAGGCTCGTCGGCATCACCACCATGCACGGTCGGTCCAGGCGCCCAGCGTTTTTTTCGCTAAGAATGTGCGCCAGGGTCTGTAGGGTTTTGCCCAGTCCCATGTCGTCCGCGAGAATCCCGCCTACTTCCAGCTGTCGTAGCGATTGCATCCAGCTCAAACCTTCGAGCTGGTAGGGTCGCAGCGTGGCGTTCAAGCCCTGCGGGGCGGTGGCGGTGTAGTCCTTGATGTCCCGCAAGCGTTGGGCCAGGCTGCGTATGTGCTCGCCACCTTCCCAGCGCAGCGGCATGTCCTGCAATGGGTTCAGGCGCAGGGCATCGGCGCTGTTGAGGCGCAGTTTGGTGGTGCCGGGCTCTTGCAGGTAGAACTCGCCGAGGGTCGCCAGCACGGGCTTCAACCGCCCGTACGGCAGGGCAACTTGCTGAGGGCCGAATTCCGAGTTGGGCCGGTGCGGCAAGTTAACCAGGATAAGTTCGTCATCGCGGCGCCTGGCCAGTCGTTCCGGGTTGAATAGCTCAATATGCGAGCGCATCAGGTTCAACAGGATAGGCAGCAGGCTCAGTCGCTCGCCGTTGACGATGATGCCCAGCTCCAGGTCGAACCAGTCACGCTCCGGAGTCTCATCGACCGTGGCGTACCACTCATCCACCGCCGTCAGGTCGAAGCCGAAGTCTTCATCAATCTGCAATTCCCAACCCTGGGTGCGCAGCTTTGGCAGGTCATTGAGGGTAAAGGTCAGCCAGGCGCTGTCGTTGACCATTTCGTACAGTTCGCCAGCGCTCTCCGGTAGAGCCTTGCTTTGTCGGGTCGCAACCTTGAATCCAAGAATTCGCAACTGCTCGCGGTAGGACTGTTCCACTTCGATCTGGCGTTTTATCCGCAGCGTCTGGGTTTCCTGGCGAATCAGTACGTCGGTGTTGCGCTGGCCGCTGACGTACTCGTCCAGATAACTGAAGGACAAGGCGGCGCGGTGCTGGATATAACGCTGCATCTTGCCGTTGCGCGGCTCGAAGGCGCTGAACTCGACACTTGCCAGCCAAAGCCGTGGCACCGGCTGCACGTTTTCCACCAGAACTTGGGGCGGGGCCTTGGGGCTGCGGTTGTCCAGCACTGCCTGGAGTTTTTCCAGCAATTGCGCGTCTTTTTCGGCGGCCGGGTAGGCCAGGGTTTCCTGAACTTGCAGCAGCACCGCTGCGCAATGCTTGCAATTGATGCGCACCGGGCAGGAGCACGCGGCGTCTAGCAGGATCAATGTGCCTTTGGCTGACTCCTTGAGGCGAATGGTCTGACGGTAGACGCTGCCGCCCGAGCCTTCGCAGCTGGCGATGATGGTGCTGTCGCCGGCCTCGACGACCCTCACGCGGTTTTCCAGCGCGTATCGGCGCCCACGCTCCAGGCTTTGTTCCTTGAATCGATTGACCCAGGAAGGTGCCAGCGGTTTGCTCAGGGGCGAGGGCATGGGCGCGCCGATCAGTCTGGAATGACGTCAGGTGCCTGCCGAGGCGCAGGCGCAGTCAACGAGGTGATCTTGATCAACAAGCCAAGGTGGCCGTTATCGAGGAAGTTCAGCTGGCCGTTCTTGGTATGGCTCTGTTGTTTCAAGCGCTCGCTGGCCGTGACCAGCCCATTGGCGTCGATCTGGTTGATCCAGAAGTCGGCGTCTACGTCAGTGAAACGGCCCAATTTCAGTTCGAGGGTGCCCTCGATGGGAAACTGGCCGAACTGCTCGGCGCCATCACTGACGGCAATCTTGCTGCCCTGTTCGCCCAGGTTCTGTTGCCAGGCCTTGTGCATCAGCACGGTGTATTGACCGCTGGCGTTGAGCTTCTCGACGATGTTGCCCATCGCCGGCGTGCGCTGGCTGTCCGCGCCCAGGCGTTGTGCGCCGGCATCCCAGTCCTCCGGCGCGGCGCGGCTGATGATGGCCGGCTCGGCATTCTGGCGGACCAGAATCATTTCAACCTGGTACAAGTCGTCGGCAACCGCCAGGGGAGCGATCAGCGTCATCAACAACGTCAAGGAGCGAAACAGGCGCATTGGGCGTCCTTCAAGCAGTGGTCGGATTGAGGCGCTCGAACAGCGCCTCTACGGTATTGAAGCGCTCTTCCGGGCGTTCCATGGGCACCATGAACTTGAACATCGTGGCGCCTTCGAATTTGTAGCGTTTGGGCTGGCCCTGGATCAGCTTGATCAGGACCAGCGGATCAACCGGGGTCTGTGCCTCGAACTCGATCCGGCCGCCGTTGGGGCCGCCGTCGACTTTCTTGATGCCCAATTGCTCTGCCTTGAGCTTGAGCAGCGTTGTGCGTACCAGGTTCTTGGTCGGCTCCGGAAGCAGGCCGAAGCGGTCGATCATCTCCACTTGCAGGTCCTTCAGGCCTTCCTCGTCGGTGGCCGAGGCGATGCGTTTGTAGAGGATCAGGCGTGCATGAACATCCGGCAGGTAATCCTCGGGGATCAGCGCTGGCACCCGCAGGTTGATTTCCGGGCCGCCGCCGAGGGGCTGGTCGAGGTTCGGTTGCTCGCCCTTGCGGATCGACTTGACCGCCCGTTCAAGCATTTCCATGTACAGGGTGAAACCCACTGCCTGGATCTGCCCGCTCTGGCCATCGCCAAGCAACTCGCCAGCGCCACGGATTTCAAGGTCATTGGTGGCCAGTACGAAGCCGGCGCCCAGGTCCTGGGTGTTGGCAATGGCTTCCAGGCGTTTTTCCGCGTCCGGGGTGATCTGCTGGCGCGGCGGTGTCAGCAGGTAGGCGTAGGCCTGGTGGTGACTGCGTCCGACCCGGCCACGCAATTGGTGCAACTGGGCCAGGCCGAATTTGTCGGCGCGCTCGATGATAATCGTGTTGGCGCTTGGCACGTCGATGCCGGTCTCGATGATGGTCGAGGCGATCAGCACGTTGAAGCGCTTGTGGTAGAAGTCGCTCATCACCTGTTCGAGCTCGCGCTCACGCATTTGTCCGTGGCCGATGCCGATGCGTGCTTCCGGCACCAACTCGGCCAGGTCGGCGGCGCACTTCTCGATGGTCTTCACGTCGTTGTGCAGGTAATAGACCTGGCCGCCGCGCAGCAGCTCGCGTAGCAAGGCCTCCTTGACCGTGCTCTTGTTCTGCTCCATGACGAATGTGCGCACCGACAGGCGCCGGGCCGGCGGCGTGGCGATGATCGACAGGTCGCGCATGCCCGACACCGCCATGTTCAACGTACGCGGGATCGGCGTGGCGGTCAGGGTCAGGATGTCGACTTCGCTGCGCAGGGCCTTGAGCTGTTCTTTCTGGCGTACGCCAAAACGGTGCTCTTCATCGATGATCACCAGCCCCAGGTTCTTGATCTTCACGTCGTCCTGCAGCAGCTTGTGCGTGCCGATGACGATGTCGATCTTGCCCTCGGCCAGGTCGGCGACGGCGGCGTTCACTTCCTTGGCGGATTTGAAGCGGCTCATCACTTCCACCGTCACCGGCCAGTCGGCAAAGCGGTCGCGGAAACTGTTGTAGTGCTGTTGGGCGAGCAGGGTGGTGGGCACCAGGATCGCCACCTGCTTGCCGCCGTGTACGGCAATGAACGCGGCACGCATCGCCACTTCGGTCTTGCCGAAGCCCACGTCGCCGCACACCAGCCGGTCCATGGGCTTGGGCGCGAGCATGTCGGCGCGCACGGCTTCGATGGTGGTCTGCTGGTCGACGGTCTCTTCGAAGGGGAAGCCGGCGCTGAAGGTTTCGTAGTCGGCTTTCGGGTCCGCGAACGCATAGCCCTCGCGCGCGGCCCGGCGAGCATAGATATCCAGCAATTCCGCTGCCACGTCGCGCACTTGTTCGGCGGCCTTGCGCTTGGCCTTCTGCCAGGTTTCCGAACCCAGGCGATGAAGCGGGGCCAAGGCGTCGTCACTGCCGGTGTAGCGAGCGATCAGGTGCAGGTTCGCCACGGGGACGTAGAGCTTGGCGCCCTCGGCGTATTCCAGGGTGAGGAATTCGGCGGCCTGGTTTTCGATTTCCAGGGTCGCCAGGCCTAGGTAGCGGCCCACGCCGTGGTCGATGTGTACCACCGGCGCGCCTTCACGCAGTTCCGTGAGGTTCTTGATGACCGCGTCGTTGGCGGCGTCGGCGCGTTTCTCGCGACGACGACGCTGCATGACCCGCTGGCCGAACAATGGGCTTTCGGCCACCAGGGCCAAAGCAGGATCGTCAAGGACCAGGCCGTCGTTAAGCGGTGCGATGGTGATCGCCAGGCGATCCTTGCCCGCGACGAAGTCCGGCCAGCTGTCGACGGTTTTCGGGCGCAGCTTCAGCCGTTCAAGCAGTTCCAGCAGTACTTCGCGGCGGCCCGCCGACTCGGCGGTAAACAGCACGCGCCCAGGGAACCCGTCGAGGAAACCGGCCAGGGCCGCCAGCGGTTGCGTGGCCTTGGCTTCGATTGCCAGGTCGGGCAAGGGCTTGGCGGGGAAGCGTTCCCGGCCGACGCCGGTTTCCACGTCCTGCTGGCTCGCCACCACGCGGGGCCAACTCTTGAGGCGGGCGAAGCAGTCTTCCACCGGCAGGAACAGCTCGGCGGGTGGCAACAAAGGGCGAGACGGATCGACACGACGTTCTTCGTAGCGGTTGCGCACGTCGTTCCAGAAGTTTTCCGCGGCCTGCTCGATGCCTGGCAGGGAAAATACCTGGGTGTCCTGGGGCAGATAATCGAACAGCGTGGAGGTTTCTTCAAAGAACAACGGCAAGTAATACTCGATGCCGGCCGGGGTGATTCCGCTGCTCAGGTCCTGGAAAATCGGGCAACGGCGGAAATCCACGTCGAAACGCTCGCGAAAACGTGCCTTGAACCGGGTGACCGCGTCTTTTTGCAGCGGGAATTCCTTGGCCGGCAGCAGGCGGATCGACTGGACCTTGTCGATGGAGCGCTGGTTTTCCGGGTCGAAGGTGCGCAGGGTCTCGATTTCGTCATCGAACAGGTCGATGCGATACGGCAGTTTGCTACCCATCGGGAACAGGTCGATCAGGGCGCCACGGACCGCGAACTCACCGTGCTCGTACACGGTATCGACGTAGCGGTAGCCGCTGGCCTCAAGCCGAGTGCGCATCTGCTCGACGTCAAGCTTCTGGCCGATGTCCAGCACCAGGCTGCTGCCCAGCAGGAACTGAGTCGGTGCGAGGCGATGTAGGGCTGTGGTGATCGGCACTACCAAAACGCCATGACTGAGCTCCGGCAACCGGTAGAGGCTGGCGATGCGCTGGGAAATGATGTCCTGGTGCGGCGAAAAAAGGTCGTAGGGCAGGGTTTCCCAATCCGGGAAATGCAGCACTGGCAAATCCGGGGCGAAGAAACCCAGCTCCTGTTCCAGCCGCTCGGCGCTCTGGCTGTCGGCGGTCAACAACAGGGTGAAGCGCTTTGCAGCGCTGGCGGCCTCGGCGATAGCCAGGCTCAGGGCGGCACCGGGCAGGTTGCCCCAGTGCTGTTTACCTGCCGCGGCAGGGAGAAGCGGAAGACGCAGAACGGGCACGGAAGGTTGAGCTCCAGCGTTGCGACAAAGTCGACAATTGTAGCGGGGGAAGTGCCCGGCTGTCAGTCGCGGACTACTCTGTCAGAACGCAAAACCACGGCGCGACGGGCGCGCATTGCTCCGCAGAGGACTCGGCGGCATAATGTAGCCCCTTTTTTCAGCCCCTACATGTGGAAGGTTACCGTGACTCAGAAGCCCGACCAGTGTCTTGGTGAATGGATTGATCGTGAAGCACTCGCAGAAGCGATGATCCCTCTCATCGGTCAGCTCTACCGCAATAACAATGTGGTGAGCTCGATCTATGGCCGCAGCCTGATCAACCAGTCTGTCATCGCGATCCTCAAGGCCCACCGCTTTGCTCGCCACCGTTCTTCCGACGACAGCGAACTCTCCGTCCACGAAACATTCCCCCTGCTCAAGGCCATGAGCGAGCTCAAGCTCGGCGCGGCTTCGGTGGACCTGGGCAAGTTGGCGTTCAAATTCCGTAACGAAGGCAATGGCCGTAGCGCCGAGCAGTTCGTTCGCGAAGAGATGGCCGATGTGGTTGGTCAACAGAACGCTTCGCCGCGCAAAGGCACTGACGTCGTGCTCTACGGCTTTGGCCGTATCGGTCGTCTGCTGGCGCGCATCCTGATCGAGAAAACCGGTGGTGGCGACGGCCTGCGCCTGCGTGCCATCGTCGTGCGCAAAGGCGCCGAGAACGACCTGACCAAGCGCGCCAGCCTGCTGCGTCGCGATTCGGTCCACGGTTCGTTCAATGGCACCATTACCATCGACGAAGAAAACAACACCATCACCGCCAACGGCAACCTGATCCAGGTGATCTACGCGAAGAACCCGACCGAGGTGGATTACACCCAGTACGGCATCAAGGACGCGCTGCTGGTGGACAACACCGGCGTATGGCGTGACGCCGATGGCCTGGGCCAGCACCTGGCGTGCCCGGGTATCGACCGCGTTGTCCTGACCGCGCCTGGCAAGGGCAAGCTGAAGAACATCGTTCACGGTATCAACCACAACGAAATCACCGCTGACGACAAGATCGTGTCCGCCGCGTCCTGCACCACCAACGCCATCGTGCCGGTGCTCAAGGCTGTGAACGACAAGTTCGGCATCATCAACGGTCACGTCGAAACCGTTCACTCGTACACCAACGACCAGAACCTGATCGACAACTTCCACAAGGGCGATCGCCGTGGTCGTAGCGCCGCGCTGAACATGGTCATCACCGAGACCGGTGCCGCCACTGCTGCAGCCAAGGCCCTGCCTGAGCTGGCCGGCAAGCTGACCGGTAACGCGATCCGCGTGCCGACGCCGAACGTGTCGATGGCTATTCTCAACCTGAACCTTGAGAAAGCCGCGACTCGCGAAGAGATGAACGACTACCTGCGCTACATGGCGCTGCACTCCGATCTGCATAAGCAAATCGACTTTGTCAACTCGCAGGAAGTGGTGTCCACCGACTTCGTTGGCTCCCGCCACGCCGGTGTCGTCGACGCAGAAGCGACCATCGTCCAGGATAACCGTGTTGTCCTTTACGTCTGGTACGACAACGAGTTCGGTTACAGCTGCCAGGTGGTTCGCGTGATGGAAGACATGGCTGATGTGAATCCGCCTGCATTCCCGCGCTAAGCGTTAACTGCTTGTGAAAACGCCCCGACTTGTCGGGGCGTTTTTTTTGCGTGGGATTTGTCAGGCGCCACCAACGGCAGAAGCCTGGGCGGTCCGCAGCTCATGCCGGTTACCCTTGAACAGCACCAAGGTCGCAATCAACCCCAACACCGCCGCGCCGCTGAGCCAGATTCCCGGTGCGGCCTTGTTGCCGAGCACGTGGATCAGGTAGGTGCAGGCCGCTGGGGTAAATCCGCCGAAGGTCGCGGTGGCGAGGCTATAGGCCAGGGAAAAACCAGTGGTACGCACCTCGACTGGCATGATTTCCGTCAAGGCCACGACCATTGCGCCGTTGTAGGATCCATACAGGAACGATAGCCACAACTCGACGATCAGCAGATGGCTGAAACTGGGGTTCGCCACCAGCCAGGACAGTGCTGGGTACGCGGTCAGGATCGCCAGGATCGTCGCACCGAGCAGTAGGGGTTTACGCCCGATCCTGTCGGAAAACGCGCCCATCACGGGCAGCCAGAAGAAGTTCGACAAGCCGATGCACACGGTGACTAATAGCGCGTCCAGGTCCGAAAGGTTCAATTCGGCCTTGCCGAAGGTCGGTGTGTAAGCCGTGATCAGGTAGAACGACACTGTGGTCATCACTACCAACGCCATGCCTGCCAATACGATGCCGAAGTTCTGACCGATGGAGCGGACAATTTCTGACAGGGTAGGGCGGTGTTTTCTGGCCTGGAATTCAGCCGTCTCCTCCAGGGAGCGGCGAATCACGAAGATGACCGGTACGATCAGGCAGCCGACCAGGAACGGCACGCGCCAGCCCCATTCGCCCATCTCCTGGGGGCTCAGCCAATGATTGAGACCGACCCCCAGCAGACCGGCGAACACCACCGCGGCCTGTTGGCTGGCGGACTGCCAACTGACGAAAAAGCCCTTGCGCCCTGGCGTGGAAATTTCCGCCAGGTACACCGACACCCCGCCCAGCTCCACGCCAGCGGAAAAGCCTTGCAGCAGTCGACCCAGCAACACCAGCAACGGTGCCGCCACGCCCAATGTGGCGTAGCCCGGAACGCAGGCGATCAGCACCGTGCCGGCGGCCATCATCGCCAGGGTGATGATCAGGCCTTTGCGGCGGCCGTGGCGGTCGATGTAGGCGCCGAGGAAAATCGCGCCCAGCGGACGCATCAGGAAACCCGCGCCGAACGTGGCCAGGGACAGCATCAGCGAGGCAAAGGCGCTGTCTGTTGGGAAAAATGTCTTGGCGATGGCCGTGGCGTAGAAGCCGTAGACCATGAAGTCGAACATCTCGAGGAAGTTGCCGCTGACGACGCGGAAAATCGCCTTGCCGTTGCTCGTGTTGGAAGACATGGTTAAGTACCCACTTAGGCAAATCTTGTATGAAAACGCTGCAGCCCCTGTGGGAGAGCTTGCTCGCAATAGCGGTGTGTCAGGTAGCGCATTGCTCGATGAGCCCCGCCGCGAGCAAGCTCGCTCCCACAGGTTTTTTGCGCGTGTCTGTAGCCCATAATGGCTGGCGCGGTTTTGTCGGGAGATGAAGATTTGTTAACTGGACGATGGATAGGGGGTGTGATGCTTGCTGGCGTGTTATCCGCTTGCGGCAACGGCGACACCTTGGAGCGCTTCGACGGCCCGACCATGGGCAGCCGCTATTCCATCCAGTACGTCAGGCATGTCGCTACCCCCGGTCCGAAAGTGGTGCAGGGCGAGGTGGAAAAGATCCTGGCCGAAGTAGATAGACAGTTGTCCACCTATCGCAGTGACTCGGACATCGAGCGTTTCAATACGATGCCTGCTGATAGTTGCCGAGTGATGCCGGAGCCAGTTCTCGAGCTGATCCGAGCGGGCGAGCAACTCTCCTCGCAAAGCGCAGGCGCCTTCGATTTGACGGTTGAGCCTTTATTGAACCTATGGGGATTCGGTCCGCAGTCCCGGGAAGAAAAGGTGCCAAGCGCCGAGGCCCTGGCCGAGGTTCGTCAGCGCGTTGGTCATGAACACTTGCGCATTGAAGGCGACCGGCTGTGCAAGGACGCCGCGGTGGAAGTCGATTTCAACAGCATCGCGGCCGGTTACGCCGTCGACCGCATCGCCGCCAGGCTTCAGGCCCTGGGCATCGACAGCTACCTGGCCGAAGCCACCGGTGAACTCAAGGCTATCGGGCGCAAGCCGGATGGTTCGCCCTGGCGCATCGCTCTGGAAGAACCACGGGACGACCGGCAAGTGGCGGAGCGGGTCATCGAGGTCAACGGCTACGGGATTTCAACGTCAGGTGATTACCGAAAATACTTCGAGCAGGGCGGCAAGCGTTATTCCCACACCTTTGATGCGCGTACTGGTGCGCCGGTCCTACACAACCTGGCGTCCGTCACGGTGATTCATCCTTCGGCGATGATGGCCGATGGACTATCGACGCTGTTGCTGATTCTCGGTCCTGAACGAGGTTGGGACTATGCCCAGGAACATGGCGTCGGGGTATTTTTCGTATTGCGGGAAGATGACCGTTTCGTCGTTCGAACAAGCGATGCGTTTGAACGGATGAGTCACGGAAAATCCCAATGATGACAGCGACCTGAAAGGTAAGATGTGGCAAAAACTAGCCTGCGACGCGACCAAGGGGTAATGTGCGCGGCGTTGACGCTTCTATAGACTGTGGCCGGGCGCGTGAACCGGCCCCAAATTGTTCCTTCATGCCGCCGGCCGGCATGATTTAGCCGTCGGTGCCAAGCGTGGCATCGCGGCCTGTTCTGAGGAGTACGCATGGCTGTCTACAACTACGACGTGGTAGTACTGGGTTCCGGCCCTGCTGGGGAAGGCGCGGCAATGAATGCGGCCAAGGCAGGGCGCAAAGTGGCGATGGTCGACAGTCGTCGGCAGGTCGGCGGTAACTGCACCCACTTGGGTACCATCCCGTCCAAGGCCTTGCGTCACTCGGTCCGGCAGATCATGCAGTTCAACACCAATCCGATGTTCCGGGCCATCGGCGAGCCTCGCTGGTTCTCCTTCCCGGACGTGCTCAAGAGCGCCGAGAAGGTCATCTCCAAGCAAGTGGCCTCGCGTACCGGCTACTACGCCCGTAACCGTGTCGACGTGTTCTTCGGCACGGGCAGCTTCGCCGACGAGCAGACGGTCGAAGTGGTCTGCGGCAATGGCGTGGTCGAGAAACTGGTAGCCAAGCACATCATCATTGCCACCGGTTCGCGCCCGTATCGCCCGGCTGATATCGATTTCAACCACGCACGTATCTACGATAGCGACACCATCCTGAGCCTGGGCCACACCCCGCGTAAGCTCATCGTCTACGGTGCCGGGGTGATCGGTTGCGAATACGCCTCGATCTTCAGCGGCCTGGGTGTGCTGGTGGAACTGGTGGACAACCGGGGCCAGTTGCTGAGCTTCCTCGACTCGGAAATTTCCCAGGCCCTGAGCTATCACTTCAGCAACAACAACATCACCGTGCGCCACAACGAAGACTACGACCGCGTGGAAGGCGTCGACAACGGCGTGATCCTGCATCTCAAGTCCGGCAAGAAGATCAAGGCCGATGCCTTGCTCTGGTGCAACGGCCGTACCGGTAACACCGACACCCTGGGCCTGGAAAACATTGGCGTGAAGGTCAACAGCCGTGGCCAGATCGAAGTCGACGAGAACTACCGCACCTGCGTGCCGAACATCTACGGCGCCGGTGACGTGATCGGCTGGCCGAGCCTGGCCAGTGCCGCCCACGACCAGGGGCGTTCGGCTGCCGGCAGCATTGTCGACAATGGCAGCTGGCGTTTCGTCAACGACGTACCGACCGGCATCTACACCATTCCGGAGATCAGCTCGATCGGCAAGAACGAGCAGGAACTGACCCAGGCCAAGGTGCCTTATGAAGTGGGCAAGGCCTTTTTCAAGAGCATGGCGCGGGCGCAGATCGCCGGCGAGCCGCAAGGCATGCTGAAGATCCTCTTCCATCGCGAGACGCTGGAAGTGCTCGGCGTGCACTGCTTCGGCTACCAGGCGTCGGAGATCGTTCACATCGGCCAGGCGATCATGAACCAGCCGGGCGAACTGAACACGCTGAAATACTTCGTGAACACCACGTTCAACTACCCGACCATGGCCGAAGCCTATCGGGTAGCCGCGTACGACGGGCTCAACCGGCTTTTTTGAGCGGCTCCGGCCGGTGGCCTGAGCCGGCCGGGGAGACCGATTTCAGCAATTCTCGAGGGTGGCAGTGGCCAAACCGGGAAAGTCTGTAATCAGGCTGTCAGCGCCAAAATCGGCGAGCCTGCGCATGAGCGCGGGCTCGTTGACCGTCCACACCGACACATGCAGCCCCTGGCGCTGCGCCTTGATCAGGCGTTCCGGCGTGCACAGGGTCCAGTTCAGCGCCAGAATCTCGCAGCCATAACTCTGGGCGACCTTCAACGGGTCGAGCCAGGCGTATTCGGCCACCAGCCCGCGTGAGACATCCGGAGTCAGGTCCAAGGCCGCCTTGAGGACCTCCCGGGAGCTGGAGGTGATGGTGACCTTGTCCAGCAGCCCGAAGCGTTGGGCCATTTCGCGAATGCCCAGCACGGTTGCGGCGGCGCGGGTGCGTGACGCGCTTTTCACTTCAAGTTGCCAGTGCTCGAAATCGCATTTCTCGAACAGCTCTTCCAGCCGTGGAATCGGGCACGGCTTGATCCAGCCTGGACCACCTTTGCGCGCATCGTAGGTCACCAGTTCTTCGGCGGTGTGTTCGACCACCTTGCCCCGGCGATCGGTGGTGCGCTTGAGGGTCGGGTCGTGGATCACCATCAATTCGCCGTCCATTGACAAGTGCAAGTCCAGCTCGCAACGGCGCACGCCGTGCTTGAGGCATTCCTGGAACCCGGTGAGGGTATTTTCCGGTGCTTCGCCCTTGGCGCCGCGGTGGCCATAAATGAGGGTCACGGTTCTTCCTTATGGGTGCCAGATTCGTTCAGTTCCCGCGCCAGGCGCCGTTCTTGCGCCTGCTTCTGCAGGATGTAGCGGGCCAGCAATTGGCGCTGGGCGTCGGTCGGGTGTTCAAACTCGGTTCCCACGTCGTAGCCATCGCCCTTGGGATCGCAATGCGTGACGCGGGCCCGGAGCAACAGCCCCAGGGCCTGCGGCATCAGCACCAGCTTGATCGACAGGTGCGCGCCGACGGCAACGGGGGTGGGGTATTGGAAATCAATGCCGCCTTCGGAGATGATCACCGGCTGTGGTTCGCCGATTTCGCCAAGCACGGTCACCGCGATCACCTGGCTGAGCAAGTCGATACGTTTGTTCATGGCCTTCAGGTAGGCGGCGATGCTGCGTTCGCGCTCGCTGATCTGGCGCAGCAGATGCTGTGACTCGAATTCGCTCAGGTGCAGTTCGCTGAGCAGATTGAACAATGGGGACTCATCCTGCAACACTTCCTGGCTGGCAGCTTCAGGAATGGACAGGGGCCGAATTTCCAGTGCGATCATGTCCTCGATACGGTAGTATTCGCGGCGATCTTCTTCATCTAATGTCGACATGGCGAACCCATGGTAGCGGCGGTGGTCTGAGTGTAAAGCTGGTTTGTGACCCCCGCCACAAGGACGTTCCTTTTCCCTCCGAACAAGCCCCGACATGTTCAGACCTCTCTTCGTATTCATCGGCACGCGTTATACCCGTGCAAAGCGTCGCAATCATTTCGTATCGTTCATTTCCCTGACATCCATCATCGGGCTCGCGCTAGGCGTGGTCGTGATGATTGTCGTCCTGTCGGTGATGAATGGCTTCGATCATGAAATGCGCACCCGCGTGCTGGGCATGGTGCCCCACGCGACACTCGAATCCGGCGACGCCATCAGTGATTGGCCGAGCCTGGCCGCCAGGGTCAAGCAGAACCCGCAGGTGCTGGCCGTTGCGCCTTTCACCCAGATGCAGGGGCTGCTGACCAACGACGGCAAGGTTTCCAAGGTTTTGCTCAATGGCATCGACCCGGCGCTGGAGCGGCAGGTGTCGATCATCGACAACTTCATGAAACAGGGAAAACTCGACGACCTGGCGCCCGGCAGCTTCGGCATCGTGATTGGCGACAAGGCCGCGGCCAAGCTCGGCGTGGCCATCGGCGACAAGCTGACTTTCGTCGCGCCGGAAGTCACGGTCACCCCGGGCGGCATGTTCCCGCGCATGAAACGCTTTACCGTGGTAGGCATCTTCCACGTCGGCGCCGGCGAGCTCGACGGCTACCTGGGTGTCACCAACCTCCAGGACCTTGCCCGCCTGCATCGTTGGAAACCGGACCAGGTCCAAGGCCTGCGGTTGAAATTCGATGATCTCTTCCAGGCGCCACGTGTTGCCTGGAACATTGCCCAGCAACTCGGCGAAGACCGTTACTACGCCCGCGACTGGACCCGCACCCACGGCAACCTGTACCAGGCGATCCGCATGGAAAAAGCCATGATCGGTCTGCTGTTGTTGTTGATCGTCGCCGTTGCGGCGTTCAACATCATTTCCACGCTGGTGATGGTGGTGAACGACAAGAAGGGCGACATCGCCATCCTGCGCACTCTTGGCGCCACGCCGGGACAGATCATGCGCATCTTCATGGTCCAGGGCACCGTCATTGGCGTTATCGGCACGTTCGTCGGGGCCCTCGTCGGGATGTTCGCCGCGCTGAACGTCAGCGCCGCGATTGCCGGTCTCGAAACCCTGATCGGGCACAAGTTTCTCAACGCCGACGTGTACTTCATCGACTACCTGCCATCGCAGTTGCAGGCCGACGATGTGTTGATGGTCTGCGGCGCCGCGTTGATCCTGAGTTTCCTCGCCACCCTGTATCCAGCCTGGCGTGCCGCGCGCACCCAGCCTGCGGAGGCGTTACGTTATGAGTGAGTCGGGCATGAGTGAAAAAGCAATCTTGAGCTGCCGCAACCTGGGCAAATCCTACGAGGAAGGCCCGGAGTCGGTGGTGGTGTTGTCGGGCCTGCAGCTGGAGCTGCATCCCGGCGAGCGCGTGGCGATCGTCGGGACTTCCGGCTCGGGCAAAAGCACCTTGCTGAACCTGCTCGGTGGCCTCGATACGCCGACCGCCGGCAGTGTCTGGCTGGCGGGCGAAGAACTCTCGGCATTGAATGAGAAAGCCCGTGGCCTGTTGCGTAACCGTTCCCTGGGTTTCGTCTATCAGTTCCACCATCTGCTGCCCGAGTTCACGGCCCTGGAAAACGTCTGCATGCCGCTGTTGATCGGTCGCACGGCGATTCCCGAGGCCCGTCAGCGCGCCACTGCACTGTTGGAGCGGGTAGGGCTGGGGCATCGCCTGGAACACAAGCCGGCCGAACTGTCCGGTGGCGAGCGCCAGCGCGTGGCGATTGCCCGCGCCCTGGTCAACAAGCCCGGCCTGGTGATGCTCGACGAGCCGACCGGCAACCTCGATTCCCACACCGCCCAGGGCATCCAGGACTTGATGCTGGAGCTCAGCACCTCGATGCGCACGGCGTTCCTGGTGGTGACCCATGATATGAACCTGGCCCGCCAGATGGACCGCGTCCTGCACTTGCAGGAAGGTTGCCTGACGCCCATCTGATTGACCGAAACCCGGCGCTTGTCGCAAGCGTCGGGTCTTTTATTTTCATACGGTGCCCAACGAATGTTCAGACCGTTATCGATTTTCATCGGCACGCGCTATACCCGCGCCAAGCGCCGCAATCGTTTTGTCTCGTTCATTTCCATGACATCGATGATCGGCCTCGCCCTTGGCGTACTGGCGATGATCGTCGTGTTGTCGGTGATGAATGGCTTCCAGCGCGAAATGAGTTCGCGCATCCTCGGCATGGTCCCGCACGCCACCATCGTTGGCGTCAACCCGATCGATGACTGGCAGCCAGTGGCCGGTGCCGCATTGAAAAATCCTGAAGTCATCGCGGCCGTTCCGTTCACCGAGATGGAAGGCATGCTCAGCCATAAAGGTTCGATGCAGCCGATCCAGATCAGTGGCGTGGACCCGGCCCAGGAAGGCAAGGTTTCCATCGTCGCCCAGCACATCGTCCAGGGCCGTCTCGACGCCCTGAAACCGGGTGAGTTTGGCGTAGTGATCGGCGAGATCACTGCCCGGCGCTTCCGCCTTAACGTCGGCGATAAACTGACCCTGATTGTGCCTGAAGTCAGCACCGCGCCTGGCGGTATCACGCCTCGGATGCAGCGGCTGAACGTGGTCGGCGTGTTCAAGGTCGGCGCCGAGCTGGACGGCTCCATGGCGCTGATCCACCTGGCTGACGCCGCGCAGATGCAACATTGGCAGCCGAACCAGGTGCAAAGCGTGCGCCTGGCAGTGAAGGACTTGTACGCGGCGCCAAAAGTCTCGGGTGATATCGCCACCGGTCTTGGTGCGGGCTACAAGGCCGACGACTGGACCCATACCCAGGGCAGCCTGTTCAGCGCCATGAAAATGGAAAAGACCATGATTGGCTTGCTGTTGCTGATGATCGTCGCGGTGGCGGCGTTCAACATCATCGCCACGTTGATCATGGTGGTGAACGATAAAGGCGCCGACATCGCCATCCTGCGCACCATCGGCGCCACGCCGCGGCAGATCATGGCGATCTTCATGGTCCAGGGAACGGTGATCGGCATCGTCGGCACGCTCATTGGCGGCGTGCTGGGCGTGATCGCCGCGTTGAACGTCAGTGAGTTGGTGGGTTGGCTGGAGCGGGTCAGCGGTCAGCACATCTTCAGTTCCGATGTGTATTTCGTCAGCAACCTGCCGTCTGAGCTTCAGCGTGGCGACGTGGTGCTGATCTGTTCTGCCGGGTTCATCCTCAGCTTCCTCGCCACCGTGTACCCGGCGTGGCGCGCGGCGAAGATCGAACCGGCGCAGGCGTTGCGGTATTCTTGAGGCTGAACCGGCTTACGTGGCGAGGGAGCTTGCTCCCGCTGGGCTTCGCCGCAGCCCAAAAATCTCACTCATCGAAATGATAAGCAGCGTTTGGATTTTGGGAGCGCTTCGCCCTCCAGCGGGAGCAAGCTCCCTCGCCACCGGGATTGAGTCCGGCAGGCGGGTTCGTGGCACAACCTGACAAAGTTGTAATCGAGTTGTAAGCCGACTGGCAGGCCTGCGACGATGGATTTTCCCACACGCTGAATCTGACTGGAGTATGGACATGTTGATGGGAGTACGCTTGATCCTGGCTGTTTGCGCATTGACCCTCAGTGCGCTGTCGTGGGCATCGCCGGGCCATTTTGATTTCGGTCAGCCTGCGCCAGCGGCCAAGGCCGGTCGCAGCATCGATGTGGTGATGGGCGACATGACGTTCGATCCCGGTGCGCTGGGCGTCAAGGCCGGCGAGACGGTTCGATTCGTACTCATCAACAAAGGCCAGCTGCTTCATGAGTTCAACCTCGGCAACGCTGCAACGCACGTGGAGCACCAAAAGCAAATGCTCAAGATGCAGCAGAGCGGCCAGTTGATGCCGACCACGATGAAGCCGGGGTTGGATCATGCCGCCATGGGCCACGGCGAGGCGAAGATGCGCCACGATGATCCCAACAGCGTGCTGGTGGAGCCGGGCAAGACCGCCGAGCTGACCTGGACCTTCAGCAAGGCCACGCGCCTGGAATTCGCCTGTAATGTTCCCGGCCATTACCAGGCTGGCATGAGGGGCGAGCTGACAGTCAGTCAGTAAGCACTCAAAGGCTGCGGCAAAGACTGGTAGAATCCGCTGATTCTTCAGTCAGGTTTCCGTCATGCATCCCGCAGCCGAACATTCGCCGCTGGGCAAATCCAGCGAATACATCGCCACGTACACGCCGTCATTGCTGTTCCCGATTCCGCGCGCCGCGAAGTGGGCGGAGCTGGGCCTGACGGCCGAGACCCTGCCGTACAAAGGTGTGGATTTCTGGAACTGTTTCGAATTGTCCTGGCTGTTGCCTTCCGGCAAGCCGGTGGTGGCCATCGGCGAGTTCGCCATCGCGGCGGATTCGCCGAACATTATCGAGTCCAAATCCTTCAAGCTTTACTTGAATTCGTTGAACCAGACCCCATTCACCGACACCGCGAGCCTGGAAGCGACCTTGCGCCAGGACCTTTCGGCGGCTGCCGGCAAGCCAGTGGGTGTGCGGATCCGCAGTCTCAAGGATGTGGAAAACGAAGGCATCGTGGCGCTGCCCGGTGCGTGCATCGACGAATTGGACATCAGCGTCGATTCCTATGAACACCCGCGCCCGGAACTGTTGCGTTGCGATGACTCGCGCATCGTCGAGGAAAGCCTGCACAGCCATTTGCTCAAGTCCAACTGCCCGGTGACGAGCCAGCCGGATTGGGGCAGCGTAGCGGTGGAGTATCGCGGCGCTGCGTTGGATCATGCGAGCTTGTTGGCCTACATCGTCAGCTTTCGCCAGCACTCGGATTTCCATGAGCAGTGCGTGGAGCGGATCTTCCTCGACCTGCAGCGCTTGCTCAAGCCGGAGAAGCTGACGGTGTATGCGCGGTATGTGCGGCGTGGTGGGCTGGACATCAATCCGTATCGCAGCACCGACGAGGTGCAATTGCCGAACCATCGGCTGGTCCGCCAATGACATCTTGATTGTGGGATTGCATTTCAATTCGTAAACATTAAAAAGCCCTGCTGGCGATAGCAGGGCTTTCTGCGTTTCAAGGGTTTAGATCCCCATGCCGCCCAAGGTAATGACGATATTGCGCAGTGTTCCGGCGATCGTTGGGTGCTCCACTTCAAAACGCTCTACGGCCAGGTTTACGCCGTCGACCAGGTTGTTGTCCTGAAGCTGGTTTTCCAGTTCGATCTGAGATTCGATCTCTGCCATCAACTTGTGCAGATGTTCGCGATCTGGCTCAGACAGCGGCGGGTCCTGTTCCAATTGCTCGCGCAAGGTATCGAGTTGTTCTTGCAATTCCCGGCTGGCAGGCATTGGCGTACTCCCTTTATTGATAGGCACAGACATGGACCGCGACGCTGCGTCAAAGGTCCTTGGCCTGCCTTAAGAGTAATCCACACTCACGCACCCTGCATGATCCGGCTCAGGGCTTCTCGCCTTTTTGCCTGCGCAGGCTGATGTCGGCCAGGCAAGTGTCCAGTTCGCCCAGGTGGTCGATCACCGAATGCACCCCGAGGCTGAAGAGCTGCACCGTGGCCTTGGCCCGTTTGATTTCCCGTTCCTGCTGGCTCAGGGCTTGCCATTCGGAAGGGGACAGCCCGCACAATGAGCCGCAGGACGCCAGTCCAATGGTCCACAACCCGGCGTTGAGCCCGGACTGCAACAACTTGGGTTCGCCACTGACCAACACGCAGCCGTCCAATTGTTGGACATTCAGCGCCATGAGGGCTTGCCAGCAGGCATGCGGCGCCGGCCAAGGTTGATTTGTTGCGGGAAGTTGCGGCGCCTTGATGGACGCAGGCAACGAAGTCGCCAGGCCATGGCTGACGGCGGGGGGCAGGTCGTCGAGCCAGGCGCAGGGGATATCCAGATGCTGCAAGCGTTGCAGGCTTTCCAGCGCGCCTGGGGTCGGATGGGCATGATCCGATGGCTGGGTGCCTGGCTGGCGTACGCGCGCCCCGAAATCCACCAGGCATCCACTCAGGCCAAACAGTACGGCGGTAAGGCTGGGGGCAGGGAGGGGCAGTGCTTCGGCGCGCGGCATGGGAACGTCCTTGAAATAACCAGCAGCCTAGCGAGCGCGGATGACAGTCCGGTGACAGCACCATGATGCGAGTTAGTTGTGGAATATTCCTACAGCGAGCTTCTTGCTTCAGTGCTGCCTATCCACGTTTTCCGTCTTATACTAGCGGCCTTACCGCCTGGGCTCGGCGCCCTTGCCTGAATAATCCAAGGAGTTTTCCCTATGCGCTGGAGCCATCGTCTAGCTCAGCTGTGTCTATCTGCCAGTATCCTGCTGGTACCGTTTGCCGCCCAGGCCGCCACGGAAGAAGATCCATGGGAAAGCATCAACCGTCCAATCTTCACCTTCAACGACACCATTGATACCTATGCGCTCAAACCGCTGGCCCAGGGTTATCAGTACGTGACGCCGCGATTCCTCGAAGACGGCATCCACAACATGTTTCGCAACATCGGTGACGTGGGCAACCTGGCCAACGACCTGTTGCAAGCCAAACCGGCCGCTGCGGGAGTCGACACGGCCCGTTTGATTTTCAATACCACGTTCGGTCTCCTGGGGTTTTTCGACGTGGGCACCAAGATGGGCCTGCAACGTAACGACGAAGATTTCGGCCAGACCCTCGGGTATTGGGGGCTGGGCAGCGGACCGTACCTGATGTTGCCGCTGCTGGGGCCGAGTACCCTGCGTGACGCGCCGGCCAAGTGGGTCGACAGCTACGCCACCCCTTACCCTTATATCGATAATGTCTCGGTCCGCAATTCGATCTGGGGCCTGAACATCGTCGACACCCGTGCCAGCCTGCTCTCGGCGGAAAAGCTCGTCAGCGGCGACAAGTATGTGTTCATCCGCAATGCCTTCCTGCAAAACCGCGAATTCAAGGTCAAGGATGGTCAAGTCGAAGATGATTTTTAATTTCCAATTGTAAGTTGCGGAGGCGGCCCAGATGGCCGCCTTCTTTGCTTTGGTAGGGTTCAAGCGCAGATTGGTCCTTCCATTGAGTTACGCTTCGCTCGGTTCTTATAACTCTCCGTGCTTTGACAAATAAAGACGGCAAGCGACGATTCGCATGAGCTTGAAACGCCCCGCGGATGGGAGTACCGTCTGCGCCTTAGAAGGGCACCTCTGGTGTAACCGTGTGTAGGGCGAAGGCCTGAAGCCGGTACGGCAGAGAGGCTAGAAAGCGAATCCAGTAGTGCGCGCAGGCCCAACGCCAAGCCCGCTACGCCAACCTAATTCTGGCGCCGTTTGCCCACATGCCAAAAACCAGTGCCACGCTGCTGATAATCGATGATGACGAAGTGGTGCGAGCCAGTCTCGCGGCCTACTTGGAAGACAGTGGTTTCAGCGTCTTGCAGGCCAGTAACGGCCAACAGGGTCTTCAGGTATTCGAGCAGGAGAAGCCCGACCTGGTCATCTGCGACCTGCGCATGCCGCAGATGGGCGGACTCGAACTCATTCGCCAGGTCACCGAGCTGTCGTCGCAGACCCCGGTCATCGTCGTTTCGGGCGCGGGTGTGATGAACGACGCGGTCGAGGCGTTGCGCCTGGGCGCGGCGGACTACCTGATCAAGCCCCTCGAAGACCTCGCGGTGCTTGAGCACTCGGTGCGCCGAGCCCTGGATCGCTCGCGACTGCTGGTGGAGAACCAGCGCTACAGGGAAAAGCTGGAGACCGCCAATCGCGAGCTCGAAGCCAGCCTGAACCTGTTGCAAGAGGACCAGAACGCCGGGCGCCAGGTGCAGATGAACATGCTGCCGGTGAGCCCCTGGACGGTCGATGGTTTCCGTTTTGCCCATCAGATCATCCCGTCGTTGTACCTGTCGGGGGACTTCGTCGATTATTTTCGTGTAGATGAGCGTCGCGTGGCGTTCTACCTGGCGGACGTTTCCGGGCACGGTGCTTCGTCGGCGTTCGTCACGGTGTTGCTGAAGTTCATGACCACGCGCCTGCTGTTCGAATCCAAGCGCAACGGTACATTGCCGGAATTCAAGCCTTCGGAGGTCCTTGGGCATATCAACCGGGGCCTGATCAGTTGTAAGCTGGGCAAGCACGTCACGATGGTCGGTGGAGTCATCGACGAGGAGACTGGTTTGTTGACCTATAGCATCGGCGGTCACCTGCCGTTGCCTGTGTTGTATACACCAGACAGTGTTCGTTACCTGGAAGGGCGTGGTTTGCCGGTAGGCCTGTTCAACGAGGCGACCTATGAGGACCACGTATTGGAGCTGCCACCGACATTCAGCCTGACGCTGATGTCTGATGGCATTCTGGACCTTTTGTCAGAGCCTACACTCAAAGAGAAAGAAGCGGCCTTGCCCGAGCGGGTGAGTGCAGCGGGCGGCAGCCTGGAAGGCCTGCGGCAAGTGTTTGGATTAGCCACGCTAGGGGAGATGCCGGATGATATCGCCCTGTTAGTGTTGAGCAGGAACCTTTGATGAGTACCGGTAGAATCCAGTTCGCCGAGCAGGACGGCACTTTTGTCCTGAAGTTTGTCGGTGAGGTGCGCCTGACCTTGTGTTCGGCGCTGGATGCGACAATAGAAAAGATCTTCACCGCGCTGAATTTCAGCGCCATCGTGATCGACCTGACCGAAACCCGCAGCATCGACAGCACTACGCTGGGCCTACTGGCCAAGCTGTCGATCCTGTCGCGGCAGAAAGTCGGCCTGCTGCCGACTGTCGTCACTACCCACAACGACATCACCCGACTTCTGCAATCGATGGGTTTCGACCAGGTGTTCAACATCGTCGGCGATCCGGTGCCATGCCCCGATTGCCTGGACGACCTGCCTGACCAGGACCAATCCGAGGAAGAAGTGCGGATCAAGGTACTCGAAGCCCACAAGATCCTCATGGGGCTGAACGACTCCAATCGCGAAGCGTTCCATGACCTGGTGAATGCGCTGGAGCGGCCTTGATTCTTGAGCCTGCGTAGGCCGGACTGACGCTTTCGCGAGCCTGCTTGCGAATGGCCTGGTCAGACGCCAGATTTCTCAGGCCGAGCCGCATAAAAAAGGGCGAACCCATCAAGGTTCGCCCTTTTGCATGCCTTGCGAATCAGCTCAAAGCTTGGCTTGCAGCAACGCTTCCAGCTTCTCCTGGTCACGAGCGAACTGACGGATGCCTTCAGCCAGTTTCTCGGTCGCCATGGCGTCTTCGTTGGACAACCAGCGGAACTGGGGCTCATTGAGGCTCAGGCGAGCTTCTCCAGCTTGCCCAGGTGCCAGTTTGCGCTCCAGCTTGCCTTCGTCGGCGGCCAGTTTCTCCAGCAGCTCAGGGCTGACAGTCAAGCGATCGCAACCGGCCAATTGCTCGATCTGGTTGAGGTTGCGGAAGCTCGCGCCCATAACCACGGTCTTGTAGTCATTGGCCTTGTAATAGTTGTAGATGCGCGTCACGGACTGCACGCCCGGATCATCGGCGCCGGTGTAGTCGTTGCCGTTGGCCTTCTTGTACCAATCGTAGATACGGCCCACGAACGGCGAGATCAGGAAAACCCCGGCATCTGCACAGGCAGCGGCCTGGGCGAAGGAGAACAGCAGGGTCAGGTTGCACTGGATGCCTTCGCGCTCCAGTTTCTCGGCAGCGCGGATGCCTTCCCAGGTCGAAGCGATCTTGATCAGCACGCGGTCACGGCCAACGCCGGCCTTTTCGTACAGATCGACCAGCCGATGCGCGCGCTTGAGCATGGCTTCGGTATCGAACGAAAGGCGTGCATCCACTTCGGTGGAAATGCGCCCCGGAATCACTTTCAGGATTTCCTGGCCCACCGCAACACCAAAGCGGTCGCTGGCCAGGCCCACGTCGCCCTTGCAGTCCGCCACGCAAGCGTTCAGCAGCTCGGCATAACCGTGGATGGCCGAAGCCTTGAGCAGCAGGGATGGGTTGGTGGTGGCGTCGACGGGTTTGATGCGGGCGATGGCTTCGAAGTCGCCCGTATCGGCCACGACGGTGGTGAACTGCTTGAGTTGTTCCAGCTTGGAAGTCATGAGCGTGCTCTGTCCTATGGGTCCGTTGACATTACCCGAGGGCCGGCAGCCACTCAAGGGCGTGAAGAGGTATCGATGGCCCCAGCGGCAACAACCTGAAAACGGGTGTTTGAAAGGCCGGGGCAACTACCGGTAGATACGATGCCAAAACAGCTCGCAGGTTCAAAGCAAGTGATGGTTAACGTCCTTCCAGCAACTGGCCCGCCTGATCGAGCAAGGCCAACGGATCCTTGGTCTTGTGGATATCCACCGACAACAACTGCCGGAACCGCCGCGCGCCCGGGAACCCAGTGCCCAGCCCCAGCACGTGACGGGTGATGTGGTGCATGGCACCGCCTTGTGCCAAGTGATCGGCAATATAAGGCCGCAGCTGTGCCAAGGCCTCGGCTCGAGTAATGATCGGCGCAGTGCTGCCGAACAACTGTTGGTCCACTTCGGCCAGCAGATACGGGTTGTGGTACGCCTCGCGGCCCAGCATGACACCATCGAACGTTTGCAGATGTTCGTGGCAGGCCTCCAGTGTCTTGATTCCACCGTTGAGTACGATCTCCAGCTCAGGGAAGTCCGCTTTCAATCGGGCCACCACGTCATAGCGCAATGGCGGAATGTCGCGATTCTCCTTCGGCGACAACCCCTCCAGGATCGCAATCCGCGCATGCACGGTAAAACTGTTGCAACCGGCGTCACGCACGGTCCCGACGAACTCGCACAATTGCTCATAACTGTCGCGACCATTGATCCCGATCCGATGCTTGACCGTCACCGGAATCGACACGGCGTCGCGCATCGCTTTCACGCAATCGGCCACCAATTCCGGATGCCCCATCAAGCAGGCGCCGATCATGTTGTTCTGCACCCGATCGCTCGGGCAGCCGACGTTGAGATTCACCTCGTCGTAGCCATGTTCCTGGGCCATTCGGGCGCAGGCCGCCAAGTCGCCGGGGACGCTGCCGCCCAGTTGCAGGGCCAGCGGATGCTCGGTTTCATGGTGGCGCAGGAAGCGTTCGTGGTCGCCGTTGAGCAAGGCACCGGTGGTGACCATTTCGGTGTAAAGCAGGGCGTGCTTGGAGAGGATGCGTAGGAAGAAGCGACAGTGGGCGTCGGTCCAATCCATCATCGGGGCCACGCTGAAGCGGCGGGAAACGGACTGTCGCAAAGTTTCTTGAAGAGGCATGGGAATCTGGAGGCAAATGCGGAGGCCGCACAGTTTATCAGGTATGGGGCGGCAGCGAATGCATTCAGCCCGGACTAGGCAGCCCACCCATTCACTGCGTCATGCCTATGCTGAAAACCGATTGGCTGCCGATTTCCATGAGGCTCAGTGCTCCGTCGGAAAAGGAGCAGCCAGTATCCATGTAGACAACATTGCCGAGGCGGGTGACGCGCGGGACTGATGAGTGTCCGACATAAACTTCGTGGATGCCTTTGATTGGAGTCGGGTCCTGCTGTTCGATTTTGTCCCGGGCATAAAGGGCTTGCGCCAAGGCTTGTTGTTCGGACTGCTTTCCTCGCGTTCCGGTAATGGCTTCCTTCGCATTCTGCCATTCATTTTCAAGCCCGACAGCTGGCGCTTGGGCATGTACTATCCCAACTGTTTTATCGTCGGATAACTTAACTTCGATAATGATCGGAAGTTGCTGAAGCGCTGCTAGAAGTTGCTCCTGGGTGGTCGGGCTCAACTCATAGAGCCAGGCGCCGCCGTTGCGGATGTGCCTGTGTCTGTCTCCGTGGCCGCAGATACCATCGATAACCATTTGCTCATGGTTGCCGCGTACCGCATGAAACCAGGGTTGCCCAAGCCAATTCAATACGTCCTCTGAGTCGGGACCGCGATCGATGAGGTCCCCCACGGAAAAAACCCGGTCTACTTCGGTATTGAACTCGAGTTTCGCCAAGGCCCTTTCCAGAAGCTTGAAATGCCCGTGGACGTCGCCCACGACAAAGTCTCGGCCTCGTTCATTCGGGGGGAACGAGGCGGTCTGGTTCATACATCGTCTTTCGGCAGGGTTGGCTGGCACGGAATGTATCGCTTAAGCAAAGAGCGCAGGTAACTTATGGTCGAGATTGTATCGGCTGTCCAATACACTTCTTGAAAACGGTTTCCATGGGATCGAGCACGCAGTTATAAGCCGCGACATTGGCACTGATCCATTCGTCTTTTTCGATTCCCCACCAACTTATTTCGAACCCGACATTCATGATGAGGTGCTCGAACAGGATGCGTTGGGCGCGGCCGTTGCCTTCTCGAAAGGGATGGATGACGTTGATATCGGAATAGGCGTCCGCCACGGCGACTATGAGTTCATCCCGGCCCATTGCTTCGAACCAATTCGCTGCCGCCATGCGGGCGAAAATCTTTTCGGCTTCCTTCTCCATGTATTCCGGTTGGCAGAAGCGAGTGTCCTGCTTGGCCATGCCAACGGTCCGCAGCTGTCCGGCCCATTCGAACAGGTCTGCGAACAATGCGTGATGGATATTCTGAAGGTAAGCCAGGCTGTAAGGGGGCGGGTTGAATTCAACACTGCTCGCCGCGATCGCCGAAAGCTGTTGTTCGGCTTCGCCCAGGGTGGGTTCGTCGTGGATATCGAGTTTGTTGCGCAGGACCGTGGAGCCGGGATAGCAGTAGGCGTCCTCGCCGACGCCATATTTGTCGGGCATCAGGCTCGGGTCTTGGTGAAGGTCTTCAACACGTCTTCACGGGATGGCAGCTTGCGTTCGCCGTCCTCGAAAGACACCTTGAACCCCTCCAGGCGCAGGCTCGCTGCGTAGTTGGACCTGCGAGTCCTGGCCGCGTAGGCCTTCTTTGTTTCAAGGCTGACAGTGCCCATGGGGTTGGACCTCGAATCACGTGGGTGAGCGGATTATAGCCCATCGCGTAGCCAATGAACCCATCTGTCACTGTCGGTTCGGCGGCTGGATTGACCAACGGAGCTTGCAACACGGCGCATCTGCGAATACTGTTCATGCATCCAGTGTCCGAGTGTTTTCCATGCAACTCATTGCCAAGCTGGGCATTCTTGCCGATGCCGCCAAATATGACGCATCCTGCGCCAGCAGTGGCGCCCCCAAGCGCAGTTCGCGGGGGCGGGACGGGCTTGGGGCCACGGATGGCATGGGTATCTGCCATAGCTACACGCCGGATGGTCGCTGTGTATCGCTGCTCAAGGTGTTGTTGACCAATTTCTGTCTGTACGACTGCCAGTACTGCGTGAACCGCCGCTCCAGCAATGTGCCGAGGGCGCGATTCTTACCCGAAGAAGTGGTCCGGCTGACTCTGGATTTCTATCGACGTAATTGCATCAGCGGCCTTTTCCTGAGCTCTGGCATCATTCGCTCGGCCGATTACACCATGGAGCAGTTGGTTCGAGTCGCGCGGTTGCTGCGCGAAGAGCACCAGTTCCGTGGATATATCCATCTCAAGACCATTCCCGACGCCGACCCGCTATTGATCGAAGAGGCCGGGCGGCTGGCGGATCGCCTGAGCGTGAATATCGAATTGTCCTCGGAGATCAGCCTCAAGCGCCTGGCGCCGGAGAAGCAACTGGCTACCATCCGTCAGGCGATGGGCACCATCCACGACGGCCAACAGGCGGTGGCGGGCGAGCCGCGGGCGCCTCGTTTTGCCCCGGCCGGGCAGAGTACGCAAGTGATCGTCGGGGCCGATGCCACCGACGACCACGCCATCCTCAGCAACGCCGAGTCGCTTTACCAGGGCTACGGCCTGCGGCGAGTCTATTACTCCGCCTTCAGCCCGATCCCCGAGAGCCCCGCCAGCGTGCCACTGGCCGCGCCACCTTTGCTGCGGGAGCATCGGTTGTATCAGGCCGACTTCCTCATGCGAGGCTACGGCTATAAGGCAGGCGAACTATTGAGCACCTCCACCAACCTGGACCTGGACATTGACCCCAAGCTGGCCTGGGCATTGGCCAATCGTGATGTGTTTCCACTCGACCTCAACCGCGCCGAGCCGGCTTTGCTCGCGCGCATTCCCGGCATCGGCCTGCGCAGTGTCCAGCGGCTGGTGACACTGCGCAGGGAGCGGCGGATTCGCTACGACGACTTGGTGCAGTTGCGTTGCGTGTTGGAAAAGGCCCGTCCGTTTATCGTGACCAGCGATTACCGCCCCGCTGACGGCCAAGTGCGCAGCGGGCTGCTCCGAGCGCGCTTGCGCGACCCACAGCGGCCGGTGCAAATGGGGCTGTGGGCATGATCGCCCTCGATTGTGGCGACGATTTCGGCACCTGGCGTGACCAGGCCCGAACGCTGCTGGGCCACGGAATCGACCCCAGCGACGTGACATGGGCCCAGGGCCCGATCGCCGACCTGCTGGCTGTGCCGACGCCGCTGCCACAGGGCCCGGGGCCGTTCCAGACGCGCGTGCCGGCGGGGTTGTTGGGGCAATTGGAACAGGCCAGCCGCTACCAGGGCGAACAACGCTGGAATCTGCTGTACGAAGTGCTCTGGCGCGTCGCCCATGGCGATCGCACCGCAATGCTCGCTGGCGATCGATTGGGCAGCGAATTGCAACGGCGCATCAAACAGGTCAGCCGCGAAGCCCATCACCTTCATGCGTTCGTGCGTTTCGTACCGCTGCCGCCGGCGGTCGCCGAACAACTGCAGTTGGATCTTGTGGCTTTCCACCAGCCCGCCCACGACATCCTTGAAAGCGCGAGCGGGCATTTTGCCGAGCGATTGGGCCGGCAACGCTGGCTGATCGCAACGCCCCGCGATGGCATTCGTTTCGATGGGCATTCGCTGGACTATCAACGCCGTTGCCCCGAGCAATGGCAACAATGGGCCCGCCACGCCGAAGATCCCGGCGCGGAACTGTGGCGCACCTATTATCGACACATCTTCAATCCGGCGAGGCTCAACCCCACCGCGTTGCGCCAGCACATGCCGGGGCGATTCTGGAAGCACTTACCGGAAGGGGATTTGATTCCTCAGCTGGTGGGGCAGGCGCGGCAGGGCAAGCAGAGGGATGGGCAGGCATTGGAAGTGGGGGAGAAAGTGGGGAAGCGGATAATCGCGGGCAGTGGGGCAGAGGTACGGGGCTGTAGACAGTCCTGAGCGCTCGATCACGGTTCACCTGTGCAGATTCCAAACAAGTTCTGTGCCGTCCGCGCTGTGTTCCGGCGCCAGCCATCCACCTAGGATTTCCTTCATTCACTCCATGAAAGAAGGAACTGCCCATGCAAAGCTTTACCCGTCGATTGCTCACCGCCTGTGTATTCTCAGGCGTTCTCGCCAGTGCCGGCGCCTCGGCCGAGAGTCATCCAACCATTCGTGCAATGTCTGGTGCAGTGCCCGTGAGCCAGTTGCCTGCCGGTAAAACCGCGTTACTGGTGATCGATTTTCAGAATGAATACTTCACCGGTAAGATGCCGATCCCTGACGGCCCGGCAGCGCTGGCCAACGCCCGGAAGCTGATCGAATTCGCCGATGAACACAAAATGCCGGTCTACCACGTTCAGCACATCGCACCCGCCGGCTCCCCTGTGTTTGCCATCGACGGTGAAACCGTGAAATTCCATCCTGATATGCAGCCCAGGCCCAATGACCCGGTCTTGCAAAAAACCACCGTCAGCGTGTTCGGCAGTACCGATCTGGACAAGCGTCTGAAAGCCGGGGGTATCGAGAACGTGATCGTCTCCGGCCTCATGACCCATGCGTGCGTGGCGGGCGCTGCTCGGGATGCGGCACCGCTGAGCTATAACGTATTGGTGGCGGCCGATGCATCGGCTACGCGTGCGATTACCCGGGTCAATGGGGAATCGATCGACAAGGACGCCTTGCACAAGGCTGCCCTCGCCGAGATTGAGGATACGTTCGGCGATGTGATGAACACCACCGAAATCATCAAGCTACCGGTGCGCTAAGCCCCCTATGAATCAGATGCTCGCCATGCGTGTGTTCCGCTGCATCGCTGAGGCCCAGGGATTCTCAGCCGCCGCTGAGCGGCTGAACACCACGCACTCGTCGGTTTCCCGGCATTTGCATCAGTTGGAATCCACGTTGGGCGTGCGTCTGGTCAATCGCAATACCCGCCGCATGAGCCTTACGGCAGCAGGGGAAAGGTACTACGCAGCCTGCGTGGATATCCTTGACCGAGTCGATGCCGCGTCCCAAGCCGTCGCGCTGGAACACGAGCGTCCCTTCGGGCTGCTTCGGATCAGCGCGCCGCTGGTGGTAGGCACCTTGGAGTTGGCGCATTGGTTGCCGGCCTTCCAGGCGCGGTATCCGGAGATCCAGATCGATTTGTCTTGCTCTGATCCGTTGGTCGATCTGGTGGCCGATGGCGCTTTACCCTCATGCCCGGCATCTGCCGGCCAAGGTGCGCGTGTTCGTGGAGTACATGACGCAGTATTACCGCGCGGTGTCAGGCGGATGAGCACAACGAAGCGCGCTCCAAGGTATTCCATGGCTTGCGCATGGTTGGCTTGCGGTTGGTGTAGGTGCAATGCAATCCCCCTGATCCTGGCGCGCAAATGTATTGCGCTGGCGGACCCGCAGGATGAGGCCGAGTCGCCAAGGTGGAGCCGGGCACCACGAGTCAATCAGCTTTAATGGCATTTGCCGGCCTGCGCAACGCCGCGATATCCCGCTTCGGGGACGCGCCGAAGAGACGGCTGTATTCTCGGCTGAACTGCGAGGGGCTTTCATAGCCCACCTGGTAGGCCGCGCTCGCCACGTCCAAGTGCTCGTTGAGCATCAGGCGCTTTGCTTCGTTCAACCGCAGCCATTTCTGGTATTGCAGTGGGCTCATAGCCGTGAGCTGGCGGAAATGGTGATGGAACGTCGGGGCGCTCATCTGCACGCGCGACGCGAGGTCCTCCACACGTACAGACCCGGTGTAGTTGAGCTTCAACCAGTCGATGGCCTTGGCGATCCGGTAGCCTTGGCTGTCGACGGAGGCAATCTGCCTTAGCCGCGCGGCCTGGTCGCCCATCAACAACCGATAGTGAATTTCTCGCTGGATCAAGGGCGCCAGCACCGGGATGGCGTCGGGTTCATCGAGCAGGGCCAGCAGGCGCACGAACGGCTCGAGAAAATCCTGGGTGGCGGTGCCGATCCCCGCACCTATCCCGACGGCGCGCTCGACCCGTGGTATCACGCTGCCCTGGGCGATCAGATCCGCCACCATGCGCAAATCGAGTCGCATGACCAGCCCCAGGCAGGGCTGTTGCGGGCTGGCGGCCAACACTTCCGAGTTCGCAGGCATATCCAGCGAAGTCATAAGGAAACGTGCGGTGTCGTACCCATACGCCTGCCCCCCAATCCACACCTGTTTCATCCCTTGGGCGACGAGGACGATGCTCGGTTCGATCATGCAGGTCATGGGTGGGGCAGGGGCGTCGCGGCGGAAAAAACAAAGACCGGCAATTGACGTTTCAAAGTCCCCCGGTCCTGTCGTCCGGTTATCGATGAGGTTGGCGAGCCTCTGTTGGAGCGATCTGTCTTGGGCGGTCATGTCGATATCTGCGGGATTGAGAGCTATGGGCAGAACATTACCCCGCCAAGCGAAGCGTTGCCTATGGGAAACAGGCGGGTTCACAGGATCGGGCAAGAACTCCAGCGAAATGTTCTACCGGTCGCCCTTGCCGGTCGTTAAAACTGCACGTCACATTAAGCTCATCCGGAACGGCGCTCGCTCGCCGGGTCCATGCTCGGTGCAATCCCTAGACCCAAGAGAGGGGCTCCGAGCCCATCAAGCAATTTCAGGATTTTCATGACCGATACCTCATTGCCAAAACCACAGGGCAAACCTGCATGGGGCGCTGTGCTCGCCATGTCGTTGGCGGCCTTTGCACTCGTTGCGTCGGAATTCATGCCGGTCAGCCTGCTGACACCGGTGGCCGCAGACCTGCACATCAGCGAAGGGCAGGCTGGCCAGGGCATCGCCGTCTCCGGTGCCTTTGCGTTAGTCACCAGCCTGTTCATCGCGTCGATCGCGGCGCGCATCGAACGCAAGTGGCTGCTCTCGGCGCTGACGCTGTTGATGATCATCTCCGGAACGGTGGCGGCACTGGCGCCCAATTATCTGGTTTTCATGGTCGGGCGGGCACTGATCGGCGTTGCGATTGGCGGCTTCTGGTCGTTGTCGGCGGCAACGGCCATGCGCCTGGTGCCGCAGGATAAAGTCCCCCGGGCCCTTGCCATCGTCAACGGCGGCAATGCCTTGGCCACGGTCGTGGCCGCGCCGTTGGGCAGTTTCCTGGGAGCGATCATCGGCTGGCGTGGTGCGTTTTTCTGCATCGTGCCCGTCGCCGCGCTCGCCCTGGCATGGCTGCTGATGAGCCTGCCGTCGATGCCCATCCAGGCGAAACGGGGCGCCGCCAATCCTTTCAAGCTGATGGCCCGGGCGCCGGTTGCGTTGGGCATGCTGGCGGTCAGCACGTTCTTCATGGGCCAGTTCATGTTGTTTACCTACCTGCGGCCGTTCCTGGAGAGCGTGACGCGGGTGGACGTCTCGTTGCTTTCGCTGATGTTGCTGGCGATTGGTCTGGCGGGATTGCTCGGCACCTTCCTGATCGGTGCGCTCCTCAAAAAAGGCCTGTATCGCACGCTGATCATCATCCCGCTGCTCATGGCCGCGATCGCCCTGGCCTTGGTGGGGTTCGGCGGTTCCGCGTCCATCACAGCCTTACTGCTCGGCCTCTGGGGCCTGGTGGCCACGGCCGCGCCTGTGGGCTGGTGGACCTGGCTGGCAAGGACGTTGCCGGACGATGCCGAGGCAGGGGGTGGGTTGATGGTCGCGATCGTTCAACTCGCCATTGCCTCGGGGGCCACGGTGGGCGGCGTGCTGTTTGACTTGAGCGGTTATCGCGCGACCTTCGAGACCAGTGCCGCAGTCTTGGTCGTAGCCGCAATCCTCACCATTCTGGCAGCTCGGGCGGCGGCTCGACCATCGACACAAGCGTCGCCCACCGTGACATACAGCACGGGGCGTTGACTTGGGAACCGTTGGGCGGCTGCGGTTGGTGGCACATTGATATCTTGGTAGACTTTGGACTCGTTATCTACCGAGTTGGTTAGTTGTGTCTACTGAGAGAATTCAACCCTTGGAGCAGGCCCTTCTGGCGGTAATAGCTGCTGCGGGAAAAATGGGCATCAGTTGCGACGAGTTATGCGCCCAGGCGGTGGGCGGCCTGGTGTCCGAACAACACTGGACCTGGGCGGATGCCCAACATGCGGAGCGTGCCGCCGACGAGATCGACAATGCCATGGCGGTCCTCATTGACCGGCAAACAGGGACGCCAATCAAAAGCGGGCCCGATGCGGCATTTGAATCGAATCGACTCTGAGAACGGGCAATCCGTTGAATCCCCGTTTGTGCTTAAAGGCCCAAGCCTTCCTCGATGAACGACAGGAAAGTGTCTTCATCGAGGGTCACGGGTTCGGGCTTCTGCTGGCCGGTTGGCCGCAGATGCCAATGGGATTCGCCATGCATCCCCACTGTGCGCAGGATGCAGCGCTCCAATCCCTTCGTATGGATTTCGATGCATCCCTCGGCATCGGGGGAAAAGCGAGCGATCGGGTCGAGCAAGATGCGGCGGTGATTGCCCTCGATCACCAATTGGTCGATGGCATAGTTGTAAGTCGACCCGCTGGAATGGCTTTCAAACACATGGGTGGGGTTACGCCGGATAACCAGGCCCGCCTCACAGACCGGCGCCAGCCAGCTTTCGATCTGGCGGTACAGCTCGTACACCTGGCCAGGCCAGTGTTCAATCGCCAGGTCGGCGCAATGGTCGGTGTCGGCCGGCGCGCGTTGGGCCTGCCTCAGCTTTGCTGCGAGTTCGTCTGCCTTGCTCATGTCGATTCCCTGTCGTGGTGATGGGTTGAGCTTAGCCGAAGGGGCAGGGTGGGCGTTTGCGCTGGGTCATGGAAGCGCAATTGACGGTTAATGCTTGGCGCCTGCCCCATCGGTTCGTAGCGGCATCCTTTCACTGTTCCCCCTGGCGAATTGCTCAGGCATCTCCGGCAACGAAGCCACGTGCACGGCGCGGGACGGCATGGCGAAGCGCACGCCGATCTTGGCGAACTCGTCCATCATCCCCAGGTTGATGGCTTGCTGGATGTCCATATAGACGTTGTAGCTGGGGTCCAGCACGATGTAGACCGTTTCGAATTCCAACGTGCTTTCGCCGAAACCGCGAAAGTGCGCGCGGTCGAAGCGGGTTTTCTCCTGGGCCTTGATGATGTTTTCGACGATGACGGGCACTTGCCGAAGTTGGTCGGTCGAGCATTCCTGAGGCAGGGCGAATTCGAAGACGATGCGGCGCTCCTGCAGGCGTTTGTAGTTCTGGATGGTGGTGCTGATCATCCCCGCGTTGGCCATGACGATCTGCTCGCCGCCCAGGCTGCGGATCCGAGTGGTCTTCAGGCCGACATGTTCCACGGTGCCCGCCAGGGAACCGACCACGATGAAGTCGCCGACTTCGAAGGGTTTGTCCACGGCAATGGACAGCGAGGCGAACAGGTCGCCGAGAATGTTCTGCACGGCGAGCGCTACGGCAATGCCGCCAACGCCGAGGCTGGCAACGAATGCTGTGATGTTCACGCCCAGGTTGGAAAGCATCGCCAGCAGCACCACTGCCCACAGGAACACTTTTGCGCCCCAGAGGCTCAAGGTGGCCAAGGCGCTTTTCTGATGGATGTCGCTGTGGCTGTGGCGCGCGAAATAGTGCAGCAAGGCCAGGGCGATCGCCCGGTTTGCCCATAACCCCACCTGCAAGGCGGCGACGACGAACCAAAGGCTGCTGACCCGACCCAGCCAGCGTTCCGGCAGGTCCAGAACACCGATGCCGATCAGAATCGAGGCCAGCAATAGCAGGGTGTTGCTGGTGCTGGACAAGACCTCGACAGCAATATGGCTGACGTAGGCATCGGGCCGTTGCGCCCGGGCCCGTACGTTTTTCAACAGGAAGCCGATGCCGGCTCTGGCAACGATGAAACTCACCGTCATCACGCTGAGTGCCAGTAACCAATTGGCGATGGAAATGCCGAGCAGTTGGGTGTCGGTAAAAATGTCGAGAGAGCTTGAATCCATGGGTCGGGATCACCTGTGCCATTGCTGTTCAGGTTGTGCCCTGGCCGATTCGCGCAAGGCACGGGCCGGGCCATGAACTTTGTTAGTTCATGTGGGCCAGGGGCCGTTCAAATTTATTCTCCGGGCGCGGCGCGTGCCTTGCGCTTGGCTTGTTTTGGATCCATTGCGCCATCCATCGACTTCCTCCTAAAGGCAAATTGCCGCCCCCCAAGCGGTACGCTAAGCTCGCGATTATTGGGGGCTTTTGAGCGACTCGCTCACTGTTTTGCCCTCCCCAGGATTTCGCTTGCCTATCCCCATCCACGATCCGAACCATGCGCCTGGCGGTGCCTTGAAACGCCTGCCTTTGCTCAAGGCCGCAGTGATGTTCATCGCAGCCGTGTGCCTGTGCCTCTGCGGTTTGCTCTTCTTGCAACTGGAGCAGTCCCGTCGGCATGACCTGGAGTCGGCGCGCCTCGCTTCGGCCAACCTCACCCGGGCCATGGCCCAACAGGCCCAGGACACATTCCTGCAAGCCGACCTGGCGCTTGCCAGCCTGGCCGACTGGATTCAAAACGACGGGTTCGGTCCGTCGACACGACCGCGCCTGCACCAGACGTTTGCCCGGCGGGTGCAGTCCCTGGAGCAGTTGCATGGTCTGTTCCTGTTCGACAAGAACGGCCAGTGGATCATTACTTCTTTCGAACACCTGCACAGGGGGGCGGGGGTGGCCGATCGGGACTATTTCAAGTTCCACCAGCAGAACGCCTCGCTGATCGCCCACGTCGGCCCAGCGGTTCGAAGCCGACAGAACGGTGAATGGATCATTCCGGTTTCCCGTCGATTGAACGACCAGAAGGGCAACTTCCAGGGCGTGCTGCTGGCCGGCATCAAGATGTCCTATTTCGATCAATTCTTTAAAAGCTTCAGTCTCGACGCCAAAGGCGAAATGTCTTTGGCGCTGTCCGACGGTACGTTGCTGGCGCGTCGTCCTTTCGATGAGGGACAGATCGGTCGTCCGCTTGCCGATGAGTACGTTTACGAACACCAGCACGCAAGCATGGGCGCCGGCGATACGGTGCTCCGCCCGGCGCCCGACGGCATCGTCCGGTTATATGGGCACCGGCATCTGCAGGCTTATCCGCTGATGGTGACCGCCGCGATGTCCGAACAAGCGATCCTGGCGGGCTGGTACGACAGGGCGTTCCAGTCCAGCCTTATCGTGGCCTTGGTGGTGTTGGGCGTTTGCCTGTTTGGTTGGGTCTTCGTGCGCCAGGTGCGCAACAGCGAGCGGATCGAGGCAGACTTGCGCAAGGCCCAGGAAGCGCTGGAGCTGATCGCCACCCACGACAGCCTGACCGGCCTGGCGAATCGGCGTTTATTCGAACGTGCCCTGGACATCGAATTCGGGCGAGGCGCTCGCCAGCGCAGCCCCCTGAGCCTGATCATGCTCGACATCGATTTTTTCAAACGCTACAACGACACCTATGGGCATGTTGCGGGGGACCACTGCCTGGCCGAGGTGGCGAAGGTGCTCAAGAGTTGCTGTCATCGCAAGGCCGACCTGGCGGTGCGCTACGGCGGCGAGGAGTTCGCCGTCCTGCTGCCCGAAACCAACCTGCACGGTGCCATGGCATTGGCCGAGCAGATCCGCAGCTGTGTCATCGACAAGCACATCAGCCACTCCGCTTCCCCCTCTGGCTACCTGACGGTCAGCCTCGGCTGCTATGCCTTCGTGCCGAGCAGCCTGGACAGTACCGAAGTGTTTATCCAACGGGCGGACGCTGCGCTCTATCAGGCCAAGCACAGCGGTCGCAACTGTGTCGCGGTCCTATCCAGGGAAGGCGCGCTGGATGCGCTGGAGCGTTCCGACCGTTGAGATCCGTTGGAATCATCGGCGGCGGATAACGGTCCATTGGTCAACATGCAGGCTAGGCGTGGGCCCTTTCGTCAAATCTTGTGGGCTCATCATCTGGCTGGACGATGGCTGCTAAGGTTAAGAAAGCGCAACGGTCCGATGCGGTTCACGCCGTGACCTTTGCACGGCGAAGCCAGCGCCGAAAGGATAGGAACAGGTCAATGGATACCACTGCCGATACCCCCTCTGATGTCTCGCGTCATACGCCGATCACCCGTCGCCTGGTGGCGGCCCTTGGCGTGTTGTTTGTCCTGGGGGTTCTGGTGGCCGTCGCCGCGCTGTTCAACATCGCGCAAAAGCTGGATGCACAGGATGTGGATGAGACCCGCTTCTATATCCAGCGTGCCCTCGATAATCGCATCACAGCCACGAAAAACTACATCACCAGCTACGCCTACTGGACCACTGCCTACGAGCACCTAAGCGGCGAGGTCGATGTGCAGTGGGCCTATGCCGACCAGAACATGGGCAAGACCCTGTTCACCAACGATGAACTAGAAGGTGTGTTTGTCATTGACCGTGAGCGCACCAAATATGCCGTGGTGCGGGGCCAGCAGGTCCAGGCAGACGCGGCGGCGTTCATGAATATGCCGCTGAAGGACCTCGTGGATGAGCTCCAGGCACAACCTGACCTGACCAGGCCGATGATCCGCTACACCTTGTTCGAAGGCTGGCCGGCCGTCGTCACGGCTTCGGTGATTGTGCCCAACGACGAACGTCCCCAGGTCAACGCCAGGGAGACGTCGATCCTCCTGTTCGTCGACCAACTGACGCCGGTGAAACTGCGCAAGGTGGGCATGGGTTACGGCCTGACCGACCTGAACCTGGTGAAAGACACCACATTGGAGCCCGGCCAGCCCGCGGTGCCGTTGGACAGTACCGGCTACAGCTTGATATCGCAGCTGCAGCGGCCGGGCCAGCATTTGCTGTGGTCACTGGCTCCGCCGTTGGGAGGCGCATTGCTGATCCTGGCGTTGCTCACTGCCTATTTTTTCCGGTATGCCATGCGCACGGCTCGACAGGTGGACGCCAGCTACGACAGCCTTGAAAAATCGAAACAAGCGCTCGAGGCCAGCGAAGAACGTTTTCGCGCCGTGGCCGAGGCGGCGTCCGACTGGATATGGGAGATCGACAGCCAGCAACGCATCACCTATCTATCGGCTCGCTTTAATGTCGTCACGGGTTTTTCCGACCAGCAGTGGCTGGGCCAGGAGATCGAGCAGTTGCTGTTCTGCGACACCCTGCCCATTGCTTCCTGGCTGGGCAACCTGGTCGAAGAACAGAACGCCAGCAACCTGCGCTGCTCTTACCGCGATCATTCCGGGCAATTGCGATTCTGTCGGGTCTCGGCGCGACCGATCCAGGACAAGGCAACCGTGACGGGCTATCGCGGCACGGCCAGCGACATCACCGATGAGGTGGCCGCCCACGCTCAAGTCCAGCATCTGTCGCTGCATGATGCGCTGACCGGACTGCCGAATCGCAACAAGTTGGCGCGACACCTGGACGACGCGTTGATCGCCAAGGAGCATTCCGCGCCGTTGGCCCTGCTGATGGTGGACCTGGACAACTTCAAGCCGATCAACGATTCCCTGGGCCATGCGGCGGGCGATGCTGTGTTGCTGGAAGTCGCCCAGCGCCTGCGCGACAGCACGCGTGAGCAGGACCTGGTGGCGCGCCTGGGAGGGGATGAGTTCGTGATAGTGCTCAGTGGCGTGGAGCACTCCACTGAAATCGACCGATTCTGTACGCGGCTCATCGACAGCCTGCAGCAACCGATCCACTACGAGTCCCATTCCCTGCACATTGGTGCGAGCATCGGCGTTGCCGTGAGCCGACGCCAAGGCTACGTACCAGGCGAGTTGATCCGCTGCGCCGACATAGCCCTGTACCAGGCCAAGTCCGAGGGTAAAAAGACCTGGTGCTATTTCGCCTCGCACATGAACGATCAGATCCAGCATCGTCGTCAGTTGGAAAACGACCTGCGCCAAGCGGTGAAGAACAACGAATTCATCCTGCATTTCCAGCCTCGCTACACGGTCGACGGCCAGGAGATCGTCGCGGTGGAATCGCTGGTGCGCTGGCAACATCCAACCCAGGGTCTGTTGAGCCCCGATGCCTTCATTCCGCTGGCCGAGCAAACCGACCTGATCGTCCCGCTGTCGCGCTGGGTACTGCGCGAGGCGTGCGAAACCGCGCTCACCTGGCCGGGATCGCTGATGGTTTCGGTCAACCTGTCACCGGCGCAATTCGAACGCAGCGATGTGGTCGAGGATGTCCGCCAGGTATTGATCGAAACCCACTTCCCGGCGAGTCGCCTGGAGCTCGAGATCACCGAAAACGTCATGCTGAACGACGTGGATGGCGCGCTCCAGGTGATGAATGCGCTCAAGGAATTGGGGGTGCGCTTGAACATGGACGATTTTGGTACTGGCTACTCATCCCTCGGCTACCTGCGAACCTACCCGTTCGACGGCATCAAGATCGACAAGCGCTTTATTGCCTCGATGAGCAACAGCAGCAACGACCGCGCCGTGGTCCAGGCGATTATCAACCTGGGCAAGGCGATGGGCTTGACCGTCACGGCGGAGGGCGTGGAGACCCTGGCCCAATTGGGTTCATTGGGCACCGATGAATGCCACGAAGTGCAGGGCTATTTCCTTAGCCGGCCAATCGACAAGCAGGCATTTGCTGCCTTGCTTGAAAGCAGCCAGTCCGTGTCAAGAACCGGTTCCTGAGCAACGGTTGCAACCCCCAGGGCCTGTCGCCGGTCACAACTATGTCTTGGCATTCAGGAATTATTCGCCCATGAAGAACCTGCGGATCGCGACATTCAACATCAACGGCATTCGGGCGCGGTTGCCTAACCTGCTGGAATGGCTGGAGCGGGAAAAACCCGATATTGCCTGCCTGCAAGAGCTCAAGGCTGCGGACAAGGACTTTCCCGCCGCCGAGTTGGAGTCGGTGGGATATGGATCGATCTGGCATGGCCAGGCTTCATGGAACGGTGTGGCGATCCTGGCCCGTGATGCGCAACCCCTGGAGAGTAGACGCGGGCTGCCAGGAGGAGAGGAAGACAGTCACAGTCGTTATCTGGAGGCGGCGGTGCATGGAGTGCTGGTGGGCTGCCTCTATTTGCCCAATGGCAATCCCCAGCCCGGTCCGAAGTTCGACTACAAGCTGGCATGGTTCGAGCGCCTGATCGACTATGCGCAGGCACTCCAGGCGAGTGATCATCCGGTGGTGTTGGCTGGGGACTACAACGTGGTGCCAACCGACATGGATATCTACAACCCACGCTCCTGGCTCAAGGACGCGTTGTTGCAGCCCGAAAGCCGGGAGTGCTACCAACGACTGCTGGACCAGGGGTGGACGGACTCCCTGCGTCACCTCTACCCAGAAGAGCGGATCTATACGTTCTGGGACTATTTTCGCCAGCATTGGCAAAAGAACTCCGGGCTGCGCATCGATCACCTGCTGCTCAACCCCGTGGCCAGTGCATACCTGAGCGACGCGGGCGTGGATGCCTGGGTCAGGAACCAGGAGCATCCCAGTGACCATGCGCCTACATGGATTCGCTTGTCTTCGCGCAAGCGACGCTGAAGGGGCGAGCGGATCAGACATTCGTGGGATTTGTCCGTAGGAAGGAAATGCCTTATACCTGCCCAATCGCAGCGCGCTAACCCAAAGCCCTGCCTTGACAGGAAAGGACATCCCCATGAGCCAACCTCGACTGAGCGACACCGGTCGCTATCTACGACGCCTGGGCTTCGACACGGCGCCGCCTCCAACGCTGGAAACGCTGCGTCAGCTTCAAGGGCGCCATACGGCCGAGTTTCCCTTCGAAACCCTCTCGACACTGTTGCGCCAGCCGGTCGCCATCGACCTTGAATCCGTCGAGCGGAAGGTTTTCGAACAGGGCCGTGGCGGTTATTGCTATGAACTCAACCAGTTGTTCCTGGCGCTGTTGCAAACCCTGGGCTTTGATGCCCAGGGCATCACTGGACGCGTTGTGATGAACGCCGCCGAGGGCGCCTGGACAGCGCGCACCCATCGCTTGAGCGTGGTGACGCTCAGTGGCGTGCGCTATATCACCGACGTCGGTTTCGGCGGTATGGTGCCCACCGCGCCGCTTTTGCTGGATAGCCGCGATATCCAGCACACGCCCCATGAGCCGTATCGCATCGACGTCAACCCGGATGGCTACCTGCTGCGCGCCCAGGTCGGCGATGAATGGCGCCCGATGTACCTTTTCGACCTGCAACGCCAGGAGGAAATCGACTATACCGTGGGCAATTGGTACGTCTGCTCCCATCCCGAATCACCGTTCATGGGAAGGCTGATGGTCGCCCGTACCGGTGAGGGACTCCGTAGGACGCTCAACGGCAACAGCTATGCCGTGCACCGGATCGGGCACGAAAGTGAACGACGCACCATCAACGACGCGGATGAGCTGATCACGTTGCTGGAAAATGAATTCAGTCTCACGGTGCCGCCCCGGGAACTGCTGCGACCCGCAATCGAAGGGCTGTTGGTGTGATGCCTTGAGCGTTTTGGTTTAGCAATTGCATTCCCTGTCAGCGACGGATGCGCAACAAGTTGTATACAACTCTATGGACATTTGTCCTGACTTTTGAATACAGTGTGCGCATAACAAAAAACAGGGAACCCCCGAACCATGAAAACGCCCCATGTTTCACTCCCACGGCCCGAGGACGAAAACCTCGGGGTCGGCGCGAATATGGCTTACGGCCTGCAACATGTCCTGACCATGTACGGTGGCATCGTCGCGGTGCCGTTGATCATCGGCCAGGCGGCCGGGTTGTCCCCGGCCGACATCGGTCTGCTGATCGCGGCTTCGTTGTTTGCAGGGGGGCTGGCGACGTTGTTGCAGACCCTGGGCCTGCCGTTTTTTGGTTGCCAACTGCCGCTGGTCCAAGGCGTTTCGTTCTCCGGCGTCGCAACCATGGTTGCAATTGTCGGCACCGGTGGGGAGGGCGGCTTCCAGGCCATCCTCGGCGCGGTGATTGCCGCCTCCTTGATCGGCCTGCTTATCACGCCGGTGTTTTCCCGCATCACGCGTTTTTTCCCACCTCTGGTGACCGGCATCGTCATCACCACCATTGGCCTGACGTTGATGCCGGTGGCGGCACGCTGGGCAATGGGCGGCAACAGCCATGCGCCGGATTTTGGCAGCATGGCCAACATTGGCCTGGCCGCGGTGACCCTGGTATTGGTACTGGTGCTGAGCAAGATGGGCAGCGCGACGATTTCGCGGTTATCGATCCTGCTGGCGATGGTCATCGGTACGGTTATCGCGGTGTTCCTCGGCATGGCCGATTTTTCGTCAGTGGGTGAGGGGCCAATGTTCGGCTTCCCGACACCTTTTCACTTCGGCATGCCGACCTTTCATATCGCCGCGATTCTGTCGATGTGCATCGTGATCATGGTGACGCTGGTGGAAACCTCGGCCGATATCCTGGCAGTGGGCGAGATTATCGACACCAAGGTCGATTCCCGGCGTCTGGGCAACGGCCTGCGAGCAGATATGTTGTCGAGCATGATCGCGCCGATCTTCGGATCGTTCACCCAGAGCGCCTTTGCCCAGAACGTCGGCCTGGTGGCAGTGACTGGAATCAAGAGTCGTTTCGTGGTGGCGACAGGGGGTGTGTTCCTGGTGGTGCTTGGGCTGTTGCCCTTCATGGGCCGGGTAATCGCCGCCGTGCCGACCTCCGTGCTCGGAGGCGCTGGTATCGTGTTGTTCGGTACCGTTGCCGCCAGCGGAATCCGGACGCTGTCGAAGGTCGATTACCGCAACAACGTCAACCTGATCATTGTCGCCACGTCCATTGGCTTCGGCATGATTCCCATCGCCGCACCGAACTTCTACGATCATTTCCCGAGCTGGTTCGCGACGATCTTTCACTCCGGCATCAGCTCATCGGCCATCATGGCCATCATGTTGAACCTGGCCTTCAACCACTTCACCACCGGCAACTCCGATCAACAATCGGTATTCGCCGCCGGCACCGAGCGGGTGCTGCGTTATCAGGACCTGGCGGCGCTACGGGAGGGTGACTATTTCAGCGACGGCAAGTTGCACGACTGCGACGGTAACGAAATCCCCGTCGTAGCCGCACCTGAGCATCCCACTGGGGATCATGGCCCGGTGCGATTGAAAAGCGGTGAGCACGTCTAGCCTTGGCGAAACCCCAGCCCAACAAAAAGCAGCCTGTGATGATCAATCACAGGCTGCTTTTTTTGTTTCGCTTTAGAGGGGCCGTTTACCAGCGCCCGTAGTGCCCACGTGGCGGACCGTAGTAATAGCCCCTCGGTGGCCCGTAATACACCGGGGCCGGGCGATAATAGATCGGCTGCTCGATATACACCGGCTGTGGCTGGTAGTAGACCGGTGGAGGTTGCTGCACGTAGACCGGCTGTGGCTGAACGTAGACGGGCTGTTGTACGTAAACCGGCCGGTCTCGGTTGATGAGCGCGGAGCCGACAATGGCAGAGCCGACGATGGCGCCGAACACTGCGGGCCCCTCCCAACCACCGCGACCATGGGCGGATGCCTGGCCGGTGACCGCGAGTGCCCCCACGAGCAGGGCGATGATAGGGAGTTTGCGTTTCATGGCGTTTCCTCGTTCCGACCCCGGCGCCTGTGGCCTGCTACAGACCCGAATAAGGGCGCGGGGATACTTGCTATGACAGCGATTTTCCCAGGATTTGCGGCGCTGTTGGGTAAAGGTTGTGTAAGGTCTGCGACAGATTTTTTTTACGAACACCGAGTCGGTTCGCTGCGCACGGTGTCTGATCATCGATGAACCGGTCGGGACGACACTCCCGTCCATCCGAAAGTGGCTTGAAGGAGACGCACATGCAGATGAACCCCAACAAAGACACCCAGCTATGCATGTCGCTATCGGGGCGCCCGGGCAATTTCGGCCTGCGTTTTCACAATCACCTGTATGAGCAGTTGGGGCTCAACTTCTACTACAAGGCGTTCACCAGCCAGGACCTGGCCGGGGCCGTGGGCGGTATCCGTGCCTTGGGTATCCGCGGGTGCGGTGTGTCGATGCCATTCAAGGAGGCCTGCATTGCCTTGGTCGATGAGCTGGATCCTTCCGCCGCTGCCATCCAGTCGATCAACACCATCGTCAATACCAATGGTCATTTGAAGGCCTACAACACGGACTACATCGCCATCGCGCAACTGTTGCAAAGCCATGCCGTGCCCAAGGAGTCAACGTTTGCCTTGCGCGGCAGCGGTGGCATGGCCAAGGCAGTCGCCAGCGCCTTGCGCGACGGCGGCTATACAAACGGCTTGATCGTTGCCCGCAACGAAACCACCGGCCGCGCGCTGGCCGACACGCTGGGTTACGAATGGCAAGCCGAGTTGGGTGACCGACGGCCGCAGATGCTCATCAACGTCACGCCGATCGGCATGACCGGCGGGGCGGAAGCGGACCTGTTGGCATTCGAGCCCGCCGCCATCGCTGCCGCCGACACTGTGTTCGATGTCGTGGCGATTCCATCGGAAACGCCGTTGATCGTGCATGCCAGAGCGGAAGGCAAACGGGTGATCACTGGCCTTGAGGTCATTGCGATCCAGGCGTTGGAGCAGTTTGTCCTGTACACCGGCGTTCGGCCCAACCTGGAACAATTCGACAAGGCCGTGGCGTTTGCCCGAGCGGTGTAGGCCCTGTCATTCCAATCGTGCCAGCCGTTCTTCCAGCGCCGCGATTCGCGCTTCTAGCTCTTCGATACGCTCCAGCGATACGCCGCCGGCCGCGCTGCGTTCGGTCGGCTGGTGACGCGCGGCGAGGATCGCCTCGATGTCTGCCGGGTCGCCCATGGCATGCATGTAACGGTCTTCCCGTTGGCCGGCCTGGCGCGGCACCAGCAACGCCAGGCCACGAGCGATCAAGCGCTCCAGCTGATGCACCACCTGCTCGGTGTCCTCGAAATCATGCATACGGCCGCTGCGGGTCAGCAGCTCATTGACGGTTTGCGGGCCGCGCAGGAACAGCAATCCCATCAGGATCACCTGGGCCGGCACCAGTTCCAGCGCCTTGTCGACCCGGTGCTCCCAGCGGTCGGCGCGACTGCCCATCACCAACCGGGTGAAACCACGTCCTTCCAGGGCTCGCAGGCTTTGGCCGACTGGCCCCGGGTTGAGGTTCATCACCGGTTCGCGGCTGGTTTTCTGGTTGCAAGCCAACACCAGCGCGTTGAGGGTGAGGGGGTAAGTCTCGGGATTGGTGGCCTGCTTTTCGATCAGGGCGCCAAGAATGCGGATTTCCGTGCTGTTGAGCCGCGGTTCTTCGGCCGGGCTTTGTTCTTCGATGCTCATCGCGCGTTCCCTATGCTGTGGAAGCCGCCTAGCCTAATCCTTGCGCAATAAAAGACAAGGTGCGCAACAAGCCGTGGCTATAATCGCCCACGTTTGATTCGTTTCCTTCCATTACTCCATGAGATCGCCATGACTATTTCCCTGTACGCTGCCTCCGTCCCGGTTTTCAAGCAAATGCTCAATGCCCTGAGCGATGTTTTGAACAAGGCCGAGGCCCACGCCACCTCCAAGAACATCGATCCGAACGCGCTCTTGCAAGCGCGCCTGTTCCCGGACATGTTCCCGTTGGTACGCCAGGTGCAGATTGCCGTGGACTTCGCCAAGGGCGTGTCCGCGCGCCTGGCCGAGATCGAAGTGCCGAAGTATGACGACAGCGAGACCACCTTCGCTGATCTGCAGGCATTGATCGCCAAGGTGCTGGCTTTCATCGATGGCATCAATGCCCAGCAGATCGACGGCAAGGAAGGCATCGAAATCGTGACCCGTCCGGGCACGCCGAAGGAAAAACGCTTCACTGGCCAGAATTATCTGCTGACCTACGGCTTGCCGCAGTTCTTCTTCCACGTGACCACCGCATATGCATTGTTGCGTCACAATGGCGTGGAAGTAGGCAAGCGCGATTACATGGGCGCGTTCTAACTCCCGCAGGCATGAAAAAGCCCGGGGCGGTGGAGCCGTCCCGGGCTTTTTATGGCTGGCTGTCAGGCCACCAAGCGTTTACGCCGCGCCCCGCGCCCGCTCTTCTTCACCCAGGCAAGCCGCCGCCGTGAACAAGACATCGGTGGACGAATTCAACGCCGTTTCAGCCGAATCCTGCAGCACGCCGATGATGAACCCTACGGCGACCACCTGCATGGCGATTTCGCTGGGAATGCCAAACAGGCTGCACGCCAGGGGAATCAACAACAGCGACCCGCCCGCGACCCCGGAAGCACCGCAAGCGCAGACGGCGGCAACGACACTGAGCAGCACGGCGGTGGGGATATCCACCACGATACCCAGGGTATGCACGGCGGCCAGTGTCAGGACCGTGATGGTAATGGCGGCGCCCGCCATGTTGATGGTCGCACCCAGTGGGATCGAAACCGAGTACGTATCCTCATGCAGGCCGAGGCGTCTGCTCAGCTCCAGGTTCACAGGGATGTTCGCCGCGGAGCTGCGGGTGAAGAACGCGGTGATGCCGCTTTCACGCAGGCAGGTAAACACCAGCGGGTAAGGGTTGCGACGCAGTTTCCAGAACACGATGAGTGGGTTGACCACCAGCGCCACGAACAGCATGCAACCGATCAGTACGATCAGCAGATGCAGGTAGCCGAGCAGGGCGCTGAAGCCAGAAGTGGCGAGCGTCGAGGCCACCAGCCCGAAAATCCCCAGCGGGGCGAAGCGGATGACCAGGCGCACGATCACGGTCACGCCGTTGGACAGGTCTTCGAGCACAGTGCGCGTGGTTTGGCCGGCATGGCGAATGGCGATGCCCATGCCGATGGCCCAGGCCAGGATGCCGATGAAGTTTCCGGTCATCAATGCACGGACCGGGTTGTCAACGACGCTCAACGCCAGGCTTTGCAGCACTTCGCTGATGCCACCCGGTGCGGTGACCGCAACGTCCTGGGTGCTCAGCACAAGGCTGGAGGGAAACAGCGTGCTGGCGATGACCGCGACCACCGCGGCCGCGAAAGTACCCAACAGATAAAGGAACAGGATCGGCCGGATATGGGTCTCCTGGCCGTGCTTATGGTTGGCGATCGAGGCCATGACCAGCACGAACACCAGGATCGGTGCCACCGCCTTGAGCGCGGACACAAAAACCTTGCCGATGAATTCAGTGGATTTCGCCAGGTCCGGCGCCAGCCATGCCAGGACAATACCGGCGATCAGGCCAATAATGATCTGCGTGACCAGGCCAGTGCTTTTGAGGCGGTGCAATGGAGAAGGGGAGACAGCTGTCATAACGGTATCTCTGATTTTTTTATGTGTAACGGTCAGCCGAACGGGGCTATAAGCCGGCAGGCCACATGGACGGGACCGAAAGAAGGTAGAGCGTTTGCAGGTCGCGGACTTTATCACAGCCCGACGAAAAATCTGACGGACCCGTGACGATCCGTCACCCCCATGTTTGAGCACGTTTTTCTGACGGGCACATTCTGGTAGGCTTTGTCCTTCTCACTTTTCAATACCGCCAGCGGGCCTATGGCTATCGCTGGTGTCGTCGTTTTCCCCGGAGTCGCCCATGCTGTTACCCATTTTCCTGTTGTCCGCCGCCGGTTTTACGGTGTTGACCACGGAATTCATCATCGTCGGCCTGCTGCCTTCCATTGCCCGCGACCTGCACGTCACCATTCCCCAGGCGGGGCTGTTAGTGACGTTGTTTGCGTTTACTGTCGCGGCGTTCGGGCCGTTCCTCACCGCCTGGTTCGCCCGGGTTGAACGGCGCAAATTGTTTATCAGCGTGCTGGTGATGTTCGCGTTGGCCAACACCCTGGCGGCGCTGGCGCCCAACATCTGGGTCATGGCAGTTGCCCGATTGATCCCGGCCCTAGGCTTGCCTGTGTTCTGGGCATTGGCCAGCGAAACGGCAGTGGACATAGTCGGGCCGCAGTTCGCCGGGAGGGCCATCGCCCGGATCGGCTTCGGTATCGTCTGCGCCACGGTGTTTGGTATCCCGGTGGGTACACTGATCAGCGATGCATTCGGCTGGCGAAGCGCCTTTGCGATCCTGGCCGTCATTGCGTTCGCCAAGGCGCTGCTGCTGTTCATCTACTTGCCTAGGACAAATCTGCATCAACACCAGGTGAGCTTTCGCTCGCAATTCAAGATCCTGCACAGCCCGTTGATGCAAGGGCATGTGTTGTTGTCGATCCTGGTGTTCAGCGGCATGTTCACCGCCTACACCTACCTCGCGGATATCCTTGAACGCCTGGCCGGCTTCGATGGCACGCTGGTGGGCTGGTGCCTGATGGGTTTCGGCGCGGTAGGCCTGCTCGGCAATTCCCTGGGCGGTCGCGCGGTGGACCGGCATCCCTTGATCGCCTCGATGGTGTTCTGCCTGTTCATGATCGGCGGCATGGTCGCGCTGGTGCCGAGAATCCATTCGACTCTTGGGCTGGCCGCCGCCCTTGGCATATGGGGCGTGACCCAGGCGGCGCTGTTTTTGGTCAGCCATGTCCGGCTGATGAAGGCCGCACCAGAAGCTCCGGCCTTTGCCGCGTCGCTGAATATCGCGGGGGCGAACCTGGGTATAGGCCTGGGCGCGATGGTTGGCGGTCGGGTCATCGATACCCTTGGGCTGGGCAAGGTCGGTTTCGCCGCGGCCGGGTTCATTCTGGTGTCGATCCTGCTGGCGTTGTTGCTGATGACGTTCAAGCCCCGCGCCGCCTGTGTGCAGCACTAAGCGCTGAACAGCTCGCGCCGCGCCCCCTCGGCGATCGCGACGATGCCCGGGTGGCTGACCTTGCGCTCCACGGAGATGGCGTAGAAAGACTCGCTCACCGCATCGGTCTGGCCGATCACCTGTACCCCGTATTGCTGTTGGACTTCTTCAGCGATCACGCTGGGACCGATGAAGATCCCGCTGCCCGATTGCCCAAACGCCTGCATCAATGCGCTGTCATCGAATTCACCGACGATGCGCGGTTGGATCTGCTGTTCAGCGAACCAGCGTTGCAGCCGGCTGCGCACGACTGTCTCCGGCCCGGGGATCAGCAGCGGGGCGTCATGCAGGCCGTGGGGGAAGTCCTGCCCATGATGTTCGGCCAACGCCGGGGTGGCGAAAAAGCTGATTCCGCATTCCCCCAGTTTCTGGCTGTAGCCCTTGATATCCAGATGACTTGGCATCGGACTGTCGGAAATCACCAGATCCAGGCGCTGGATCGCCAGGTCAGCCAATAGCCGTTCGAGCTTGTCTTCCCGGCAGGTAATGCGCAGCGGCTCGCTCAATTCCATGGTAGGTGCCAACAGCCGATAAACGATGGATTTGGGCACGACGTCCGCCACCCCGACCCGGAACAGCGTTTGCTGCTCGTTGGGTTGAGCCCGCAGCATCAGCTCCAGTTCGCCGCCCAGTTGGAACATGTGCTCGGCGTAAGGCAGCGTCTGGCGGCCGGCCTCGGTCAGTTCCAACTGGCGTCCGACTCGGCGGAACAGCTTGATGTTGTAGGTCTGTTCAAACAATGAGATTTGCCCGCTGATGGTTTGCGGCGTCAGGTTCAGTTGCTCGCAGGCCCGCACGATGCTGCCGGTTTTCGCCACGACCCAGAAATAATGCAGCTGTCGATAATTGAGCATGATTCTCGCCGCTTCGCAAAAACCGAAGTATAGCCGCTGAAAATACGAATTTTCCTGAAGTATTTCCCTCTCTAGAATTCCGGGCCATCGGTGAGCCATCTTTCGTGCTCCGTCTATTCTCTGAGAGGCAATGTGCATGACGTATAGAACCCTGGGGCTTGCAGCCTTGCTGGCATTTTCCTCGATGGCCCTGGTGGGCTGCGAACAAGCGGAAAAAAGCGCCCAACAATTGGCCGAGCAGTTGAAGGAGCAAGCTGTCGAAACGGCCAAGCAGGCCATCGACGATACGCACAAGGCCGCCGAGCAAGCCCTCAGTGACGCCACCGGCGGGCTGATCAGCCCCAAGAAAGCGCCGGAGAAGGACGCTGAAGAATCCGAACCCGCTACCCACACCCTCTAACCCGTCAAATCGAGTCAGGACTGACCCATGGATTATCTGTTACAGCTCGCCGCCAGCCCCACCGCCTGGATTGCTCTGGCAACCCTCGTCGTCATGGAAATCGTGCTCGGCATCGATAACCTGATCTTCATTTCGATCCTGACCAACAAGTTGCCCGAGCAACACCGTGCCAAGGCGCGGCGGATTGGCATCGGCATGGCGTTGATCCTGCGCCTGGGTCTGCTGAGCACCATCGCCTTCATCGTGCAATTGACGGAGCCTGTCATCGAGATTCTCGGCCAGGCGTTTTCCTGGAAGGACATGATCCTGATCGCCGGCGGCCTGTTCCTGTTATGGAAGGCGACCACCGAGATCCATCACAGCATGGACCCGGCGCCCAATGATCCGAAGTCGGCCACTTCCGGCGTGACCCTGGGGTTTGCCGCTGCGATCGGTCAGATCCTGATGCTTGACCTGGTGTTCTCCATCGACAGCATCATCACGGCGGTGGGCATGACCGAGCACTTGCCGATCATGATTATTGCCGTCGTGGTCTCGGTATTGGTGATGCTGCTGGCCGCCGAGCCGCTGGCGAAATTCATCAACGACAACCCCACCGTGGTCATGTTGGCTCTGGGCTTCTTGATCATGATCGGCATGACGCTGATCGCGGAAGGCTTCGGTGCCCACGTGCCCAAGGGCTATATCTACGCGGCCATGGCCTTCTCGGCGGCTATCGAGGTGTTGAACATGATGTCCCGTCGCGCCAAGCAGAAGGTCTTGGTCGACGAAGCCTGATCCAAGGCAGACAAAAGCCGCCCGGGTTAACGCCCGGGCGGCTTTTTTCATGGTGACCCTCTAGGCCCTATACGAAACGTATCCGCACTCGCCCGGACTGCGTTGAACGAGGTTCGGAATGCTCATGTACTTCAGGACACTGCGCTTCCTCGCCCCGTTTCGCGTTGTCTGGCCTTCGCGAACACATTTCTGCAGGCCCTAGTGCGCGGTGGCGTGGCGCCTGGAAGATTTAGTGGTCTGCTGCATTTCTCGTCTTGGCGCGGGATGGTGGCGACGGGCGATTCGCAACACCCCCCACAACATGGCTGCCGCTACGCTCAACCAGCCGAAAACCAGCATCAGAATAGTCGTCATCAGGCTCATCTGTGCCTCCTTCTGCCCAGACCGGGCAATGCACTCTTACAATGGACAGTCTAGTCGCTCAAGTGTTACGGGCAGTCGATATCTTGCATGTGCAAAGAATCGGTTGGTTCTATCACGGTGTCGAAACTGTCGCTTATGGCTATACCCGGGCCGGCACGCGTCTTATCATCGTCGGCCCAAGCCCGGCCTTGATGCCGGGGCTGTCTGAATAAGAGAGTCATCATGTTGCCAGTAATTTCATCTTTTCGATCACTGGTATTCGCGACGGCGTGTCTCGCCGCTCTGGCGGGATGCGCGGGAAGTGTGTCGCCGCAAGTAAAGCGACTGCCTGAACGGGTAGAACTCAACAGCGTGCCGTTCTTTCGTGGCGAAATGTTCCAGGGCGCGCCGCAATCCCTGGCGGCCCTATTGACGTTGCAAGGCACAGTGACTACCCCTGGGTTGTTGGAGAAGCCGCTGCACCTGCCCGGCGGCGAGGGCCGTTTACAGCAGAACCTGCAAACCTTGGCACGTGAACATGGGCTGGTGGTGTATCCCCTGGAGGCTGAGCTTGGCGCGTTGCTCGAACAGGTGGCTGCCGGTTATCCGGTGTTGCTGCGCTATACCGACGGCTCGGCGTTCTGGGCTGAGCCGCGCTACGCAATCCTCGTGGGTTATAACCGGCACAAGCGCACGGTACTGCTGCGTTCAGGGATGAATCGGCGCTCCTCGATGAGTTTCGGTGCGTTCGAATCGGCTTTCAAAGGCGCTGGCGGTTGGGCAGTCTTGGTCCAGCAACCGGGGCAGTTGCCGGCCAATGTCGATTCGAAGCGCTGGTTGAAGGCCGCCGATGAGTTGGCCGGAGCAGGGCAGGAACAGGCAGCCGCGCGCGCCACCAAGGCTTTGGGCACCGCCCGCTGAGCGCTGCCCCGTTCGTCACCTGGCGGGCACGACCCGGCGTGCCTCGGGTTCTTACCGTCAAGGCCTGGAGTTTCCAGGCCATGATCCAAGGAGGCAGCAATGGCACAATCGAAAACACCTTCGGGACCGCATTCTTCCGAACATTCGTCCGGTGACGATGACTTGGGATTCGATCCCGACTCTCCGGACCTCGACGATCCCCAGGTCGATCCGATAGGGCCGGCCAAGGCACCCCAGGATGAGGACGACGAGGAACCGCCTTCTTCCCGGCCTTATGATCCGCTGGGTGATTTGAAGCCCTGAATGCAAATAGCCCCGACGAGTCGGGGCTATTCATGTGTGATGTATCGCGCCTTATTTAGACGCTTCCACCACACCGCTCTGGCGACTCTTGAGGTTCTTAGCGGCTTTGTATTGCAAGGCCACAGCCGGGACGCTGGCGCTTTTTCCGGTCTCGACCCAGCTACGGATGCGGCTTGCGTCGGCGAAGTGGGTGTATTTGCCAAACGCATCGAGGATGACCAGTGCCATCGGACGATTGCCCATCTTGGTCACCAATACGAGGCAGTGACCCGCCTGATTGGTGAAGCCGGTCTTGGTCAGTTGAATATCCCAATTGGCCTTGTGCACCAGGTGATCGGTGTTGCGAAAGCCCAAGCTGTAGACCGGTTTGCGGAACGTTACAGTCTTTTCCTTGGTGGTGCTCAGCTCACTCAGCAAGGGGTATTTGCGCGCGGCGATCAGCAGCTTCGTCAGGTCCCGGGCCGTCGACACGTTGTGGATTGACAGGCCGGTGGGTTCAACGTAATGGGTGCTGGTCATGCCCAGGGCCTTGGCTTTGGCGTTCATCGCCGCGATGAACGCCGCATAACCGCCTGGGTAATGATGGGCAAGGCTGGCGGCGGCTCGATTCTCCGACGACATCAATGCGATCAGCAACGTATCCCGGCGGGACAGTTCGCTGTTGAGCTTGACCCTGGAAAACACGCCTTTCATTTCCGGTGTGTTCGCGATGGTCATGGAAATGTATTCATCCAGGTTCTGCTTGGCGTCCAGCACGATCAGGCCGGTCATCAACTTGGTTACCGATGCAATCGGCACCACGACATCCGGACTGCTGGAATACACCACCTTGTCGGTCTGCAAGTCCAACAGGATGGCGCTGCCGGATGCGACTTGCAGTTTGGAAGTGTCCCGTGGAGCAGCGATGGTTTCCTGGGCACTGACGTTGTGCGCGATGAAAGTCCCTGTAAAGGCGAAAAACAGACTGATGATCGAAAGACGGATTTTCACGCGAGTAGACTCGATTGAGTTAAGGGTGCCGTTGAGCGGGGCGTGTTGAAAAAGCGCCGCATTTTATGAGTATGGGCGATGACAGCGCCAGATGCCGCTGCCACCGGGACGCTTGAATAAATAAAGTTTAATGGACGGGGATTCTGGCGAATCGAATCTGAAAAAAATGTAATTCGAGCGTCACGGGTTGGATCGGATGTTGGCAGCTGAAAACACTGTGGGAGCGAGCTTGCTCGCGATAGGTAGGTTTCAGTCAACGGATATGCTGGCTGGTCCACCGCTATCACGAGCGAGCTCGCTCCCACAGGTTGCGTCGAGGCCTTTATCAGCTATGCAGCGTCTCGGCCGCGTACAGCGTGTTTTCCAACAGGCAGGCACGGGTCATCGGGCCGACGCCACCGGGAACCGGTGTGATCCAACCGGCGCGGGGCAGGGCGGTCTCGTAGGTCACATCGCCTACCAGTTTGCCGTCGTCCTGGCGGTTGATGCCCACGTCGATCACGATGGCGCCTTCCTTGATCCATTCGCCTTTGACCAGGCCAGGCTTGCCGGCGGCAACCACCACCAGATCGGCACGGCCGACGTGGCCGGCCAGGTCCTTGGTGAAGCGGTGGGTCACGGTGACGGTGCAGCCAGCCAACAGTAATTCCATCGCCATGGGGCGACCGACGATGTTGGAGGCGCCCACGACCACGGCATCGAGCCCGTAAAGATCCACCCCGGTGCTTTCCAGCAAGGTCATGATGCCCTTGGGCGTGCAGGGGCGCAGCAATGGAATGCGTTGGGCGAGGCGGCCGACGTTATAAGGGTGGAAACCGTCGACGTCTTTGTCCGGACGGATACGTTCCAAAAGCTTGGAGGCGTCCAGGTGTTCAGGCAGCGGCAACTGGAGCAGAACACCGTCGATGTTCGGATCGTCGTTCAGGCGGTCGATCAGATCGGCCAGCGCTTGCTGAGTGGTTTCGGAAGGCAGGTCGTAGGCCTGGGAAAGGAAGCCGACCTCTTCACAGTCTTTACGCTTGTGCGAGACATAAACCTGAGAGGCAGGATCGCTGCCGACCAGGATCACCGCAAGGCCGGGCGTGCGCAGGCCTTGCTGGCGGCGCTCGGTGACTCGTTGGGCGATCTGCTGGCGCAGGCTGGCGGCGATCGATTTGCCGTCGATAAGTTGTGCAGTCATTGCGCGTGGTTAACCATCGAGAGGGGAAAAAAAGAGAGCGCATTCTCGCATGCCGAGGCGTGAGGGCAAAGGCGCTTGGTCTGTAAATTCCCCTAACCCCTTTAATTAAATGAATTTTTTTTAAAAAAGAGTTGACGACCTATCGGGCCGTCTATAACATTCGTCGCACTTGTCGGGCACAGCCTAGCACTGGTTAAGAAGGTGGAGCGGAGTTGGATGTTTCAACTCGGTAAAACTGAAAGCACTTAGTTTGTAATCGTCCAAGAATACAGATTAAAAAGGCGCCCGTAGCTCAGCTGGATAGAGCATCCGCCTTCTAAGCGGATGGTCGCAGGTTCGAGTCCTGCCGGGTGCGCCATTAGGCAGCTTTGGCACAAGTAAGGCAACAAGGCAATATGGTGGGCGTAGCTCAGTTGGTAGAGCACGGGATTGTGACTCCCGTTGTCGTGGGTTCGATCCCCATCGTCCACCCCATATTCTAGAAAGGCGCCAGATTTAACAGTCTGGCGCCTTTGCTTTAAAAGCTTGATACGCGGATGTGGTGGAATTGGTAGACACACTGGATTTAGGTTCCAGCGCCGCAAGGTGTGAGAGTTCGAGTCTCTCCGTCCGCACCATACAAGTCGCTATTTAATTAGCAGAGAACGGCGCAGAACCTGAAAAGGGCTGCGCCGTTTTTGTTTTATTCGCGGACTCATGTCCGGTTTTTTTTCATGCGGGCACAGGGCGATTCGTCGCGATTGTGTTTCGTGATGATGCTTGGCATGTCCGTCGGTCTTTTCGTGGAGGCCTTACGCCAAGTGCTCGAGGGCGGCGCTTCTATATATAGAAGCGCCGTGCAGAGCCCTGGCGAGGATCGACTTTATTTGCAAACCGGGCGGGGCATGACTGATTGCTCCGCTTCTAAACCCGGCGCCTGTTTCCCGCGCGTTTTCAGTAGGGTGACTTCTTGAGTTTGACCTACTAGAATGCATGCCCTTGATTCTGGGGTCGGAAACGCCCGGCCAACGTCTGTGCAACGAGGAATATCCATGCAAGTTTCTGTTGAAAATACTTCTGCTCTTGAGCGCCGCATGAGCATCACCGTGCCAGCTGAGCGTATCGAGACTCAGGTCAACAAGCGTCTGCAGCAGACTGCCCAAAAGGCCAAAATCCCAGGTTTCCGCCCAGGCAAAGTGCCAATGAGCGTGATCCGTCAGCGTTACGAAGCTGATGCGCGCCAGGAAGCCGTGGGCGACGTGATCCAGTCTTCTTTCTACGAAGCAGTGGTCGAGCAGAAGCTGAACCCGGCTGGCGCTCCTTCCGTCGAGCCTAAAGTGCTGGAAAAAGGCAAGGACCTCGAGTTCGTCGCCACGTTCGAAGTGTTCCCTGAGTTCACCGTTGCCGGTTTCGAATCCATTGCCGTTGAGCGCCTGAGCGCCGACGTTTCGGACGCCGACCTGGACAAGATGCTGGATATCCTGCGCAAGCAGAACACCCGCTTCGAAGCGACCGACCGTGCCGCCCAGAACGAAGACCAGCTGAACATCGATTTCGTCGGCAAGGTCGACGGCGAAGTATTCGCTGGCGGTTCCGCCAAGGCTACCCAGCTGGTGCTGGGCTCGGGTCGCATGATCCCAGGCTTCGAAGACGGCCTGGTTGGCGCCAAGGCCGGTGAAGAGCGCGTCCTGAACGTGACCTTCCCCGAGGACTACCAGAACCTGGACCTGGCTGGCAAAGCCGCCGAGTTCACCGTGACCGTCAACAGTGTTTCCGAGCCGAAGCTGCCTGAGCTGAACGAAGAATTCTTCGCTCAATTCGGCATCAAGGAAACCGGCCTGGAAGGTTTCCGCGCCGAAGTTCGCAAGAACATGGAGCGTGAGCTGCGCCAGGCCATCAAGTCCAAGGTCAAGAACCAGGTCATGGACGGTCTGCTGGCTTCCAACCCGATCGAAGTGCCAAAGGCCCTGCTGGACAACGAAGTGAACCGTCTGCGCGTACAGGCCGTTCAACAGTTCGGCGGCAACATCAAGCCAGACCAACTGCCGGCCGAGCTGTTCGAAGAGCAGGCCAAGCGCCGCGTGGTACTGGGCCTGATCGTCGCCGAAGTGGTCAAGCAATTCGAACTCAAGCCTGACGAAGCCCGCGTGCGCGAGCTGATCCAGGAAATGGCCTCGGCCTACCAAGAGCCTGAGCAAGTGGTGTCCTGGTACTACAAGAACGAGCAGCAGCTGAACGAAGTCCGTTCGGTTGTGCTGGAAGAACAAGTTGTGGATACTGTTCTGCAGAAAGCTAGCGTGACCGACAAAGCGGTCTCTTACGAAGAAGCGGTCAAGCCGGTGGAAGCTCCACAAGCCGATTGATGGTTCTGCGGTAAGAAATACACACCATAAGCCAGCCTTCGCGCTGGCTTATGCGTATTCAAGACATAACTATTTGGGAGTGACTGCGAGACATGTCCCGCAATTCTTTTTATCAGCAGAGCTCTGACATCCAGGCCGCAGGCGGCCTGGTCCCTATGGTTATCGAGCAGTCCGCCCGTGGCGAACGTGCCTATGACATCTATTCGCGCCTGCTCAAGGAGCGCGTCATCTTCCTGATCGGCCCCGTCGAAGACTACATGGCCAACCTGGTTGCGGCGCAGTTGCTGTTCCTTGAGGCGGAAAACCCGGACAAGGATATCCATCTGTACATCAACTCTCCCGGCGGTTCGGTGACTGCGGGCATGTCGATCTACGACACCATGCAGTTCATCAAGCCTGACGTGTCCACCATCTGCATCGGCCAAGCCTGCAGCATGGGTGCGTTCCTGCTCGCCGGCGGCGCAGCGGGCAAGCGCCACTGCCTGCCTAACTCGCGCATGATGATCCACCAGCCATTGGGCGGCTTCCAGGGCCAGGCGTCGGACATCGATATCCATGCCAAGGAAATTCTGCATATTCGCTCGCGCCTGAATTCGTTGCTGGCCCATCACACCGGCCAAAGCCTCGAAACCATTGAGCGTGACACCGAGCGTGACAACTTCATGAGCGCTGAGCGTGCGGCCGAATACGGTCTGATCGACTCTGTGATCAACAAGCGTCAAATGCCTGCCTAAGCCGCTCAAAATGCAGGTGGTTGGGATGACCGGCCGCCTGCGGGCTTGAAAAAGCCCGCAATTGCCTTCATCTTGTGTTGCAAGCCTATCGGATTTGGATCGATCGAATGACTGACACCCGCAACGGCGAGGACAACGGCAAACTGCTTTATTGCTCCTTCTGTGGCAAAAGCCAGCATGAAGTACGCAAATTGATTGCCGGTCCCTCGGTCTTCATTTGCGACGAGTGCGTCGACCTGTGCAATGACATCATCCGCGAGGAGGTGCAGGAAGCCCAGGCCGAAAGCAGCGCGCATAAGTTGCCTTCGCCTAAAGAAATCAGCGGCATCCTTGACCAGTATGTTATCGGTCAGGAGCGCGCGAAAAAGGTACTGGCCGTAGCGGTGTACAACCACTACAAGCGCCTGAACCAGCGTGACAAAAAGAATGACGAGGTCGAACTCGGCAAGAGCAACATCCTGCTGATCGGCCCTACGGGCTCGGGTAAGACCCTGCTTGCAGAAACCCTGGCCCGCTTGCTGAACGTTCCGTTCACCATCGCCGACGCAACCACCCTCACCGAGGCGGGTTATGTGGGTGAGGACGTCGAGAACATCATTCAGAAGTTGTTGCAGAAGTGCGACTACGACGTGGAAAAGGCCCAGATGGGCATTGTCTACATCGATGAAATCGACAAGATTTCCCGCAAGTCAGATAACCCGTCCATTACCCGGGATGTTTCCGGCGAGGGCGTGCAACAGGCCTTGCTCAAGTTGATCGAAGGCACGGTCGCTTCCGTACCGCCCCAGGGTGGTCGCAAGCATCCGCAGCAGGAGTTCCTGCAGGTCGACACCCGTAACATCCTGTTCATCTGCGGTGGTGCGTTCTCTGGCCTCGAAAAGGTCATCCAGAACCGTTCGACCCGTGGTGGCATCGGTTTCAACGCCGAAGTCCGCAGCAAGGAAGAGGGCAAGAAGGTCGGTGAATCCCTGCGTGAAGTCGAGCCTGACGATCTGGTCAAGTTCGGCCTGATCCCTGAATTCGTCGGTCGTCTGCCGGTCCTGGCGACCCTGGACGAGTTGGATGAAGCCGCATTGATGCAGATTCTGACCGAGCCGAAAAACGCCCTGACCAAGCAATACGCCAAGCTGTTCGAAATGGAAGGCGTAGACCTTGAGTTCCGTTCGGACGCGCTGAAGTCGGTTGCCAAACGAGCCCTGGAACGCAAGACCGGTGCCCGTGGGTTGCGCTCGATTCTTGAAGGTGTGCTGCTCGATACGATGTATGAAATCCCCTCGCAATCCGAGGTGAGCAAAGTCGTGATCGACGAAAGTGTCATCGAAGGCAAGTCCAAGCCACTGTATATCTACGAAAACAGTGAGCCGGCTGCCAAGGCTGCGCCGGACGCGTGAGTGTCCCGCAGTTGAAATAAAAGAAGGGGCCTTCGGGCCCCTTTGCTATTAGCGCGTTTTAGACGTGTTAGCGCTTGTTTTTTTTGAAGGCTGCCCCCATCTTGGTTTCAAGCTTACTTCCATCTGTTTACGGCCTTATGGCCGCCGTAGAGGCGAAATCATGAAGACAACCATCGAATTGCCTCTCCTGCCATTGCGCGATGTCGTGGTATATCCGCACATGGTTATCCCGCTGTTCGTGGGGCGCGAGAAGTCCATCGAAGCCCTCGAGGCCGCGATGACGGGTGATAAGCAGATTCTTCTGATCGCTCAGAGAAATCCTGCCGACGATGATCCCGGCGAAGACGCACTTTATCGCGTAGGTACGATTGCAACGGTCCTGCAGTTGCTCAAGCTTCCCGATGGCACGGTAAAAGTGCTGGTTGAAGGCGAGCAGCGAGGGGCGGTCGAGCGTTTCAGCGAGGTGGATGGTCACTGCCGTGCCGAAGTCTCGCTCATCGATGAAGTCGATGCACCAGAGCGTGAGTCCGAAGTGTTTGTCCGCAGCCTGCTGTCGCAGTTCGAACAGTACGTTCAGCTGGGCAAGAAGGTGCCTGCCGAGGTGCTGTCGTCGCTTAACAGCATCGACGAGCCAGGACGCCTGGTCGACACGATGGCGGCTCACATGGCCCTCAAGATCGAGCAGAAGCAGGAAATCCTCGAGATCATCGATCTCTCAGCCCGTGTCGAGCATGTATTGGCATTGCTCGATGGCGAGATCGACCTGCTGCAGGTTGAGAAGCGCATTCGTGGTCGCGTCAAGAAACAGATGGAGCGCAGCCAGCGCGAGTACTACCTGAACGAGCAGATGAAGGCCATTCAGAAAGAGCTCGGCGATGGTGACGAAGGTCACAACGAAATCGAAGAGCTGAAGAAGCGCATCGATGCCGCCGGCCTGCCGAAGGATGCCCTTGCCAAGGCCCAGGCCGAACTGAACAAGCTCAAGCAGATGTCGCCGATGTCGGCGGAAGCCACCGTGGTGCGCTCCTACATTGATTGGCTGGTCCAGGTGCCATGGAAAGCCCAGAGCAAGGTACGTCTGGACCTGGCGCGTGCCGAGGATATCCTCGATGCCGACCACTACGGTCTGGAAGAGGTCAAGGAACGCATCCTCGAATACCTCGCTGTGCAAAAGCGCGTGAAGAAGATTCGTGGTCCGGTGTTGTGCCTGGTCGGCCCTCCTGGGGTGGGTAAAACCTCTCTGGCAGAGTCGATCGCCCACGCCACTAACCGTAAGTTCGTACGCATGGCCCTTGGCGGCGTGCGCGACGAGGCGGAAATCCGTGGTCATCGCCGTACCTACATCGGTTCGATGCCAGGAAGATTGATTCAAAAAATGACAAAGGTCGGCGTGCGCAACCCGCTGTTCCTCTTGGACGAAATCGACAAGATGGGCAGCGACATGCGCGGCGACCCAGCTTCTGCGTTGCTGGAGGTCCTCGATCCCGAGCAGAATCACAACTTCAACGATCATTACCTTGAAGTCGACTACGACTTGTCGGACGTGATGTTCCTCTGCACCTCCAACTCCATGAACATCCCGCCAGCGTTGCTGGACCGGATGGAGGTGATCCGTCTGCCGGGCTACACCGAGGACGAGAAGATCAACATCGCCGTCAAATACCTTTCGCCCAAGCAGATCCAGGCCAACGGCCTGAAGAAGGGCGAGCTGGAATTCGACGAAGAAGCAATCCGCGACATCATCCGCTACTACACTCGCGAAGCGGGTGTGCGGGGCCTTGAGCGGCAGATTGCCAAGGTTTGCCGCAAGGCCGTGAAGGAACACGCCCTGGAAAAACGCTTCGCGGTCAAGGTCACTTCGGACCTGCTGGAGCACTTCCTGGGCGTGCGTAAATTCCGCTACGGCCTTGCCGAACAGCAGGACCAGATTGGCCAGGTGACCGGCCTTGCGTGGACGCAGGTGGGTGGCGAATTGCTGACGATCGAAGCCGCCGTGGTGCCCGGAAAAGGCCAGTTGATCAAGACCGGTTCCCTGGGCGATGTGATGGTGGAATCGATCACGGCTGCGCTGACGGTTGTCCGCAGCCGTGCGCGGAGCCTGGGCATCCCGCTGGATTTCCATGAGAAACGCGACACCCACATCCACATGCCGGAGGGGGCAACGCCCAAGGACGGACCGAGTGCCGGCGTGGGCATGTGCACCGCCTTGGTTTCCGCGCTAACCGGCATTCCGGTGCGTGCCGATGTTGCGATGACGGGTGAAATCACCCTGCGCGGTCAGGTCCTGGCAATTGGCGGCTTGAAGGAAAAACTGCTGGCGGCTCACCGGGGTGGGATCAAGATTGTGATCATTCCCGAAGAGAACGTGCGCGATCTGAAGGAAATTCCTGACAACATTAAGCAGGATCTTCAGATCAAACCGGTTAAATGGATTGACGAAGTCCTGCAAATTGCGCTGCAATACGCGCCGGAGCCCTTGCCGGATGTGGCTCCGGAGATTGTCGCGAAGGAAGAAAAGCGAGAGTCTGACTCTAAGGAAAGAATTAGCACGCATTAATACGCATTTGCCTGGGGGGCTTCCTTGACAGTTTTTTAGAGCCCTTGTTATAAAGCGGCTCTTAAGTGTCTGCAGGCCATTCAGCACTCGTTTTTGCTTTCACCAAAAAAACTTAGAATCATCTCAAATAGATATAAGGGGACTTAGAGTGAACAAGTCGGAACTGATTGATGCTATCGCTGCATCCGCTGATATCCCGAAAGCTGCTGCTGGCCGTGCGCTGGACGCTGTAATCGAATCCGTCACTGGCGCTCTCAAGGCCGGCGACTCCGTTGTTCTGGTTGGTTTCGGTACCTTCTCCGTGACTGATCGTCCAGCTCGCACCGGTCGCAACCCGCAGACCGGCAAGACCCTGGAGATCCCGGCTGCCAAAAAGCCTGGCTTCAAGGCTGGTAAAGCGCTGAAAGAAGCCGTTAACTAAGGTTTCACTGAGTTTATCCGGGTCGGGGTCATGCCTGGCTTGGCAGCGGAGCGGTAATGCGTCCGGTAACATCCGGGCTGTCACGCCGAGGCTCGCGGGTTCGAGCCCGGTCCGCTCCGCCAGTTACGAGAAGGCGCATCCTCGGATGCGCCTTTCTTCTATCCGGATTCTACCCACGCTCCACGGTTGCCTAAATTTGAAGTTCAACCGTTTCTGGGGGACGCATGCTGCAGAATATCAGGGACAATTCACAAGGCTGGATTGCCAAGACCATCATCGGGATCATCGTCGCATTGATGGCGTTGACCGGTTTCGAAGCCATTTTTCAGGCCACCTCGAACACTAATGAAGCGGCCAAGGTCAACGGCGAGGAGATCAGCCAGAACGAGCTGAGCCAAGCGGTCGACATGCAACGCCGTCAGCTGATGCAACAGTTGGGCAAGGATTTCGATGCTTCCTTGCTGGACGAAAAGATGTTGCGCGACTCGGCTCTCAAGGGCCTGATCGATCGCAAGTTGTTGCTACAAGGCGCCCATGATGCGGATTTCGCTTTTTCCGAAGCCGCGCTGGATCAAGTGATCCTGCAAACGCCTGAGTTCCAGGTCGATGGCAAGTTCAGCCCCGAGCGTTTCGACCAGGTCATACGCCAGTTGGGTTACGGTCGCCTGCAGTTCCGCCAGATGCTGGCGCAGGAAATGCTGATCGGCCAGCTGCGCGCCGGCCTGGCTGGCAGCGGATTTGTCACCGATGCCCAGGTGCTGGCGTTTGCCCGTCTGGAAAAGCAGACCCGTGACTTCGCTACCCTTACCATCAAGGCAGATCCATCGACCGTGAAGCTGACCGATGACGAGGTCAAGGCCTACTATGATCAGCACGCCAAGGAATTCATGACACCCGACCAGGTGGTCATTGACTACGTTGAGCTGAAGAAAGCCTCTTTCTTCGACCAGGTCAGCGTCAAGGATGAGGACCTGCAAGCGGCGTATCAGAAAGAAATCGCCAACTTGTCCGAACAGCGTCGCGCGGCGCACATCCTTATCGAAGTCAACGATAAGGTCACCGAAGCCCAGGCCAAGGCGAAGATCGAGGAAGTCCAGGCGCGCCTGGCCAAAGGCGAGTCGTTTGAAGCCTTGGCGAAGGAATATTCCCAGGATCCAGGCTCGGCGAACAATGGCGGCGATCTGGGCTTTGCGGGGCCAGGGGTCTACGATCCGGAGTTCGAAAAGGCGCTGTACGCCCTGAACAAGGACCAGGTTTCGGCACCGGTGCGAACCGACTTTGGCCTGCATCTGATCAAGCTGCTGGGTGTTGAAGCCCCTGAGGTGCCGACCTTTGCGAGCCTGAAGGACAAGCTGACTCGCGAACTGAAGGCTCAGCAGGTCGAGCAGCGTTTCGTCGAGGCGACCAAGCAATTGGAAGACGCTTCGTTCGAAGCCTCTGACTTGGCGCAGCCTGCCCAGGACCTCAAGCTGACCGTGCACACCTCGGCACCGTTCGGTCGCGAAGGCGGTGAAGGAATTGCGGCCAACCGCGCCGTGATCACTGCTGCGTTCAGCCCGGAAGTGCTGGAAGAGGGTGCCAACAGCACGGCCATCGAGCTGGACCCGGAAACGGTCGTAGTGCTGCGTGCCAAGGAACACCGCAAGCCTGCGCAAATGCCGCTGGAAAGCGTGGCCGGTCCGATACGCGCCCAATTGTCCAAGGAACATGCCAGCGCAGGTGCCAAGACCCAGGCCGATGAGCTGATCGCCAGCCTGCGCGATGGCAAGGTTGCCCTGGACAAGCCGGTCAATGGCCAGGCGTGGAAAGCTGTAGAAGCGGCGACTCGCAGCCAGGAAGGCATCGATCCTGCCGTGCTGCAGGCGCTGTTCCGCATGTCCAAGCCGCAGACCAAGGACAAGCCGACGTTCGCCAGCGTGACCCTGCCTGACGGCAGCGTGACGGTCTTGCGCCTGAACGGCGTCAACGAAGGTGCGGCACCGACCGAGGAAGAAAAGGCCGAGTACCGTCGCTACCTGGCGTCCCGTGTCGGCCAGCAGGATTTTGCGGCTTACCGCAAACAGTTGGAAAGCGAGGCGGACATCAAGCGCTTCTGAGTGCATTGATGCGTTAGCCATGGACCCCGGCCGAAAAGCCGGGGTCTTTTTGTATCTGTGTATTGCTGTTGACGGGGATGTTCGTCGATTCGTCGAACTTGGTCTTTTTCCTGCCCGCAAGCCCCCGTAGACTTGTACCGCCTTTGAGACACGATTACCCAAGCTGCCTGGTCGCGTTCTGTTGCACAATACGCGCCGGATTGTTTTACCCAGGATGCTCAATGTTCAAATCATTTCACATGCGCACCGTTGGGCTGGCATTGCTGCTGGCTGTCGCGGCCGGCTGCTCCTCCAAGAAGGCCGCCATCTACGAGCACGAGAACTTTGATGATTCGGGCACGTTCTCGCGTACCTATCCGGTGACTGATGTGGCGACCTGCGAAGCAGGGCGCCGGGCGTTGCTCAGCCAGGGCTACATCATCACCAGCAGCGATCCGAAGCTGATCAGCGGCCACAAGAGTTTCCAGCAGACTGGCGATACCCACATGGAGATCAGCTTCAACCTGGTCTGCGCCGAGGATGGCGGTCCCGGCCATCGCGCCACCATGTTCGCCAACGCCTTGCAGGACCGCTACGCCCTGAAGAAAATCAACAACTCCGCCAGCCTGGGCGTGGGCGTGTTGGGATCGGTCTCGATGCCGATCGGTTCTTCGGATGATTCGATGGTCAAGGTCGCCAGTGAAACCGTATCGGCGGCCAAGTTCTATGAGCGCTTCTTCGCGCTGGTGGAGGTGTTCCTGCCACCGGAAGCCAAGAAAGCCGTGGAGAATGCTGATAAGCCAAAAGCGGAGCTTGGCGTTCCGGAACCCAAGGCCGAACCGGCAGCCTTGGCTCCCGCGTCGGCTCCCGCACCCGCCCCTGGGGCCTTGCAAGCGCCTGCAGCGGAACCAGCGCCGGCCCCGGCACCCATCACGCCGGTCGAGCCGGCCCCCGCCGCATCGGAGCCGGTCGCGCCGCCAGTCGAGCCCGCGCCGATCGCACCCAGCGAGCCGGAGTCCTACGCGCCTTCTTCGTCGGACACCATCACACCGCCGCCGGCCAGCTCCTTGCCTGCACCGACCGAGCCAATCCAACCTCTGCCGGCCTCCTGAGCAGCTGTAGCAAGGGCTGTCATTCCTTGCTACATGTCTTGGCTTTAAATCCCCAACGCTGTGCTACGTTTAATTCATGAGGCTGTGGCTTCATGTTTTATTCACAAAGCAGCTTTATGCTGATTCCAAGCCATCAGGCTTCGGTTCAACGATTGGGAAGGACGCGCAATGGATGATTATCAGGAAGAGCTGCTGGAATATCAGGCCTATGAGCTGGACCCGCTGGAGCCAGCCGAGGATGCGACTGAGCTTTAGGGGCATGTCCGCTGGACGCTAGAGGCCAGTTAGAGGCGACGAGACACGACGGAGCCTGGGCGCTGGGTATCGGGTTCATGTCCCCTTGCGGCTGCGACGAAAGTCTCCGGGCGTTTGGTTGTTCCAGCGCTTGAAGGCACGTTGAAAGGCTTCCGCCGAGGCGAACCCCAGCAAGTAGGCGATCTCGCCGAACGCCAGCTCCGTGTCGCGAATGTACGTCATGGCCAAGTCTCGACGGGTCTCGTTGAGGATCGCCCTGAACTGCGTACCTTCCTCCGCCAGTTTGCGGCGCAACGTCCAGGTAGGCAGTTTCAGGCGCATCGCCACTTCTTCTAGATCCGGCTCCCGCCCACCACTGAGCAGCGGTCCCAGCAGCTGGATGATACGTTCACGCAAGGTTCGCGTGCGTGTCAGTTGCTCCAGTTCCCGTTCGCATAATTGGACCAGGTGCCGCCAGGTACTGGGACAGTGTTGAGGATTGCGCTGTGCGAGGCTATCCAGGCCCAGGCGCAGCTGGTTCTGCTCGGCGCCGAACTGCATCGGGCAGTCGCCAAGTATCTGATAGGCCTGCCCATACTCCGGCTCCTCGAATTCGATGTCGATTCGTTCGGCTTGCAGCCCGATTTCGCTCACACTGGACAACTGCTTGAGCCAGCCGGCAATGATCGAATCCACGACGAAGCGGTTATAGGCGTTATAGGGGCTGATGGAATAGAACCGCAGCCAGGCGCCTCGGGCGTCCTCGTGGAAGCTTGATTGTCCGCGATAATTGGAACCGTACAGCGGCTCGAAGCGGATCATGCAGCGGGCAGCTTCCCGTACGGTGGGCGCCTGGGCGGCAGTCACGCCGGCGAGCCCGGCCTGGCTCAAGCGGCTGAGCTGACCCATGCGCAAGCCCAGTGCCGGATCCTCTGTCAATTGGATCGCGGCGTGGCCCAGGCGCATGTAGCGCGGAATCGACAGCCGCGCCCTGGGTTCGGCCAGGCGTGCAGGATCAAGGCCGTATTGTTCGAGCAACGGCAGCGGATCCCTCCCGTGGCTGGCAATTGCGTCGGCAAGGCTATGGACGAAACCTACGGACAAGTCGCCCAGGCGCATCGGCTGTGGCTTCATGCTCACAACCAGAGGTTCAACAGGCGAGCGCCACGGGCTTCGCCATCGGGGAACTGCTGGCCGCCATGGCTGATGAAACTCTGGCCGGCACTGCCGTTGTCCCAGAACTGGCCGCGTAGAAACACGCTGACGCCCCCCAGGGCCTGGCTGACCGGCAACTGGCTGGTCAATGTCAGGCGACGCCATGCCTGGCCTTCGGTTATCTCGCCGGGCTTGAGGCTCACTTCGCTTGGCGTGGACAGGCCTTTGTAGCCTGCCCAGGGTTCATTCCACGAATCGCGGCCAACCACAAAGGCGGGTACGGCAATCAATTGCACGTCCTGCTCGTCGAGTTGCCGATAATGGAGCGGATACCAACTGTCACTGCCGATTAGTACGCCGAGGCGACCGGCCGGCGTGTCGATGACCGGGGTAGCCTGGGTTTCTTCTGCCCCGAGCACGTCTTGTTGGTCGAATATCGGATGACGTTGACGCAGGGGTTGGCCGATCGGACGACCATCGGGGCCGAAAACCAGGCTGGTGTTGTACAGCGCGCCGCCACTGATCTTCAGCTCGCCTTCGCTGACACTGGGTTCGGGCAGCACGATGGAGCCGGCCACCAGGGTCACGCCGAATTCCTTGGCCAGGCCCCCAAACAACGTCTGGTAATCCCGGGCCATGGTGTCCGCTTTCATCCGCAGGTAGGCATCGTCCAGGCGGCTGCTGCCCTTGGCGCTTGCCAGGGCGCGAATAAAAGCCAGCGGATTGCTGGCGGCGAGCCAATGCATGGCTTGCTTCAATGTACTGGCTTGATACACCTCGTCCTTTTCGCCGCTGACCATCAGCCAAGTGCCGATGTGCTCGGGCAGGACCACGATGGTTTTGTCGTTGAGAAACCCTTGGTCGCGCGCCGCTTGCAGATAGGCGGCCAGCTTGCGACGCAGGCGCTGGGGGCTCTGGTAGTCGGTGGGGAAAAGCTCGGGCTGGATGCCGAGCAAGTTGCCGCGATCAGAGGGCGTGCCCTGGTCGACCGCCAGGTTGATGCGCAGGTCTGAAAGGTAATGGCCGACTGGACGGTCCGCTGTCCACAGTGCGTAAGTGATAACGGCGGCCATCAAGGCCAGTGAGAACAGCAGGTACAGAAATTTGCGCATGGGGACAGTCAATGGTCGCTTACAGGTTCGTGATTTTTCACCAGGACACCTGGCAGGGTACGGTAAAACAAAGGATTAGCGAAAGGGCGCACAGCGGTGTGAGGAGGATGTGGGAAGTCTAGGCGAGCCGATTGTCCTGTGCATTTGGATCATCAACTTGTCAGTTTCGGTCATTGAGCGTCCCCATCCCGACTCTTAGGCTGTTACCCATGACTGACGGAAGCCATAGAGCTTCCGCATTTTCCGTGATCGCCCGTAGTGGAGTAACCGATGACCGCCCCTCATTACCCGCATTTGCTGGCCCCGCTGGACCTTGGCTTTACCACGCTGCGCAACCGTACCCTGATGGGGTCGATGCACACCGGTCTTGAAGAAAAGCCCGGTGGCTTCGAGCGCATGGCGGCCTATTTTGCCGAGCGCGCCCGTGGCGGCGTGGGCCTGATGGTCACCGGGGGAATCGGTCCTAACGATGAGGGTGGCGTTTACTCCGGTGCGGCCAAGCTGACCACCGAGGAGGAAGCCCTCAAGCACCAGATCGTCACCCGGGCGGTGCATGAAGCCGGCGGCAAGATCTGCATGCAGATCCTCCATGCCGGACGCTATGCCTATAGCCCCAAGCAGGTGGCACCGAGCGCGATCCAAGCGCCGATCAACCCGTTCAAGCCCAAGGAACTGGACGAAGAGGGCATCGAGAAACAGATCAGCGATTTTGTGACTTGTTCGTTGCTGGCCCAGAAGGCCGAGTACGACGGTGTCGAAATCATGGGCTCGGAAGGCTATTTCATTAACCAGTTCCTGGCGGCCCACACCAACCACCGTACCGACCGTTGGGGGGGCAGTTACGAAAACCGCATGCGCCTACCGGTGGACATCGTGCGTCGGGTGCGCGAGGCGGTCGGCCCGAATTTCATCATCATCTTCCGTCTGTCGATGCTCGACCTGGTGGAAGGGGGCAGCACCTGGGAAGAGATCGTCCAACTGGCCAAGGCCATCGAGCAGGCCGGTGCGACGATCATCAACACGGGTATCGGTTGGCATGAAGCGCGTATTCCCACCATCGCCACCAAGGTTCCAAGGGCAGCGTTCAGTAAAGTCACCGCCAAGCTGCGCGGTTCGGTGAGCATTCCGTTGATCACCACCAACCGCATCAATACGCCTGAGGTCGCTGAGCAGATCCTGGCCGAGGGCGACGCCGACATGGTGTCCATGGCTCGGCCTTTCCTCGCTGACCCGGAGTTCGTCAATAAGGCAGCCGCTGGCCGGGCGGATGAAATCAATACCTGTATCGGCTGCAACCAGGCCTGCCTGGACCATACGTTCGGTGGCAAGCTCACCAGTTGCCTGGTGAATCCGCGAGCGTGCCATGAGACCGAGCTCAACTACCTGCCAGTGACCCAGGTGAAAAAAATCGCCGTGGTGGGCGCCGGTCCTGCCGGGTTGTCCGCCGCCACCGTGGCGGCCGAGCGCGGCCATCAGGTGACGCTGTTCGATTCGGCCAGTGAAATCGGCGGGCAGTTCAACATCGCCAAGCGTGTGCCTGGCAAGGAAGAGTTTTTCGAAACATTGCGTTATTTCAAGCGCAAGTTGCAGACGAGCCACGTCGAGCTGTGCCTCGATACCCGGGTGGACGTCGCGCAGTTGGTGGCCGGCGGTTTCGATGAAATTATCCTGGCGACCGGCATCGCACCGCGAGTGCCGGCCATCCCGGGCGTGGATCATCCCAAGGTGCTGAGTTACCTGGACGTGATTCTCGAGCGTAAGCCGGTAGGACGTAGCGTCGCGGTGATCGGTGCAGGTGGGATCGGCTTTGACGTGTCGGAATTCCTCGTACACCAGGGGGTTGCCACCAGCCAGGACCGCGAAGCGTTCTGGAAGGAGTGGGGGATCGATACCCACCTCGAGGCGCGCGGCGGCGTGGCCGGGGTCAAGGCGCAACCTCATGCGCCGGCGCGGCAGGTGTTCCTGTTGCAGCGCAAGAAGTCCAAGGTCGGCGACGGTCTGGGCAAGACCACCGGCTGGATTCATCGCACAGGCTTGAAAAACAAGCAGGTGCAGATGCTCAACAGCGTCGAGTACCTGAAGATCGACGATCAGGGCCTGCACATTCGCATCGGCGAAACGGGCGAGCCGCAAGTGCTGGCGGTGGACAACGTGGTTATCTGCGCCGGCCAGGATCCGCTGCGTGAGTTGCAGGAGGGCTTGGAAGCGGCCGGCCAGACCGTCCACCTTATCGGCGGCGCCGACGTGGCGGCGGAGTTGGATGCCAAGCGCGCGATCAACCAAGGCTCGCGGCTGGCGGCGCAGTTGTAAGGCGCAAGTCCTCTGTGGGAGCGAGCCTGCTCGCGATGGCGGTCAGTCAGTTTCAGAAGTGTTGGCTGACCCACCGTTATCGCGAGCAAGCTCGCCCCCACCGTTTTTCCGATGTCAGGACGTTTGCAACCAGCTGTTAATATGCCGGCCTGTTTTCCACCCGACTCGCCGCCATGCTACTTCCCGCTCTCGACTGGCACCCTCAACCTCGCCTCGAACCCCTTCATCTGGACTGGCTCGCCCGGTCCGGCGTCGAGGTGGCAGTGCTGCGCCTGGACCGGATCGATCCGCTGATCAGCGGGAACAAATGGTTCAAGTTGCTTCACCACCTGCGCGCAGCCCATCGGGGCGGTGCTGCAGGTGTGATGAGCCTGGGCGGCGCTCATTCCAACCACCTGCACGCACTGGCCGCAGCGGGCCGGCGCTTTGGGTTCGCGACGGTCGGGCTGCTGCGCGGCCACCCCCTGGATACGCCCACGGTGCTCGACTTGAAAGCGTTCGGCATGACGCTGCACTGGTTGGGTTACGAGGGATACCGCAGGCGTCATGACGAAGGTTTCTGGACACCCTGGCGGTCGCAATACCCTGAACTCTGGGCGGTGCCGGAAGGGGGTGCAGGCCTGCCCGGCGCGCAAGGTTGCATGAGCTGGGTCGCCTGTGCCCGTGATCAACTGGCGGCGTTGGGCTGGGCGGACTATCACGGCTGGTGGCTGGCCTGCGGCACCGGAACGTCGCTGGCGGGCCTGGTGCTGGCTGAAGCCGGCCAGCGCAAGGTGCATGGCGTCCTGGCGGTGCCCCAAGGCCATGGCGTCAGCCAGAACGTGGAAAACATCGTGAGGGCGGCAGGGCTTGCCGACCCGCTCTACGAGCTGCTCGACGGCAGCCGTGGTGGTTTCGGCCAGGTTGATGCTGATCTCTCCACGTTCATAGAAACCACCCAGGCCATCGAGCTGGAACCGCTCTACACCGGCAAGGCGTTGATGTTGCTAAAGGCTCAGGTCGAGGCCGGCGCCTTTGAGCCGGGTACTCGGTTGATCTTCGTTCATACGGGTGGCTTGCAGGGGCGTCGGGGGTTTCAGTGAGCCATCAATAAGATCATGTATAGCAATCAATCCTCGCTCTTTCCTACGATCTCCAACATTGTTGTTCAGTTCTGGTTGAAGTTTGCAGGTCTGCTGTTGTGCGGTCGAGATTCTGAAATACTTGCCCGGTCATATTTATATGATCTTTTTCGTTTGTACGGTCTTTTCAAGTTCTCTATCGTTGCCTCAATGTTTTTGGATTTATAAATAAGCGAGCCTGGATCGGCCGGGCCGTATTTATAAAACGAGGGGTAGAACATGGATACGTTCAATGGCAACAACGCACAACACGCTGTCATTAACCGGCAGATGGCGAAACCGCCGCGCCCGAGGCCGACGGCCAAGCCTGGCCTTGTTTCAAAACCGGCGGCCAAGCCTGGCCCGGCGCTCAAACCCGCACCCAAGCCAATACCAAAGCCCACCCCAAAGCCGGCACCCAAACCAGCGCCCAAGCCAACACCTAAACCAACGCCAAAACCCAATCCGACACCAGCGACGACACCCGGTCCGTCCACTAAACCCACCCCGGCGTGGGCATCCATTCCGTGGCCCACCTTGAACGTGGGTATCGATCCCCTGGCGTTCTTAAACCTGGCAAAATCACCCGGGAGTACTACGAATAACGATGGGACAGTCTCGCTGGCCGATGGCAGTGTGGTGGATGTCGAAGGTGAATCGGTCACGCGTCCCGATGGAACCATTCAATATGGCGACGGCACGTTGGTATACCTTGATGGGCGTGTAGTATTTGCCGATGGACAGACTCAATTTTCGGATGGGAGTGTGCTATTTCCCGATGGCGAATGGTTTGACATGGACGGGAACAAAAAGAACTGAAGATTTGTATTGTTCAGTTGTTAATGTATGAAACGTTCGATTGGAAATACCGTGAACTATTGCCGCAATCTCCATGGAGTTGCGGCATTTTTTATCGGAAAGAAAACTTTGAATGGAAAGTGCGCATCGACGAGCCGCAATTGGGTTAGGAAAGGATCATGGTGAGATGTCCGGCGGGTTCAAGAGCCAGTTGAACAGCAGCCCGACATCTTTGTCGCCTGGCTCAGGCGGGGGGGCAGACGGAGGGCCATCGCTGTCCACGGCCGGGCCCACCAATCCTGCACACAATACTGGACGGTCTGGGTCGCCCTCGATGAAGCTGACCAGCACTTCGTTGCCGGCAATCAATGGGGGACGGTCATCGGGCATCGGCCAAGACAGGGGCAACGTGATCGGTTCCTCGTCCGGGCTCCAGAGGCTGACCTCGACTTTACCCTGCTCGTTAGGCCTGGCTTGCTGGCCGGGCGGGCCGAACACGTAGGCGACGTGGTAACCGGCGATACATGGCTTGGGATGCTTGAGCGCCGGGCGGAACACCGTGGACCAAGGGATGGCGCAAAACCGGTTGCGATAATGCCGCGGTTGCGGCGTGGCCGGCGGGTTCGCTTCTAGTATGGAAAATTGCCTTCCTCGGTGCTGGACCTCGGTGATCAGCCATTGATCATTGAAGGACGACACCGGGTGATTGCAGATCTGCGCGATGTGACCGCTGCGCAGGGCTGGTTCTGTGGCGTGGCCATGGATTTCCCGATGCCGATAGCGCAACCGTTCAAGGCTGCGGCGACCCGCCTGGTAGCGGTAAGCCTGTGCCGGATCTTCACGCATTTTTTCTGGGGCCGCGCTTCCAGGCGGGAGTGTCGCCCCTCGGTCGTTGTGGCCCACGGGTGGTCTGGCGATGATCGAATGATGGCGCTGGTATAGCCGCCTGATAGTCGGGTGTCTGTCCGCATCCTGGCGCATGACCAGTTCGACCGGCTGTGCCGGGAAGCTCTTTGGGTCTTCCGCGAATACGGCGACGTGGCCCTGGGGCGCGTGTTCGAAGTGATAGTGAATGCCTTCCTCTTCGCATAACCGCTGCAACAGATCCAGGTCGCTTTCTTCATATTGAATGCAGAACGGGCGAGTCGGATACTGCCCGTGCGGCAGCTCGAAACGATAGCTGTCGGAAGGCACGGCGTTACCTTCCAGCAGGCACTGCAGGATCTGGACAACGTTGAGCCGATGAAAAACCCGCCGTCGTGGCCCTTGTTCCAATTGCTGCAGATGAGGGACCAGCGTCAAGCGATAGCCCACGCGGCGCATGGTGTCGGCGGTCAGGCTGACATAATGCACAACCCCATGTACGCCCGACTCGCCATCAAGGCGTAGGAAAGCTGCCTGCCCCAGCAGACTGTCGGGGCTGACCGGCGGCGCCAGGCCGATCAGGTCAAGATCGAAGCGGTAAGGCTGGTTCAGGGCCTCACGGCCATTGAGCCGCAGCACTTGCAGGCGCAGATCGCTTTGAAGGATCGTCAGGCTGAAAGGGTGTTCCGAATCGTTGCGCATTGCGGCCCATGCTGGCTGAAGGATAAGAGTGCAAGGGTACGAAACCCCGGCGCGCAGCGCTGTGCCCGAATCGCTATTTCGGAAACCCCCTACAACACGTTGTGAAAATGTCGATTGGAGGCAGCGATTTTTTGGTCGATCAGCCGGTTTAGGCCGTATAAACTTGCGCCACAGCGCCGGCCAGGTGTCTCGGCGCGTCAGACAAGAGAGTGAGTAATGGGCGCACAGTGGAAGGTTAAACACAAAGAAGCGGCTGCCAACGCCAAGGGCAAGATCTTCGGCAAATTGGTGAAGGAAATCACCATTGCCGCGCGCAACGGTGCTGATGTCGCCACCAACGCGCACCTGCGGCTGGTGGTCGAGCAGGCAAAAAAAGCTTCGATGCCCCGCGAGACCCTGGAGCGCGCGATCAAGAAGGGCTCCGGCCAGCTCGGCGAAACCGTGCAATACCATCGTGTCACCTACGAAGGGTTCGCACCCCATCAGGTGCCGCTGATCGTTGAGTGCGTGACCGACAACATCAACCGTACCGTCGCGGAGATTCGCGTTGCGTTCCGCAAGGGCCAACTGGGTGCCTCGGGTTCGGTGGCCTGGGATTTCAACCACGTGGGCATGATCGAAGCCGCCCCGGACAGCCCCGACGCTGATCCGGAAATGGCCGCCATCGAGGCCGGGGCCCAGGATTTCGAACCGGGCGAGGACGGTGCGACGCTGTTCATCACCGAGCCTGGCGACCTGGACGCCGTGCAAAAGGCGTTGCCGGAGCAAGGCTTCACGGTGTTGTCCGCCAAATTGGGCTATCAGCCGAAAAACCCGGTCAGCGGCCTGACCGATGAGCAGATGGCGGAAGTCGAGGCGTTCCTCGAAGGCCTCGACAACCACGACGACGTGCAGGATATGTTTGTCGGTCTGGCGGGCTAAGCCAAAGTCACTGTGGTGAGGGAGCGAGCTCCTTCACCACTCGCAGCAATTCTTCAATCTCGTCAAACCCCGGCCGCGCCAGTACATCCGGCTGGCAGCACCGCGCCCCGAGGTCTTTCAGTCGTGAAAGATCCTCGTTACCGAGCGCCGGTTCGATCCGCGCCAGCAATTCCCCCAACAGAATCCCGAAGGCCCGCACCTCGATGCGCTGCAACGCCCGTGTTTGCCTGTCTTTTTCGACCGTGGCGTGGAAAGACGCCGCGCCAAAATCCCCCAGCAGGCAATCGCCTTGGTCATTGAAGAGGATGTTGTGGCCGTACAGGTCTCCATGGGTAAGGCCTTGGCGGTGCAAGTGGCACGCCACGCCGGCAATACCCCGGGCGATGCGCAAGGCCACATCGGCGCTCAGGCGCAGTTCATCGGCATACACGTCGCGGGTACAGGATTCCAGGCTCGGTAGCCCGGCCAGGTTGCGGTAATCGGGCCCGATCAGGGCCATCACCAGCCCGGCCTGTTGCTCTGGGTGGCCGTTGACCTGACCCAGTACCTCGATCAGGTTCGGATGCGTGCCGGCGGTGATGCACGCGTGCATTTCATGCAATGGCGAGCCATCGCTGGTCATCTGGCCTTTGTAGAGCTTGACCGCGACGTCGCGCCTGGCCTTGCCGGGCGGTTGCCAAAGTGCATGGTGGATCACGCCCGAAGCCCCTTCGCCCAATGAACGCTGCAAGCTCAACTGCGACCAAGCGATCGGCGTGGCGGCATGCAGCGCCTGGGTATCGCCTTGCGCTTGCAATGGATTGCCGGCGTAGGCCAGCCAACTGAGGCTCGGTATTTCCAGCAGCCAGGAGGGCAGTTCGGTCAGTTGATTGGCGCAAACACGCAGCAATTCGAGGCGATGACACCGGGCCAGGCTCGGCGGCAATTGCCGCAGGCGATTACCGGCCAGCATCAATTTCTGCAGGTGGGGACGCCGGCCCAGCTCATCCGGCAGCTGGCTGACGCAATTGTCGGTCAAGATCAACCAGCGCAGCAGCGGCGGCAAGGCTGCGCCCGTGACGCGCTCGATGCGGTTGGCCTTGAAGCCGACCATGGTCAATGCGCTGCAACGGCCCAGGCATTCAGGCAGTTCGGTGAAGCGGTTGTCCGAACAGAACAGTATCCGCAGGCGAGTAAGCCGATGGAGATCCGCTGGCAGCGTTTCGAGTTGATTGCCGCTCAGGTCGAGGATTTCGAGCGAGTCCGCCAGGTCGTAAATTTCCTGAGGAAACTCCGTCAGGCCGCACGACAGCTTCAGTCGGGTAATGCCCGATAGCTGGCCGGTTTGGAGTTGGGTGAGGGTCTGCATAGGGGAAGTCGCTGCTATCTAGGGGCCGAGCGCAATGGTGAAACCCGCGCAGGCCCGCATGATAAACAAAAAGGTTGCGCCAGTGCTTCTAGCGCTCGATGCTGCGGTTCCACCGCGCATTCCACGCCGGACGTTGTTCATTGACCTGATCCCAATCCACCGCGATCGCGGTTTCCAGGTACTGCTTCATCGCTTCCACTTGGCCTCGCGTCTTTTCGGTGGTCGGCGTGTTGGGGTTGGACGGGATCTGGTCGCCTTCTTCAAGGGCGATGGCCTGGGCTTCGGGCGTCAGCAGGAAGGCAGCGAGTTTTTGCGCGAGTTCGGGTTCGCTGTTCTGGGCGACGGCACATTCGGCGACGTTCAGCACCACCGCGCCTTCCTTCGGTTGTGCATACTCGACCGGCATGCCCTTGAGTTTTAACGCGGTGACCTGGGTCGGCGTCAACGGGAACAGCGCCGCTTCGTCCGTCTGCAACATTTCGGAGATTTTCGCCGAGCTGGGGATGTACTCCAGCACGTTGCGCCCGACGGTGTTCGGCCACGCCTTGAAGCCTGGCTCGACGTCAGTTTCGCTGCCGCCCTGGATCCGGTTGAACATCAGAAAACCGTGCAGGCCGAAGGTTGAGGAGGCCATCGATTGAAACACCACCTTGTCCTTGAATCGAGGGTCCGCCAGATCCATCCAGGACGTCGGCGTGTTCCAGCCTTTTTCCTTGAATAGCCGCGTGTTGTAGGCCAGTCCGGTGACGCCGAGGCTGACGGCGACGGCCTGGTCCTTGATGCGGCCCTTGGCCGGAATCTGTGCCAGGGGGGCGCTGTCCTGCAGCTTGTCGCACAGCCCCATGGCGATGGCGCGGTACATGATGCCATCGTCCAGGAACATCACGTGCATCTGCGGGTTGCCCTTGCTGGCCTGGACCTTGGCCAGGATGTCGGCCGAAGTGCCCGGCACGATCACCACCTTGACATTGTTGGCCTTCTCGAAGGCCGGCAAGACCTTGTCGGCATAAAGCCGCTCCATGGTGCCGCCGTTCATGCCCAGGTAAAGCGTCGGCTCGGCCAACGCCTGGGTGACGGGGAGCAGGGCGCCCAGGCAAGCGGAACCCAGCGAGCAGAAGCCGAACAGTGCACTGCGTTTGACGTTATTCATTAGCGCGACCTTCCTCTATCAAGCAACGGAGATGGAGTGGAACCGGGTGATGGAAAACGCATCCAGCGGCGTGGACGAAGCCCCGCTGCAGATGATCTCGGTGAGCGCCTGGCCCACCGCCGGGCCGATCTGGAAGCCCGCGCCGGCGAAGCCGAACGCATGCAAGAGACCGGGTTGGGTGCTGCTGGGGCCGATCACCGGTTGGCGATCGGGCAGGTAGCCTTCGGTGCCGCTCCAGGTGCGGATCGCCTGGGCACCCTCCAGAAAAGGGTAGAGTTCGACGGCCTGGCGCAGGATCTCGATGACCGCGTGCTGGCCGGGCCTGGCGCGGGCGTCGTCCAGTGCGAAGCCCTGGCCCCCTCCCAGCACGCAATTGCCCCGGGCGACCTGGCGCGCATAGATGCCGCCGCCTTCGACGCCCGTGCTGGCGTCCATCACCACGGGCAGCGGCTCGGTCACCAGCATCGCTGGGTGCCCGGCGTGCATCGGCACTGCTTCGCCGAACTGCGCGGCGAAACGGCTCGCCCAGGCGCCAGCGCAATTCAGTAGCCACGGCGCGCGACATTCGAGGCCGGTTTCGGTGTGCACGGCAAAGCGTTGGCCGTCGTGAGTGACGTGGCTGACCGGGCATTGTTCGTGAACCTGTGCGCCATGCCTGCGGGCCGCCTGGGCAAATGCCGGCGAGACCAGCCGCGGGTTGGCGTGACCATCGTCCGGGCACAGCGAGGCGCCGACCGCGACGGTGCCGACCCAGGGAAACCGTCTGCGTAATTCGTCGCGATCCAGCAGTTGCAAATCGAGGCCAAAGCCCTGACTGCTGGCGGCGTAGTTCTGCAATGAACGCAGGTCATCGAGGCTGCGTGCCAACTTCAGATGGCCGCTGCGCTGATACTCGCCGTCGATGCCAATCAACTGCGGCAATTGACCCCAGATTTCATGGGCACGTTGCGACAGCGGCAACTGAGACAAGGGCCGGCCCTGGCGCCGCACGCCGCCGTAGTTCACGCCGCTGGAATGCGAGCCGCAGAAGTCTCGTTCCAACAGCACCACGCGGCGTCCGGCCTTACTCAAAAACAGTGCGGCCGAGGCGCCGACGATGCCGCCACCAACGATTACTGCATCGACCTCGATCATGGCTCGACCTCCAGGCCAAACGGCACGGGCTTGACTGGTGCCTGTGCCCGCAGGCGCCCGATGTCCCGGATGTCGCGGCCACTTGCGCAAGCGATGATTTCCGCGGCGGCGGCACCGCACATCCGCCCCTGGCAACGGCCCATGCCGACCCGGCAGTGGGCCTTGACCCGGTTGATTTCCCAGTGACCTTCGCCCACGACCTGGCGGATATCGCCGACGCTGACTTCTTCGCAGCGGCAAATCATCAAGTTGTCTTGAGCGAGGCTCGCCCACTCATCAGGGAAGGCAAAGGCCTGCTCCAGGCCTTGGCGGAAATTACCGATGCGTTCGAGAGACTGTTCCAACTGGGCGCAACGTTGCGGGTCGACTCGGTAGCCGAGGTCTTCGAGCAGTGCCAGGGCGGCGCGCTCGCCGGCCATTTCGGCGGCGTCGGCGCCCATGATCCCAGCGCCGTCACCGGCCAGGTAGACCCCGGCCGAACTGCTGCGACCGGCGCTGTCGCGTTGCGGTAGCCAGGCGCGATTGAGCGGGTTCCAGGCAAACTCGCAGCCCAGCAGATCGGCCAGTTGGGTTTCACTGCGCAAGCCGTGGGCGAAGGCGACCGCATCACAATCGAGCGTGTGCTCGCCCTTTTTGTTTCGCCACTTCAACGACTGTACCCGGCGTTTCCCGTCGATGTGCGCCAGGGTGGCGCCTTGATGCACCGGGATACCATGTGTCGTCAGCCAGGCGCGGTAATAGAGGCCCTTGGCGAGCGTGGCCGGTTGTGCGAGCAGGCCGGGCAGAGCGCGGGTCTGCGCGCTCAAGGGCGAACTGTCGAGTACCGCGGCGACGTTCGCGCCGGCATTGGCGTATTGGTACGCCACCAGATAAAGCAATGGCCCGCTGCCCGCGAATACCACCCGTTCACCAATGGCGCAGCCTTGGAATTTAAGGGCGATCTGCGCCGCGCCCAGGCTGTAGACGCCCGGCAGGGTCCAGCCGGGGACCGGCAGAATCCTGTCGGTGGCCCCCGTTGCGACGATCACGTTGGCGTAACCCAGGCGATCGGCGCGGCCCTCATGCAAGCTATCCAACTGACCGGCTTCAGCGTTCCAGACCAGCGTGTCGGGGCGGTAGTCGAGCTGCTCGCGCAACGCATCGAGGGTCTGGTGGATGGCGTTGGCCTTTGTTGCTTCGAAGCCATAAAGCTTGCCCGCAGACCGGCTGAAATTGACGGGCTGGCGTCGGTAGATCTGCCCGCCACCGCGGGCGGCTTCGTCCAGCAGGATCGGGTAGATGCCATGGGCGACCAAGGTTTGCGCGGCGCGGATACCGGCGGGGCCGGCGCCGATGATGACGATGGGTTTCATGGCAACCCCACCGGCAGCGGATTTTCGCTGCTGTCGAGGCCGCCTTCGCGAGCAGCCTCGCTCCCGCATGGGATCTGTCGTGGATGCCGATCTTGCGTACGCCGCAGGTTCCCAGTGGGAGCGAGCCTGCTCGCGATGAGGCCATCCCGGTCAACGCCATTCATACCTGGCGCCCCGGCTCGCGGCTGACCTGCTGCCCAGCTTCGAGCATCGTCGAACAGGCGCGCACGCGGCGGCCGTCGCCCAGTCGGACCCAGCAATCCTGGCAGGCGCCCATCAGACAGAAGCCGGCACGGGGCTCGGCGCTGAAATCGCTGCCGCGCAGGTGTTCGCCGCAGGTCAGTACCGCGGTGAGCACGGTATCGCCGAGCAAGCCGCTGGCGGGTTCGCCGTCGAGCAGGAAATCCAGGGCCGGTCGGTCGTTTTCGGCCAGTCGTTTCAGCAGAGCCATGGTGCCCTCATTGTTTGCCTACCAGGACTCGATCCAGGCCATACACCCGGTCGAGCAGAATCATGGTCAGCGCCGTCAGCGCGATCACCAGCGCCGACACCGCCGCCATCATCGGATCGATGGATTCGGTGGCGTAGACGTACATGCGCACCGGCAAGGTTTGCGTCGCCGGCGAGGTGACGAAAATCGACAGCGTGACTTCATCGAAACTGTTGATGAACGCCAGCAACCAGCCTCCGGCGACGCCGGGCAAAATCATCGGCAAGGTGATCTGGCGGAACAGGGTGAAACGACCGGCGCCCAATGACTGCGCGGCTTGCTCGGCGCTGCGATCCAGGCCGATGGCCGAGGCCAATACCAGGCGCAGCACATATGGCGTGATCACCAGCACATGGGCGAAGATCAGCCAGCTGAAGTTGCCGTTCACGCCCATCAGTGCAAACAGCCGCAGCAACGCGACGCCCAGCACCAAATGCGGAATGATGATCGGCGACAGGAACAGGCCGTTGAAAAAATCCCTGCCAGGAAACTCCAACCGGGTGATCGCCAAGGCCGCCGGCACCGCGATCAGTGTCGCCAGCGAGGCCGCGCTGAACGCCAGGATGAGGCTGTTGTAGAACGCATCGACAAAATCCGCGCGCTCGAACACGGCACGAAACCAGCGCAGGGAAAATTCCGTGGTGGGCAAGCTCAGGGTGTTTTCCGGCGTGAAGGCGACCAGGCAGACCACCACCAGCGGCGCCAGCATGAACACCACTACCAAGGCATGAAACAACAGCGCGAAAGGACCGTTCCTGGACATGAAGAATTACCCCAGTGACTTCTTGTAGCGGCCTTCGATCATGCGGTTCCACGACAGCATGATCAGAAGATTGAGCAGCAACAGCGCGACGGCAATGGCCGCGCCCATCGGCCAGTTCAGTTCCGACAGGTATTGGTCGTAGATCAGCGTGGCGACCATTTTCAGGCGGCGCCCGCCGAGCAGGCCGGGGATGGCGAACGAACTGGCGGCGAGGCCGAACACGATCAGCGTGCCGGACAACACGCCCGGCATGATCTGTGGCAGCACCACCTTGCGGATCACCGTGAATTGGCTCGCGCCCAGGGATAGGGCGGCCTGTTCGGCGGCGGGATCAAGTTTTTGCAGCGAGGTCCACACCGGAATGATCATGAACGGCAGCATCACGTGCACCAGGGCGATGACCACCGCGAACGGTGTGTAGAGCAGCTTCATGGGTGAACCGCCGAGGGCTTGCAGCGTCTGGTTGATCAGGCCATCGGCGCCGAGCAGCAGGCTCCAGCCGAACGCTCGCACCACCACCGAAATCAGTAGCGGCGTAAGGATCAGGATCAGAAAGATCGAACGCCACGGCGCGCCCATGCGGCTGAGGATGTACGCCTCGGGTACGCCGATCACCACGCACAGCAACGTGGTCAGGGCGCTGATCCAGAACGTGCGCAGGAAGATTTCGTAGAAGTAGGGGTCGCCCAGAAGGCTGGTGTAGTGCTCGAAGGTGTAGGCGTCGCTGTCGATACCCGAGCCGTAGTCGAAAACGTTGAACGACAGCACGAGCGTCAGACCAAGGGGAATCACCAGCAGGCCCAGGTACAAGGCCAGGGCCGGGGCTGACATCCAATAGCCTTGGCGGCCGCGCTTCATGGCATCGATCAGCTTCATGCCGACACCTCATCCACGCTCAACACACGCAGCAGCGCCGGATCCCAGTCCAGACCCACGGCGGTGCCTTCGGCCAGGGGCGCCGAGCCGTCGTTGCGCCGTACCACGCTGAGTTCGCCCAGAGGGGTGCAGACGCCATACAGCCATTGGCTACCGAGGAAAAAACGCTGGGTGACGGTGCCTTGCAGTCGTCCCGAGCCGGGGGCGCACAGGTCGATTTTTTCGGGACGCAGGCTCAGGGTCAGCTCACCTTTACCGGTGCTGCTGGCTTGCACGACGCCGGCGCTGTCACGTTCGCCGGGCAGCAGATTGGCCTTGCCGACGAAGCCGGAAATGAACTCGGTGCGCGGGTGCTCGTACAGGGTGTAGGGCGCGTCGATCTGGGTGATGCGGCCGGCCTGCATGACCACCACTCGATCGCTTATCGAAAGCGCCTCGGATTGGTCATGCGTGACCATCAATGTGGTGATGCCGACTTCGCGCTGGATGCGGCGGATTTCGAACTGCATTTCCTCACGCAGGTTGGCGTCGAGGTTGGACAAGGGTTCGTCGAGCAGCAGCACCGGCGGTTCGATCACCAGCGCCCGGGCCAATGCCACGCGCTGACGCTGGCCGCCCGAGAGTTCTCGCGGGTAACGCTCGGCATGCCGGTCCAGGCGCACCAGCTTGAGCACTCGATCTACCCGGGGCTGCAATTCTGCGCTGGGCACCTTGCGCATGCGCAAGCCGAAGGCGACGTTGTCTTTGACGGTCATGTGGGGAAACAGCGCGTAACTCTGGAACACCACGCCCAGGCCGCGGCTGGCGGGCTTGGCATGAGTGATGTCGCGCCCGTCCAGCAGGATCCGGCCGCTGCTGGCCTCAACGAAGCCGGCGATCATTTGCAGGGTGGTGGTCTTGCCGCAACCGGACGGCCCTAGCAGAGAGACGAATTCGCCTTTCTCCACACAGAGGTTGGTGGCGACCACGGCGTCCAGGTCGCCATACCGTTTGCTCAAGTCTTGAAGTTGCACGAAAGCCATGACTGCGCTCCACCTGAGATTGTTATGCGTCGCCGCGAGGCGCGCTTTTTTGTATGGGCAGATACGAAAGGATGTCGCGGGGTGCGTTGGCGCTCGACTTACGTCGGCTGCCGCTGTTGTTCGAATCGCCCCTGTATGGACGCAGAGTAGGACGAAGAATAGGATGGGCTCAATGGACTATTTCACTGAAGCGATGACTATTTTCAGTTTCTTTCGGTGAATAAATAACTGAGTAAAAAATCGTATGTCTGATTCCATTGAGCGGAATACCAAAAAGATTGAAGTAGGGGTTGGCTCGGTTTCTCGGTTGTTTGCCGTTTTGCGCAGCCTGGGCGAGACCGCAGAGGGCGGCGAGCGAGTCACGCAACTGGCCCAGCGCATTGGCCTGTCCCAGCCCACAACGCACCGCTTGCTGCGCAACCTGATGGACGAAGGCATGGTCGAGCAGGATGCGCGCAGCAAACGCTACCGCTTGAGCCTGGACTTTTTTGCCCTGGCGGCCCGCGCAGGTAACACCGGCAACCTGCGGGAACTGGCCAGGCCCGCGATGTTGCGGTTGTCGGCGTCGTTGGGGGATTCGCTATTTCTGCTGGCACGCTGTGGCTTCGATGCGATCTGCCTGGACCGCAGCGAAGGGCCGTTTCCGATCCGCACATTCACCGGCGACATCGGTGGCCGCGTGGCCTTGGGCGTGGGACAGGGCAGCCTGGCGATCCTGGCGTTCCTCCCGGAGGAAGAGCGCGACACGGTGATCCATTACAACCTGCCGCGGCTCAAGGATTTTCATCTCTACGATGAAGTCTTCCTGCGCACGGAAGTGGAGAACGTCCGCATGCTGGGCTACGCCGGGCGCAACACCGGGGTGTTGCAGGGCATGGCCGGCGTGGCGGTGCCGATTCTCGATCGTGAGGGACGGGCCGTGGCGGCCTTGAGCGTGGCAACCATCAGCGACCGGCTCGGGCCGGATAGGCTGCCAACGGTGGTGGAAATGCTCAAGCGCGAAGCCGCGATGATCGGCCCGCGAATCAACCCGTTCGATCCGCTGCTGCGCAGGCCTTCGCAGGTGTTCAGGCAGGGATGAATACCGATTTTTGGCCTGTCACAAGACCTCTGTGGGAGCGAGCCTGCTCGCGAAGGCGGTATCTCAGTCGACATCATTTCTAACTGTGCGACCGATTTCGCGAGCAGGCTCGCTCCCACAGGGGAAGGTGGTGGTCAGAAATTCAAGGTCTGCTTGAGCTTCTGCGCCGTCGGCGTATCGCTCGGGATGACCATCGCATAGTTGTACCCAGGCCCGGACCAATACTCGGCCTGCAGTTCGCCATCGCGCCGGCTGCCACGGGGCAGCAGGAAATTTTTCGGACCTGGTGGGCGGATATAGAAGCTGATCTTCAGGCCGCTCGAATCCTGGTAAACCACCATCGCCGCCGCGCCTTGGTCAGTGCTGAGCAATCGCCCGCTGACCGGCGTGAAGCCCGCCGCCGAGAGATCCGGCAAGCGGTCGGCTTGGCTGAAGTAACGGTCGAGCCAGCCTTGCATGCTGTGCTCGTCGCCAGTCTGGTAATCGGCCGGGAGCACGCCCTGCTGGGCAATCAACCGGTACGCCTGCAATGCGTCAGCCATGGGCGCTGCTGCGCTGAGCAGGGTTATCTGTCGGGCCTGCCAGCCGCCCACCCCACCGATACCGACGGCCAGCGTCAAGACCGCTGCGCTGGCGAGAAGGCGGCGAGTACGGTGTTTCATGCGTTGACGGATGACAGTCGGGTCGAGGCTGGGATTGGGTGGGAGTTGCAAGGTTGCGCTCAGGGTTGCGCGAAGATGCTGCGCGTCCTGTTGCCAGGCCCGTACGCGTTTGGCAACGGCGGGGTGGCTGGCCAGGTAGGTTTCAACCTGTCGTCGGTCGGCTTCGCTCAGTTGATGATCGACGTAGGCGTGCAGGTCTTTGTCGCTGGGGGGCAGGGTGATCATTTGAGTATTCGCAGGGCAGGGCGGGCGATTTCGCCGTCGCTGAGTTGGCGCAAGGCCTGGCGGGCCCGTGACAGGCGCGACATCACGGTGCCGGTCGGCACGCCCAGGATGTCGGCGACTTGCTGGTAGCTCAAGCCTTCTACTGACACCCACAGCAATAACGCGCGCTGTTCGGTGGGCAACTGGTCAAAAGCCTGGAGCGACGATTGGGCGATGACGCTGCGCTCGGCGGAAGGGTGTGCATCGTCGCGCCCGGTGAAGAATTCCAGCATGCGTGCGTACCGTCGGGAACGACGATGGGCATCGAGGAACTGCCGGTAAAGGATGGAGAACAGCCAGGCCCGCAAATCACCGTCCGGGCGCTTGTCGTTCCATTTCGACAGGGCCCTTTCCAGGCACGCCTGGACCAGGTCGTCGGCGTTGCTGGGGTTGCGTGTCAGCGACACGGCAAAACGTCTCAGCCGTGGAATGAGCAGGCGCAACTGGTCGTCGAGTTCGTTCATGAGGATGCGTGGCTTCGTGGGCAATCACTGCGTTGGAAAGAAAGACGATCCAGGCACAAGATTATTCCAGTGAACGAAAAATAAATATGAAGCGTGGGAATAAACACGTTGGGCTTTCGTCTGACGGGTCCTTTCCACTAACGGCCTTGTGCCTTGGAGTCTCCAGATGGTTGACCCTTCTTCCGAACGTCGGCCGCCGTTGAGCGCCGCCAGCCTGACATTGCGCCTGACGGCCATTGCCGTGGTCGTTGCTGCGCTGGCCGGGGCGTTTGCCTACGTCAATGGCACACTCGACCCACAACGCCTGACGCCCAAGGCCTTGGTCAATGTGCTGGAAACGAACAACGGGGTCCATGCGGGTTTCCGGCGCAATCACTCCAAGGGTGTCTGCGTTGCCGGTTATTTTGAAAGCAGTGGCGAAGCCCGCGCCTACTCCAGCGCCCAGGTATTCAATGAGCCACGCACGCCTGTGGTCGGTCGTTTTGCGCTGCCCAGCGGCAACCCCTACGCACCGGATGGCAGTGTGCCGATCCGAAGCCTGGCGCTGCGTTTTACCCAGGCTGACGGCCAGCAATGGCGCACCGGTATGAACAGTATGCCGGTGTTCCCGGTGGGTACACCGCAGGCTTTCTTTGAACTGCAACAGGCCCAGTCGCCGGACCCGGCCACGGGCAAACCAAACCCTGGCGCCGTGCCGGCGTTTTTTGCAGCGCATCCCGAGGCAGTGCCGTTCCTGCAATGGATCAAGACGGCCAAGCCATCGGCCAGCTATGCCACTGAAACCTACAACGGCATCAATGCGTTCTACCTGGTGGGCCCTGCCGGACAACGCCAGGCCGTGCGTTGGGGGGTGGTGCCGATAAGCAAGGACGCGGTGGATGCGAGCCCACCCCAAGGCGCCGACTTCCTGGAACAGGACCTGACCAAACGCCTGGCTGGCGGACCACTGCGCTGGCAGTTGAACATCACCTTGGCCAACCCGGGCGATCCGGTCAACGACGCCAGCAAGGCCTGGCCCGCCGATCGCAAGGTGCTCAACGCCGGCACCCTGGTGCTGGAGCGCGCCCAGGCGCAGGACAACGGCGATTGCCGCGATATCAACTATGACCCGCTGATCCTGCCCAGTGGGATCGAAGGTTCTGATGATCCGCTGTTGGCCGCTCGTTCGGCGGCCTATGCCAGTTCGTACCTGCGCCGTACCAGCGAAGTCAGCCAGTTGCCCGCCACCCAGGAGTCTCGTCCATGAACGCCCCCCGACATTTCGCGCCGCTGGCTCGGCTGCTGCACTGGATGATGGCCTTGATGATCATCGCCATGTTGTTTATCGGCGCGGGCATGGTCGCCTCCGTGTCCGAGCGCCATGAGTGGCTGCTTCAACTGCACAAACCCCTGGGCATCGCTATTTTGTTGTTGGTGATTGTCCGCCTGGTGGTGCGCTTCACCACGCAGATACCGCCGTTGCCGGCCGACCTGCCGAGCTGGCAGGCCTTGTCGGCCAAGGCTTCGCATGTCTTGTTGTATGCCTTGATGCTGGCGTTGCCACTGTTGGGCTGGGGGATGATATCGGCGGCGGGGGACCCGGTGATGCTCAGCGAGTCGCTTCGGTTGCCTTCCATCCTACCCGCGGATGCCCAGACCTTCGCATGGCTGCGCAAGGCTCATGGTTACCTGGCCTATTTGTTATTCCTGACGGTGCTGGTGCATCTGGCGGCGGCGTTGTTTCACGGCTGGGTGCGCCGGGACGAGGTGTTGCACAGCATGTTGCGCGGCCGGGACTGACCGGGAGGCTCGTGGCGAGGGGCTTGCTCCCTCGCCACAGGGGAACGGCGCTAAAGGGACCTCAGCGCAACTCGTCGACCATGGACTCGAGGGTGCTCAGCACGTCCTTGCCCAGTTGCATGGAGCGTTTGCCGGACCAGCCGGTGTGCGGGTTCGGATGGTCGTCGTGGTCCTTGAAAGGCATCTCCAGGGTCAGCGACAGGCAGTCGTATTTCTGGCCGACCGCGTTGCAAGCCAGCGTCATGTTGGCCTGGCCGGGTTCGTCGCGGGTGTAACCGTGGGCGGTTTGGAAATCCTTGGTCTGGCGTTTGAGATGGCTGCGGAAACGTTCCTCGAGCCCGGCGATGCGCGGTGTGTAGCCGGGGTTACCTTCGCAGCCAGCGGTGAAGACGTGGGGGATTTCTTCGTCGCCATGGGCGTCTAGAAACAGATCAACGCCATACTTTTCCATTTGCTGTTGTACGAAAAATACCTCGGGGCTGATTTCCGGGCTGGCGTTCTGCCAAGCCCGATTCAAGTCCTGGCCCATCGCGTTGGTGCGCAGATGGCCGTGAAACGCGCCATCGGGGTTCATGTTGGGCACCAGGTACAGGTCGGCCTTGGCAAGCAGCCGGTTCAGTTGGGCATCGTCATGGTGCTGGAGGCGTTCGATGATGCCTTCCATGAACCACTCGGCCATGTGCTCACCGGGATGTTGCTGCGCAATGATCCAGATTTTGCGCCGTCCTTCGGCACCGCTGCCCTTGCGCAGCAATTGAATATCGCGACCCTCGACGCTCTTGCCGGTCGCCAGCAGTTCGGTGCCAGCCTTGTGCTGCGCTTGTTCGATCAGCCAATCGTGGCGGCCGCGGCTGTAAGGTTCGAAATAGGCGAACCAGGCGTGAGGTTGCTCGGCCTCCAGGTGGAAGCGCAGCGCATCGCCTTCAAATTGCGTAGGAATACGGAACCAGTTGACGTGGTCATAGGAAGCAACGGCTTGATAACCGGTCCACGCTTTGTTGTAGGAGGATTGGCTGGCATTGAGCAGGCGGAAGGAATATTCCTGGCCGACGTGCAACCCGCTGGCCTTGAAGTGAAACCACTGGAAATGGCCGCTACGGGTATCAGGTCTGATTTTCAGCAATGATTGCAACGGGTTGCCGATGTCCACCACTTCGATGTTGCCGCTGTCGAAATTGGCGTTGATATCAAAGGACGATTTAGCCACGGTCACGATTCCTGCCCAGGATTTTCATGGCCGTTACTTTACACGCAAAGAAGGAGAAAACCGGGCCGAATTGTTGTTGGGGAAGGGGGCGTCCTCCCTGGACGCATTTGCAGATTAGAGAGTCCCTGATCGATTCTCAAGTGCTGCCTGTCGATCATTCGAACCGGTGCAACCCAGGGGCTTTTGTAAACGAATGTGCATTTGCTATCATCGCCAGCACCGAATTAGCGACACCCAAAGACTTCATTAGCCTGAAGCCATAAGCCGAAAATCGGCAAAAAAAAGACCCGGCAAAAAGCCGGGTCAAAAACCGTGATTAGCCTGATGAGGAGATAATCCAGAAGTCCGACCTAAGGTCTTCTGGCCTATCGACTGATCTCGCGACCAGCTGATGCAATAATAATCATTATCATTTGCAAGTCAAATGTTTTTATTGCACCCATTGGAAATTATTTCCCATGTGGTTATGCAGCCGCCTTTTCCAGCGTTACGCCTAGCGAGTAGGGTAACCGTCCAGCGACCGGTCGATCATGACCTTGACCAAGTCGATCATGTGCACCACCGAAAATGCCAGGTCGCGGCTCGTGCCGCTGAGTCGAGTGGCGGATTCCTGGGCGGTAGCGGCCGCGCAGCGCAGCAGTTCGCAGGCATGAACCAGGGCTTCCTCACCGCTGATGTTGCGGTTCACGTCGAAGAAGCGATGTTCTGCTTGGGCGTGCGCAATACCTGGTTTCAAGTAATAGTCCAAGGCGCGCTTCGCCGCAGGGCAATCCTGAAGCGAGGGAAATGGGCTTTCTGAAAGGGTTGCGGGCTCGTCTTTGTTGGGCTTGTCCATGGTGTCGAGTTTCTCCGTGTTGGTGTGAAATCCTCGATCCAGCTTAGTACGCTTCGTAATTGTGACGACGATTTAAATACTACAATTTGTGTTTTGATGGGCGTGGTCATCCACGTATCGTGCCGTTCATGGATAAATGGATAGAGTTGGTCAAGGCCAAGATGAAGGAGCTGCACATCACGCAAGTGGTGCTCGCAGAGCGTTTGGGGATGTCCCAGGGTGGTGTCGGCCATTGGCTGACCAAGCGCCGGCAGCCCAGTCTTGAAGACATGAACCGGGTGCTTCAGGAGCTCGGACTCGAGTTCCTGGAAGTGGCAATGGTGATCCGCGAACCGGACACCTCCACTGACGAGGGCATGGCGCTGGCGCAGAAGTACAACCCGTACTTCCGCTACCCGGTCAATGACTGGCACGATATCGGCGCGGTTCACGAGGGTGATCTGGTCGGGTACGGGCAGCCGCGCTACGAGCTGACGGACTACCATGCCCAGGGAGACGCTTTCTGGTTGGTGGTGGTGGGCGACGCGATGACTGCGCCAAGCGGGCTGAGCATCCCTGAGGGCATGTCGATCCTGGTTGATCCGGCGATCGAGGCCGTGCCCGGCAAACTGGTGGTGGCGAAACTGCCCGGCAGCAGCGATGCGACCTTCCGCAAACTGATCGAAGAGAGCGGCCAGCGTTACCTGGTCCCGCTCAATCCCACTTACCCGAAAAATCCATACACAGAGCATTGCCGCATCATCGGCGTGGTCGTACAGGCAACCATCAGGTTCTGAACTGGATCGGCCCGGCAAACGGGCCGATACCTATTCTTCCAATGCCACCAGCGCGCTGCCCTCGCTGACCATCTCACCTTCCTGGCAATACATCGCCTTGATCACGCCCGCCTTGGGTGCACGGATGCTGTGCTCCATCTTCATGGCTTCCAGCACCACCAACTGCGCGCCGGCTTCCACTGGTTGCCCGACACTCACCAGCACCCGCACGATGCTGCCATTCATAGGTGCGACCAAGCCGCCCTGATGGCCGTGGCTGGCCTCGGCGGCGGCTAACGGGTCGTAGACATCGACGCGATGCAAATCGCCCGCCCATTGCAAATAAAGGCTGTCGCCCTGGCGAACAGCCCGATGGCTGCGACGCAGGCCGTTACGCTCGATGACCAGGTGCTCCCCCTTGAGCTCGGCGCTGCGGGCGGTAACGTCCACCGTTATCGCGCGATCCTGGCCACCACAGACCAGATGCAGGGTGGTTTCCCCTGGCAGCCCCAGGCGCAACCCGGTGCTCTCGGCCCAGGGGGAATTGAGGTCATCCACGCGGACGCGAGGCGTCATGCCCAAGGCAAAGGCAAGGGCCGCCGCGTACCAGAACTCGTCGTCCAATTCGCCAGGTTCGGGCATTAGTTGCGCTTGGTAGCGTGGGATAAATCCGGTATCGAGTTGCGCCGCTGCAAAGGCCGGGTGGCCGACGATGCGCCGCAGAAAACCGATGTTGGTTCTCAGGCCACCGATGGCGAACTCATCCAGCATCGCGAGCAACCGTAGACGGGCCTGCTCACGGTTTTCGCCCCAGGCGATCAGCTTGCCGAGCATCGGGTCGTAGAACGAAGAAATCTCGTCACCTTCTTCAACGCCGCTGTCGACCCGTCGACCTTCGCCTTCGGCAGACTCACGGTATAACGCCAGGCGTCCGGTGGCGGGGAGGAAATCATTGGCGGGGTCTTCGGCATAAAGCCGTACTTCGATGGCATGACCCCGCAACGGAACTTGTTCCTGGGTAATCGGCAGCGGTTCGCCTTGGGCCACGCGGATCTGCCAGGCCACCAGATCGAGGCCGGTAATCGCTTCGGTGACCGGATGCTCGACCTGCAGCCGGGTGTTCATCTCCATGAAGAAGAACTCGCCCCGCGAATCCAGCAGGAACTCCACCGTGCCCGCGCCGACATAACCGATGGCCTGGGCGGCGCGCACCGCGGCCTCGCCCATTGCCCGGCGCAGCTCCGGGCTCAGACCCGGAGCGGGAGCCTCTTCGACAACTTTTTGGTGCCGGCGCTGGATCGAGCAATCGCGCTCGTTGAGGTACAGGCAGTGACCGTGTTGGTCGGCGAATACCTGAATTTCCACGTGGCGCGGCTTGAGCAGGTATTTTTCCACCAGCATGCGCGCGTCGCCGAACGATGATTGCGCCTCGCGCTGCGCCGATGCCAGTGCTTCGGCCAGTTGGCTGACGTCTTCCACGACCTTCATGCCCTTGCCGCCGCCACCCGCCGTTGCTTTGAGCAGAACCGGGTAGCCGATGCGCTCGGCGGCGGCGCGGAAGGTTTCCAGATCCTGGGCTTCACCGTGATAGCCAGGCACCAGCGGCACGCCGGCGGTTTCCATCAAGGCCTTGGCGGCGGACTTGCTGCCCATGGCGTCGATGGCCGAGGCGGGTGGGCCCAGGAAGATCAGCCCGGCTTTTTCAATGGCCCTGGCGAAGCCGGCATTCTCAGAAAGAAAACCGTAGCCGGGATGGATGGCCTGGGCGCCGCTGGCAAGGGCTGCGGCGATCAGTTTGTCGATTTGCAGGTAGCTGTCGGCGGCCTTGCTACCGCCCAGGTCGACGCGGATATCGGCTTCACGGCAATGGCGCGCGTCACGGTCGGTGGCGCTGTGCACCGCGACGGTAGCCAGGCCCATGGCCTTGGCTGTGCGCATGACGCGGCAGGCGATTTCACCTCGATTGGCGACCAGTAGCGTATTGAGGATAGGGGCGCTCATTGACGCGGCTCCTTGTTGTTCGACTCGGCTTGCCAACTGGGCGGGCGTTTTTGCAGGAAAGCTCGCAAGCCCTCCTGACCTTCAGGGCTGACACGTATCCGGGCGATGGCGTTTTCGGTGTAGCGGCGCAGCGCCGGCGTGAGCGCACCGTTGCCGACTTCACGCAGCAGTTCCTTGCTGGCGCGCATGGCCGCTGGACTGTTGAGCAACAGGTTGTCGATCCATTGCCCGAGCTGATTGTCCAGCGTCTCGGCGGGGTAACTTTCCGACAGCAAGCCGATCTCTTTCGCACGTTGTCCGCCGAAGCGTTCGGCGGTCAGGGCGTAACGCCGCGCCGCCCGTTCGCCGATGGCTTGCACCACGAATGGACTGATCACTGCCGGTGCCAGGCCGATGCGCACCTCTGACAGACAAAATTGCGCTTCGTCGGCGCCGATGGCCATGTCGCAGGCGCTGATCAGACCCAGCGCGCCGCCAAACGCGGCACCCTGAACCACCGCCAACGTTGGAATCTTCAACTTGGCGAGGTTGTACATCAGCTCCGCCAGTTCCCGGGCGTCGTCCAGGTTGGTGTGGTAATCGAGTTCGGCGGACTGTTGCATCCAGGCCAGGTCCGCGCCGGCGCTGAAGTGTTTGCCCCGGCCACGGAGCAACAGGAAGCGCAGGTTCGGGTCGCTGCCGACCTGGTCCAGGGCGAGAATCAGCTCTCGGATCATCTCGGCGTTGAACGCGTTGTTTTTTGATTCGCGGCTGAGCCACAGGATGGCGAAGCCGCGCGGGTCGGTTTGCAATTCGAGCGTGCTGTACTGAGTCATGGGCGTTTTCCCGGTTACATCCTGAACACGCCGAAGCGGCTCGGTTCGATGGGCGCGTTCAGCGACGCGGACAGGGCCAGCCCCAGCACATCGCGGGTCTGCGCCGGGTCGATGACGCCGTCGTCCCACAGCCGCGCGCTGGAATAATAGGGGTGCCCCTGTTCTTCGTATTGATCGAGAATCGGTTGCTTGATCTCGGCTTCCTGGCTGGCGCTGAAGGGCTGGCCGCTGCGTTCGGCCTGTTCGCGCTTGACTTGCACGAGCACGCCGGCGGCTTGCTCGGCACCCATCACGCCGATCCGGGCATTGGGCCACATCCACAGGAACCGCGGGTCATAGGCGCGGCCGCACATGCCATAGTTCCCCGCGCCGAAACTTCCACCGATGATTACGGTGAACTTCGGTACCCGGGCGCAGGCCACGGCGGTCACCAGTTTCGCGCCGTGCTTGGCGATGCCGCCGGCTTCGTATTTCTGGCCGACCATAAAGCCCGTGATGTTTTGCAGGAACAACAGGGGAATCCCGCGCTGGCAGGCCAGTTCGATGAAATGCGCGCCTTTCTGCGCGGCCTCGGCGAACAGGATGCCGTTATTGGCGAGGATGGCGATTGGATAACCGTGCAAATGCGCGAAGCCGCACACCAGGGTCGTTCCGAACAGCGCCTTGAATTCGTCGAACACCGAACCATCGACAAGCCGCGCAATGACCTCCCGCACATCGAACGGCTGCTTGGCATCGGCCGAGACCACGCCATAAAGCTCGTCACTCGAATACAGCGGGGCGATGGGTGCGCGTTGCTGCACATCGCCAAGCTTGCGCCAATTGAGGTTGGCCACGCTGCGACGGGCCAATGCGAGGGCGTGCTCGTCGCTGTCGGCGTAATGGTCGGCCACCCCGGAAATCTTGCAGTGCACATCGGCACCACCCAGGTCTTCGGCGCTGACCACTTCGCCGGTAGCGGCTTTTACCAGGGGCGGGCCGGCGAGGAAGATCGTCGCCTGCTGGCGGACCATGATCGCCTCGTCCGCCATCGCCGGCACATAGGCGCCGCCGGCGGTGCAGGAGCCCATGACCACGGCAATCTGCGGGATGCCCTGGGCACTCATGTTGGCCTGGTTGAAGAAAATGCGGCCGAAATGCTCGCGGTCGGGGAACACTTCATCCTGGCGTGGCAGGTTCGCGCCGCCGGAATCCACCAGGTAAATGCAGGGCAGGCGGTTCTGTTGGGCGATGGTCTGGGCCCGCAGGTGTTTTTTTACCGTCAGCGGATAATACGAACCGCCTTTGACCGTCGCGTCGTTAGCGACAATCATGCACTCGACGCCTTCCACGCGACCGATGCCGGCGATCACGCCGGCCGCCGGCACGTCTTCCCCGTAGACTTCGTAAGCCGCCAGCGGGCTGATTTCCAAAAAGGGCGAGCCTGGATCCAGCAAGCGATTGATGCGTTCGCGCGGGAGCAATTTGCCCCGGGACGTGTGCCGCTCCTGGGCCTTGGGCCCGCCGCCTTGCTGGACGTGTTTGAGCAAGGTGCGCAAAGCCTCGACCTGACCAAGCATCGCGTCGCGGTTGGCGATGAACTCAGGCGAGCGGGTATGGAGCTGGGTGTGCAGCGTGGCCATGGTCAGCTCCGTTAGCGGGTTTCGTTGAACAGTTCGCGGCCAATCAACATCCGACGAATCTCACTGGTGCCCGCGCCGATTTCGTACAGCTTGGCGTCACGCAGAAGACGACCAGCCGGGAATTCATTGATGTAGCCGTTGCCGCCCAATATCTGGATGGCATCGAGGGCCATCTGTGTGGCGCGCTCGGCGCTGTAGAGGATCACCCCGGCGGCGTCCTTGCGGGTGGTTTCGCCGCGCTCGCACGCCTGGGCCACTGCGTACAGATAGGCGCGGCTGGCGTTGAGCTGGGTGTACATGTCGGCGACCTTGCCTTGGATCAACTGAAATTCGCCGATGCTCTGGCCGAACTGCTTGCGGTCGTGGATGTACGGAACGATCAGGTCCATGCACGCCTGCATGATGCCGGTCGGGCCACCGGACAAGACCACGCGCTCATAGTCGAGGCCGCTCATCAAAACTTTCACGCCACCATTGAGCACGCCGAGGATATTTTCCTCGGGCACTTCGACGTCATCGAAAAACAACTCGCATGTGTTGGAGCCGCGCATGCCGAGCTTGTCGAATTTGTTGCTGCGGCTGAAGCCTTTCCAGTCGCGTTCGACGATGAACGCAGTGATGCCATGAGGGCCTTTTTCCAGGTCAGTCTTGGCGTAAATGACGTAGGTGTTGGCATCGGGCCCGTTGGTGATCCAGGTCTTGCTGCCGTTGAGCACAAAGCGGTCGCCACGTTTTTCGGCGCGCAGTTTCATGGAAACCACGTCGGAGCCGGCATTCGGTTCGCTCATGGCGAGGGCGCCGACATGTTCGCCACTGATGAGCTTGGGCAGGTACTTGCTCTTTTGCTCATGGGTGCCGTTGCGGTTGATTTGATTGACGCACAGGTTGGAGTGGGCGCCGTAGGAAAGGGCGACCGAGGCCGAGCCGCGGCTGATTTCCTCCATGGCGACCACGTGGGCCAGATAGCCCAGGCCGGCACCGCCGTATTCTTCCGGCACAGTGATGCCCAGCAGGCCCATGTCGCCGAATTTGCGCCACATGTCGGCGGGGAACAGATTGTCGATGTCGATCTGGGCTGCCCTAGGCGCCAGCTCGGCCTTGACGAAGGACTGGACCTGGTCGCGCAACATATCGATGGTTTCGCCAAGGGCAAAATTCAGGGATGGGTAGCTCATGGGACACCTTTTGTTTTTTTGTCGGGTGCGGAAAGTAGCAGGTCTGCTCTCACCTTTACGTTAACGTAAGCTTGTGACGGATGGCTGTCAATCGCTCTTTACGTTAACGTCAACTTGGGCGAGAGTAAGGCCGCTTTCCTACGGAAATTGCCGATACACCCACCGAATAAAGACAAGAGGGGTCGTCATGGATCAACCCGGTTCGCAAGCGCAATCGAGCTACACCCGAGGCAGCCAAGCCAAGTCCTTGTTGGAGCAGACCATTGGCCAAGCATTCGACCAGACCGTGGCTCGATGCCCTGATGGCGAAGCACTGGTGGTTCGTCACCAGTCGCTGCGCTACAAGTGGCACGAACTGGCCGAAGTGGTCGACTTACACGCACGGGCTTTTTTGGCGTTGGGGTTGAAGACAGGCGATCGCCTGGGCATATGGGCGCCCAACTGTGCGCAGTGGTGCGTGAGTCAGTTCGCCAGTGCGAAGATCGGCGTGATTCTCGTCAATATCAACCCGGCGTATCGTGCCTCCGAACTGGAGTACGTACTCAAGCAGTCCGGCTGCCAGTGGCTGGTGTGCGCGGGGTCATTCAAGACCTCGGATTACCATGCCATGTTGCAAGCATTGGCGCCGGAACTGGCAGACCAACCTATCGGGCATTTGCACAGCGAGCGCCTTGCGGATCTGCGCGGTGTGATCAGCCTCGATCCGCAGCCACCCTCAGGCTTCCTGCCTTGGTCGCAGTTGACGGCCCTGGGTGCCTCGGTGTCGCCAGGGCAACTGGCCGAGCGCCAGGCCAGCCTGCGTTTCGATCAGCCCGTGAATATCCAGTACACCTCCGGGACCACCGGGTTTCCCAAGGGGGCGACCCTCAGTCATCACAATATTCTCAACAACGGCTACATGGTGGGTGAAAGCCTCGGCCTGAGCGCTGGCGATCGCTTGGTGATCCCAGTGCCGCTGTATCACTGTTTTGGCATGGTCATGGGCAACCTGGGTTGCGTGACGCACGCCAGCACCATGATCTACCCCAACGACGCGTTCGATCCGTTGCTGACCCTGCGCACCGTGGCCGAGGAAAAAGCCACCGCGTTGTATGGTGTGCCCACCATGTTCATTGCCATGCTGGACCAGCCGCAACGGGGGGATTTCGACCTGTCCAGCCTGCGTACCGGGATCATGGCCGGCGCTACGTGCCCCATCGAGGTGATGCGGCGAGTCATCAACGAGATGCACATGGCTGAGGTGCAAATTGCCTACGGCATGACGGAAACCAGTCCGGTGTCGTTGCAGACTGGTCCCACAGATGAATTGGAATTACGCGTCACTACCGTCGGCCGCACTCAGCCGCAACTGGAAAGCAAGATCATCGACCAGGCGGGGGAAATCGTCCCTCGCGGCACCATCGGTGAGTTGTGTACGCGAGGCTACAGCGTGATGCTCGGCTACTGGAATAATCCCAAGGGCAGTGCCGAAGCCATCGACTCGCAAGGCTGGATGCACACCGGCGACCTGGCGATCATGGACGGGCAGGGTTACGTGCGTATCGTCGGGCGCAACAAGGACATGATCATCCGTGGTGGAGAGAATGTTTATCCTCGGGAGTTGGAAGAATTCTTTTTCACTCATCCCGCAGTGGCCGACGTACAAGTGATTGGCATTCCTTGCTCGCGTTATGGCGAAGAGATCGTAGCCTGGATCAAGTTCCACCCCGGGCACAGCGCCTCCGAGCAAGAGCTGCAAGCGTGGTGCAAGGAGCGAATTGCTCACTTCAAGACGCCGCGGCATTTCAAGTTCGTCGAAGAATTCCCCATGACGGTCACGGGCAAGATCCAGAAATTTCGCATGCGGGAAATCAGCATCGAAGAACTGAGCGATAGCAATGGCTGAGTAATTTCCCTGTGGGGCGAGCTTGCTCGCTCCCGCAGGAAAACCCAAACGCCAGACAGCACAAAGGGGAGCCGAGGCTCCCCTTTAATTTTGTCGTCGCGTGCTCTTTTTTTATTATTGAGGGGCGGCCTGTTGTTGTTTTTGGCAGCCGTGACCCTTTACCGCTGTTTTTGGCGATCCCCATCCGGGATCAAGAGCAAACGTATTTTTTTGAGCGCTGATCTGCTTTTTCGCCTGGCGATCCAACCGATTCGGGTGCTACCTGAAGGTAGTTTTATTGTTCTCTGCCCGGTTGCGGGTTGCTCCTGAAAGCACCCTGAAAAGCACATCTTCTCCAAAAAAATCTGTTAGCTGCGTCTCTGCCGTGTTGTTTTTGTTATGCCAGAGTCGTTTCGTCTTGTTTTTATTGGGTTTGTCGCTTTTTTTTATTCTTGTTGTGCAGGAGATATAGCAGGTGGCGTGCCAACTTTTAAAAAGCTATATAGAACAATGACTTGTAATTTTCTCGAAAAAATCAGGACGGCCAATCCCAGACAAATTGTTTCCGTGTTACTCGTTTCACCCCCGTTACAGACGAGGGCGGTAACACCTCACTGCGCCAGCCGCGCCTTTGCAACACGCGAACCGGTGGGGTGGCCCAGCACGTCACAAATCTGCTGGCCCGCGGCAATCAGTGCGTCCAGGTCGATACCGGTTTCGATACCCAGCCCCTTGAGCAGGTAAAGCACGTCCTCGGTGGCGACGTTACCGCTGGCGCCCTTGGCATAGGGACAGCCGCCCAAGCCGGAAATGGAACTGTCGAACACGGCGATACCTTCCAGAAGGCTGGCGTAGACGTTGGCCATTGCCTGGCCATAGGTGTCATGGAAGTGTCCCGCGAGTTTTTCCCGGGGAACGTCACCCGAAACCACTTCAAACATCCTGCGTGTGGCGCCGGCGGTGCCCGTCCCGATGGTGTCGCCGAGGGAAACCTCGTAGCAGCCCATGTCGTACAGCTCCCGGGCGACCCAGGCCACTTGCTCGGGTTCGACCGCGCCTTCATAAGGACAGCCCAGCACACACGACACGTACCCGCGTACGCTGACACCGTTGCGCTGTGCGGCCTCCATGATCGGGGCGAAACGTTCCAGGCTTTCCTTGATGGAGCAATTGATGTTGCGTTGGGAAAATGCTTCGGATGCCGCCGCGAACACCGCAACCTCCTTGACGCCTGCCGCCAGCGCGTCCTCGAACCCCCGCAGGTTCGGCGCCAACGCGCCGTAGGTCACACCGGGCTTGCGCTGAATCTGCGCGAACACCTCGGCCGAGCCGGCCATTTGCGGCACCCATTTGGGCGAGACAAAACTGCCAACCTCGATGTAACCGAGGCCCGCGGCGCTCAAGGCATCCACCAGGCGCACCTTGTCGGTGACGCTGATGGGTTGCGATTCATTCTGCAGCCCGTCGCGGGGGCCGACTTCGATCAGGCGTACAAAAGAGGGCAGGGACATGGGGATTGACCTGTGGTGAATGGGCTCGGTGTGGAAGCGAGCTTGCTCGCTCCCACTGGATAACTGTTGTGTTACTGGACGGTTTCCTCGCCCTTGAGCGTCTGTTCCAGCGCCTGGATGCAACGTTCCTCGGCGGTGTCGAGTTCCAGTTTCATCTGTTCGATGTCCAACAGCTGCTGTTCGAGTTGCTCACGACGCTCGGCAATTTTCGCCAGCATGCTGTGTAACTGTTTCTGATTGCCGCTGGTGGGGTCGTACAGCTCGATCAGCTCACGGCATTCAGCGAGGGAAAACCCAATGCGTTTGCCCCGCAGGATCAGTTTCAGGCTGACTTTGTCCCGTGGCGAGTAAACACGTTCCTGGCCTCGACGCTCCGGACGCAAGAGACCCTGTTCTTCATAGAAGCGGATGGCTCGAGTGGTGATATCCAGCTCGCGGGCGAGATCGGAGATGCTGTAGGTCAGGCTGCTCATGGAAGCGCTCGAAACGATAGGAGTTGGCGCTAAGCTAATTGCAGGTTGACGTTCACGTCAAGCAATGAGCTGTCGACGAAACCTGTGGGAGCGAGCCTGCTCGCGAAAGCGGTAGTCCAGCCAATATGAATAGTGACTGATCCGACGCTATCGCGAGCAGGCTCGCTCCCACATTGGACAGGCTAAACCTTATCGAGCTTCTTCTCATGGGCCGTCACCTGTTGGCACAGTTCGATGATCTGCTCGCGCATCCAACGATTGGCCGGGTCCTGGTCGGTGCTTTCGTGCCAGTAGAGATGGGTTTCCACTGGCGGCACATCGTTGACGGGCACGTGGACCGCATGCAGGTCATGACGGCGCGTGAAGCGCTCCGGAACAGTCATGACCATATCGGTCTGCTGGAGCACCTGGGACGCCATCAGATAATGCTGCGAACGCAGGGCAATCTTGCGCTGTATGCCCATTTTGCCGAGGGCCAGGTCCACGTAACCCAGGCCGTTGCGGCGACTGGAAATATGCACGTGGGTCTGGGCCAGGTAATCGTCGAGGCTGAGTTTTTCCTTGTTCGCCAGCGGATGGCCCTTGCGCATGGCGCAGACGTAACGGTCCTCCATCAGCTTGACGTGGCGTACTTGTGGGTCGGTGTTGAGCGGGGCGTCCACCGCGAAGTCCAGGCGTCCGGCGGCCAGCTCCTTGGTGGTCTCCCGGCGCTTGGACAGGAAACTCTCGATAGCCACGGTCGGCGCCAGGCGACGCAGGCGCTGGAACAGCGGCGGCAGGATCACGCCCTCGGTGAGGTCGGTCATGCTGATGCGGTAGGTCTTGACGGCTTGCAGTGGGTTGAAGATCCGACTTTCCTGTACCGATACCCGCAGCAGCGACAGGGCGTTGCGCACCGGCCCGATAATATTCTGGGCCATCGGTGTAGGCACCATGCCCTGGGCGGTGCGCACGAACAGCGGATCATTGAAGGTCTCGCGCAAACGCGCCAGGGCATTGGACACGGCCGGCTGAGTGATGCCGACGATCTGCCCGGCACGGGTCAGGTTGGCTTCGGTGTAGATCGCATCGAAGACAATGAAAAGGTTGAGGTCGACCTTGCTCAGATTCATGGCGCTGCACTCTTATTCTTGGGCTTGTATGAGGTGCCGGGTGGCAATGCAAATCAGTGAACCATATATCGGTGATGAATGTTAATACACGCCGAGAATAGGTTAGGTAAATTTTCGTAGCTCAACTAGCATCGATTCCATGACCTAAAAACAACCTCTGCCAAGAAGGTGCTGCCCATGGATTTTGCCTATTCCCCCAAGGTTCAGGAGCTGCGTGAACGCGTTACGGCGTTCATGGATGCGCATGTCTACCCGGCCGAAGCGGTATTCGAACGACAAGTGGCCGAAGGTGACCGTTGGCAACCCACCGCGATCATGGAGGAGCTGAAGGCCAAGGCCCGGGCCGAAGGGCTGTGGAATCTGTTCCTGCCGGAATCCGAACTGGGCGCAGGCTTGACCAACCTTGAATATGCGCCGCTGGCGGAGATCATGGGGCGCTCGCTGCTGGGGCCGGAGCCGTTCAACTGCTCGGCGCCGGACACCGGCAACATGGAAGTGCTGGTGCGTTACGCCAATGAAGAACAAAAGCAGCGCTGGCTGGAACCGTTGCTGCGGGGAGAGATTCGCTCGGCCTTCGCCATGACTGAACCGGACGTCGCTTCGTCGGATGCCACCAACATGGCCGCCCGTGCCGAGCGCGATGGCGACCAGTGGGTCATCAACGGTAAAAAGTGGTGGACCTCAGGCGCCTGCGACCCGCGCTGCAAGATCCTGATCTTCATGGGCCTGAGCAATCCCGATGCACCTCGTCACGCCCAGCATTCGATGATCCTGGTGCCGGTGGACACGCCCGGGGTCAAGATCGTCCGGCCATTGCCGGTGTTCGGTTACGACGACGCGCCCCATGGCCACGCCGAAGTGCTGTTCGACAACGTGCGGGTGCCGTACGAAAACGTCCTGCTAGGCGAGGGCCGCGGTTTCGAAATTGCCCAGGGCCGCCTCGGCCCGGGCCGGATTCATCACTGCATGCGCTCAATCGGCATGGCGGAGCGCGCATTGGAATTGATGTGCCAGCGGGCCATCAGTCGCACCGCCTTCGGCAAGCCACTGGCGCGCCTGGGTGGCAACATCGACAAGATCGCCGATTCGCGGATGGAAATCGACATGGCTCGCCTGCTGACGTTGAAGGCGGCCTATATGATGGACACGGTCGGCAACAAAGTGGCCAAGAGCGAAATCGCCCAGATCAAGGTCGTTGCGCCGAACGTGGCGCTGAAGGTCATCGACCGGGCGATCCAGATTCATGGCGGGGCTGGGGTTTCCAACGACTTTCCGCTGGCCTACATGTATGCCATGCAGCGAACGTTGCGCCTGGCCGACGGCCCGGATGAAGTCCACCGCGCCGCCATCGGCAAGTTCGAGATCGGCAAGTATGTGCCCAAGGAGATGTTGCGCAGCGGGCATTGAAGCTTATTCACACTGACACGTAATCGCGAACAGGCTCGCTCCCACTGAGTTTGTTGGATGAACGCAGCATTGGCTTTCACCGCAAGCACCTTGGGAGCGAGCTTGCTCGCGATGGCCGTCTCCTGGACGGTGAATGAGCTTATTCCTTGACGCTCATGTATTCCTCGGCCCAACGGATGTACTCCTCGGGCTGGGTGTAGGTGTGGGTCAGTTCGGTGGCGCTCAGGTCCGAGGCCTGGGTAAAGATCTGGCGCTGTTCCCGCAGGCTGTCATAAGTGGCCTTGATCGCGGCGAAATAGGCGCCGTGGCCATCGATGGTGATCCGTACACCCAGCTCGGCCAGGCGTTTGTCGTCACGCAGCAGCGGGTTGCCGTAAGTGACCAGCATCAGCGGCACGTTCAGGTTCTCGCTGATCTTTTCCAGATGCTCGAAGTCCTGTACCCCGACCATGCAGATCCCATCGGCGCCGGCACGTTCGTATTGTTGGGTGCGGCTGATGATTTCCTGAACCGGCAGTATTCCCGCGTTGGTCCGGGCGATGATGGCCATCTCCGAATCGACGCGGGCCTCCAGGGCGGCGCGGATCTTGCCGACGCCTTCGGCCACGCTGATGAGGTCCGTGGACTTGCGGCCGAACTGGGCGGGCAGCAGGGTGTCTTCGATCGTCAGCGCGGCAATGCCGGCGCGTTCGAGCTCGATGATCGTGCGCATCACGTTCAGCGCGTTGCCGTAGCCGTGGTCAGCGTCGGCGATCACCGGCAGCTGGGCCACGCGACCGATGCGGGTAGCCTGTTCGGCAAATTCACTGAGAGTGATCAAGGCAAAATCCGGCGCGGCCAACACTTGCAATGAAGCGACCGAGCCGCCGAGGATCCCCACTTCGAATCCCAGGTCTGCGGCTATGCGCGCTGACATCGGGTCGAACACGGACGCAGTGTGGTAGCACGTGTCGGAAGCCAGCAATTGGCGGAAGTTGCGACGCAAATCTTGATGGGAAAGCCTGGACATATAAGTTCCACCAATGGAATGGAAGGGCTTGAGCAAAAGTGTCAACGCCGAAAAACCAAAGGCTATCATGCGGCAGGCACAAAGATGATGACGAATGTGCATGGGCCATGCTTTGCAGTGCACCAAAAAAGGCCACAGACCGGAAGGCCTGTAGCCTGGCGAGTGCCTACAGCTTAAACGATGTCAGGACAGGGTCGTTTCCCCCCACATCTTCTTGATCTCGTGAATGTTTCCAACGTTGAAGCGGGTCGAGAAGGGAATAGTGCAGAAGACTTCGTTCTCGTTCGTCAATTGGACAGCGGTATCCACCGCATCCGTACCGGCTCGCAGCAAAGGCGCTTGGTCCCAGTTGTTCATCAGGTTATCCATTTTTTTTCCTCTTTTGGTTATAGGGCAGCCAATGACTGCCCGGGGTTGAGCAACGACAGCGTGTCTTTGAATAACGCTGTCTCTTGTGCAGCTACGCCGGGGTAAAACGGCTTATAGTTGTCATCGAAACACCAGGCTTCGTCCGGTCTGATCGAGTGTTCAGGATGAATGAGCAGACTCAACGATGCAGACATTGACCGAGGCGCGATCTGTTTGTGGATCTCTCGAAATGCAGGCATGTATAAAACTTCGCCTGGCGCAAGTTTTACGCTTCGTTCCTTACCTAGTCTGGGCACCTTGCCCATTTGTAAGGGCAGTTCATCAAGTATTTCGCGGACAACCGTTGTATAACCATCTCCGCTATAGCCCACCGCATACATGTCGAAGTCATGATTGTGGTTCAGGTTGTAGATGAAAGTCTTGCTCTCGTCATGTGTTTCCACGGGTGCCCAGAATCCCAGGCGCAGGGTGAACTCATCGTTGCTGTGCAGTACAAAGGCATAGGCATTGTAGATATTGTTGCGGATGGCGAAACCATCTCTCTGTATTACGTCATGCAGATGGTGACTCAATAAAGAACGATTCGTCGCCAGCTGGCGCATGTCTTCAATGACATCGGCTTTGTCACGCTGCAGATCGTAAGTGTTTATGCGCTCCAGGAAAGTGTCGAGTTTCATGCGGCCTTCTCCAGTGGACGAAGCAAGCTGTCCAGGCGCGCACTTTTGTGTTTTTTCAGCAATGGAGCGTATGCCAGCGCCTTGGGCCGGTCCGCTCGGTAGAGTATCTGGAAGGCTTTCCACACCACAGCGGGATGATAGTGGTAGACCAACTCCTCCGCGACCTTGACGCCATCGAGGTCTTGGATTGTGTCGAGCAGCTCCAGGCTGACCAGATAACGAGAGGCACTTTCATCGTGGGGCAACCACGCTATCTTTTTCAACGTGACACGATCGAATACGCTGATATCGGCCGCTCTGTTTGGCAGATTGATTCGCCCTGTAAGTCTGGCTGGCTTGGGGGCGGTTTGGATGTAGTCGAATAATGTATGACGGCCGTCGATGATCAGCGGGTTTCTTTCGTCAATAACTACTCTATCGGCCTTTTCGATACGCTGTTCCATCAAAGTGTATCGCTGGACCTGGAAGGGTCGGTCAAGCGCGAACAGAATGCTGTGGCCGGGCACTGAGTACAGTGGCGATGAAGTTGAGTCGAATGTAGGTGATTTAACACTTATATTGCCTATGCTCGTCTGGTGCAGTATCACGGTTCCCGTATGCGGGTTGGTGGCGTTCATGATTGTTGCCCGCCGGAATGGCTCCCTGGCAAAGTTTGGTGCGGTGGTAAGTTGAGAAACCAGCTGTCTAGTTTCGGAGGTCATGTCCAATGATTTAATTGTTTCCGCAATGTCCGTTGGCGAAACTATCTCGGTAATTAGATTTTTGATCATGATCGTTTTCGTTGCAGTGGGTCGGCGTTGAAAAGTATGGAGTTGGACAGGGTGGGAGGCAACTTGCTAATTGTCGAGAAGTATTGCTGGGGAAATATCGAGTTGCTTTCTGGTTAAAGAGGGTTGTTATTGTTTCAATGTTACATCCTCACGTTGCGCGAGGAGTAAATGGAAAGTGCCGGGACAGGGCGGCGGATTTATGCCGCCTCGGCCTGTTCTCGCGGCCTGAGCAACGTCACGGCGCGTACCGTGTCGCCCGGTTGCACTTGCAAACGTTGGGCTGTGGCGCGGTCAACGAGCAGGCTTTGGCCATGCAGGTGGGCCCGGGCGCTGGTGACGCGGCAGCTTTCCAGGCGCCGGTTGTGGATCAGCCACACCGGCGCCTGCCCGTCCGGCGTGCCGATCGTCAAGGTCAGTGGCTGGCTGTCACGTACGCTGCGGATCTTCGAGACAGGTGCCTCGATGACCGGCCCGCCGTCAAAGATGTCCACGTATCCCTTGTGGGCGAAGCCTTCGGCACCGAGGATTTTCAAGGCGGGTTCGGTGTCCGGATGCGCTTTGCCTATCGCTGCCTGGGCCTGCTCGGTGAGTAGGCAGGTGTACAACGGTTGGCGTGGCATCAGCTCGGCGATGAAGGCCTTGTTGCCCATGCCAGCCAACTGGTCGGCGTAGCTGAAGTCCTTGTTGAAGAAGTGTCGTCCCAGGCTATCCCAGAAAGGCGAGCAGCCCTGGTCGTCCGCGGGACCGCGCAATTCTGCAATCAGCTTTTCGCCAAACAGCTGGGAAAACTCGGCCACGAACAGCAGGCGCGCCAGGGACAGCAAGCGCCCGTTATGGCCACGGCGCTGATGGGGATGAAGGAACAGCGAGCAGATTTCCGATTGACCGGTCATTTCGTTGTTGAGGAACAGCGTCGGGATCTGTCGCTGGATGCCCAATTCAGGCGCCGAGCTGACGGTCACACCCACGCGGTAGTTGTACCAGGGCTCGCGCACCCCCACCGCACCGGTCAGCGCGCTGATACCCACCACGTGCCGGTCGTCGTCCTCCAGCACGAACAGGTAGTCGGCATCGGCACGTTCCACCTGCCCGGCGAAGGTCCGTTGGGCCCAGCGCACTCGGTGCGCCAGGCGTTCTTCGTTGGCCGGCAGGCTGGTAAACCCCGGGCCGGCGCAGCGCGCCAGGTCCATCAACGCAGGCAGGTCGGTCAGGGCGACCGGGCGGACAATCATGGTGTCGCTCCTTGATCATGCCGGGCGCGATGCTGCCATAGACGGGCTCGAAGGCGTTTCATAGGCGGGCCACCCGGATCCGGTCACCCTCCGCAATGCCCAACGCTTGCAACATATCGGGCTGCAATGGGACGGGGCCTTCGCCGTTGACTTCCAGGTCGGCGACAATGGCTCGGTAATGGCCCAGGCGATCGTTGCTGACCAGGTAGCGACCCGTGGCGTCGATGTGTCGGCTCTGGCGCGCGATAGCCAAGTGACTCTGGGTGATCGAGCGGATGTTCGCGACCCGGGCGTGCAGCGTGGGGCCACCGTCGAAGATATCCACGTAGTTGTTGGTTTCGAAACCCTCGCGCTCGAGGATGTCGAAGGCTTCCTGGCCGTCCGGGTGGACCCGGCCAATGCAGGCCTGGGCCGCCGGGGGCAACATGGGGACATAGATCGGGTATTGAGGCATCAGCTCTGCGAGGAAGGTTCGGCTGCGCAAGCCGCACAGACGTTCGGCCTCGGTGTAGGGCAGGTCGAAAAAATGCTGTCCGACGGCGTCCCAGAAGGGCGACTGGCCATCCTCGCTGCTGAAACCGACGATCTCAGTGATCACCGAGTCGGCAAAGCGCCGCGGGTGGGCGCCGATGAACATCAGCCGGGCCCGGGAAAGCAACTCCGATTCCGGCGTGCGTACCCGTGCAGCGTCGATGTGGAAACCGCGCAGCAGCGTCTGACCGTTGAGGTCCTGGCAGAGCGACAGCGCGGGTACGCCGTGCTGGATGTTCAGCTCGCGGGATTCGCTGGAAAACGGCCGGTTGCGCAGGCTGTAGAATGGTTCGCCGCAACCCGTGGTGGCGACAATTTCCGAACAGCCCACGAGGCGACCTGATTCCAGCTCCTGCAAAACAAAAAAATAATTCTCCCCGCCCGGGGTGTGCACTTCGGCCTCGAAGGAGGCGCACGAGGCGAGAATTTTTTCCCGCAGGTGATCGACGTCGTCGGGAAGCGAAGTGACGCCTACCAGGCTATCGCGGGCCAGCTGTTGCAGTTGCGGCAAATCGGTCAATTGAACTGGACGTAAAGCCAGCATGGATTGCACTCCTGTTCCAAAGAACCCGCTGATAGGCACCGGGCTTGACGATCACTGTCGTTGTCCACGCGTTGTTGCTTTGCAGCTGAAAACTCTACACCGTCGTGTTTATAGCAGGGGAGCGAGGTATGCGCTCCAGGTCCTTAACGACTCGAGGCTGCGCAGTTGGTCGTTGCGCACTTCGATCAGCACCGAATCCAGGCCGCGGCCGTCGCCATGTACCGGAACCGTCATGTCGCTCAAGGGGCTGACCTTGTAGGGCTGGTTGCCGGCGACCCGCAGCGAGTGCCGGGCCAGCCCTTCGACGATGTGCTGGGCATATTCCCTGGCTTCGCCAAACAGGACGCCGGCCTCGAGTGCGCGCGGCTGGCCGTAGAACACCGGGGTGAAACTATGGATGCCCACTACCCGCACGACCCGGTTGTCAGCCAGGCGGCGGTCGATCAGGGTTCGCAGTCGGTCATGAAAAGGGTGGAACAGGCACTGCTGGCGGTATTCGCGCGTGGCGTCGTCCAGCGAGTGGTTGCCGGGGATCTGGTAGATCTCGCTTTGCGCCGGGATGCTGTCGGGGACGTGCAATGGGCGGTTCAGGTCGATCAACAGTCGCGAGTAGTTGGCCGACAGCAGGGTCGCGCCAAGGGTTTCGGACAGCCGCTCGGCCAAGGCCAGGGCACCGATGTCCCAGGCGATATGTTCCTGGGCCGCCGTCTCATCCAGCCCCAGGTCATTGAGCGCGCCTGGGATGAATCGGCTGGCGTGTTCACAGACCAGCAGCAGCGGATGGTCCGACTCTTCCCGCAGCAATCTGAAAGCAGGCTTGGTGTACAGACCTGATTCGGCGCATTCAATGGGTTCGCGCATAGTGCTCACAAGGCTCGGCAGATGGCGACGCCTGGGCCAAGGCCGGCTCCCGGGCCTTCAAGGCTGGACAAGCTTCAACCAGCGGGCTGGACACCGCTTCGAACAATGCCCGACTGCGCAGGGCATCTATGGCCTGGCTTTCCGATGGCGGCAAAACCAGGCATGGATCGCTGGTCTGGTCTCTGGAGAGAGGCATCCGTGCTCCTTGCCTGGATGGGTGTTGGGTTTTTTTCATCATTTCGAAAATAGTATTTGGGTAGCGGGTGCTACGTGTCCAGAGGTTTTTACGTTCCGTTTAAAAAGTCTGAACTTATGTGTAAGCCTTGTAGGGCAAGGCTTTGGTTGAGGTGCCTTTGTATGTCAGGTAATGCTTCTGCCGGTGTCGGACATAACGCCTTTTTGTCCAACGTTATTGGAGTTCATATAAGGTGCTGTACAACAAAGTGCGCCATTGCCCTGTCACTGATCCCCTCCAACCGCCCGAGAACCCCCCGTGCAAGCGACCCGCCTGACCTTGATGTGCCACGCCCGTACCGCCGCTCAGAAAAGCGCTCGCTTGGGCCTGGACGAACCGCTGGATGCCGGTTGGCTGGCGAAGCGCCCCGAGATCGGTCGCCAATACCACCATGTCCGGCATCTGCTCTGCGGGCCGGAACTGAGGACGCGCCAGACGGCGGCCTTGTTGGGTGACTCACCCGTGGTGACCCCGGCATTGGCCGATTGTGATTTCGGACGGTGGCGGGGGGCGTCGATCGACGAGTTGCTCGCGACCGAACCGCAGCACCTCCAGGCGTGGCGCGATGATCCGGACGCCGCACCCCACGGCGGTGAATCCGTCAGCCAATTGTGTCGGCGCGTCGGTGACTGGCTGGCGTCCCTGGAAAAGACCCCGGGTCGTTGGTTGGCCGTTACCCATCCGTTCGTGATCCGCGCCGCCATGATGAACGTGCTGGGCTGCCAACCGGCCATGTTCAACCGGATCGATATCGAACCCCTTGGCGTCGTTGACCTGCGATTCAACGGGGTTTGGCGCTTGCGAGCCTTGGAGTCACGACCATGAAAAAACTATTGGTGATCGGCATCGGTGCAGGTGATCCGGACCACTTGACGATGCAGGCGGTGAAGGCCTTGAACCAGGTGGATGTGTTTTTCCTGATGGACAAGGGACCTGCCAAGGACGGGTTGCTGGACTTGCGCCGCGAGATCTGTCGACGCTATATCGCCGACCATTCCTACCGTTTCGTCGAAGCCAGCAGTCCTGAGCGCGAGCGCGGCGATTCGGACTACGCGGGCACTGTCACGGAGCTGAATCGGGCGAAGCAGGCCATTTTCGAAGGGCTGATCGATGAGCAGTTATCGGACGGACAATGCGGCGGTTTCCTGGTGTGGGGCGACCCGTCGTTGTACGACAGCACCTTGCGTATCCTCCAGGCGATCCTTGATTCGGGACGCTGCGCTTTCGAGTTCGAAGTGATCCCTGGCATCACCAGCGTCCAGGCCCTCGCGGCGCGACATAAAGTGTCATTGAATACCATTGGCGGTTCGCTGGAGATCACCACTGGCCGGCGGTTGGCGGCGGGGCAGGTCGGCGACGCGCAGAGCGTGGTGGTGATGCTCGATGCGCAGGACGCGTATCGTCAGGTACGCGATCCGGACCTGCACATCTATTGGGGCGCCTATGTAGGGACGGCGGACGAAATCCTGGTCGCCGGCCGGCTGGGGGACGTGGCCGATGACATCGAACGCACTCGCCAGGCGGCGCGGCAGGCCAATGGCTGGATCATGGACACGTACTTGTTGCGCAGACGCTGAGCGTCGCGAGCAAACCTGGGCGAAGCTCATGCTGGGTTCATCCCCGCCCAAACCGCTCTCGGTAGACCGACGGCGCAACCCCCACCACGCTACGAAATGCCACGCGGAAACTTTCCACCGAGCGGTAGCCGCAGAGTTGGGCAATGATGTCGGTGTTGTCGCTCGTGCTCTCCAGCAGTTCCCGCGCCCGAGCCAGGCGTTCATGTTGCAGCCAGGCCTTGGGTGAAAGGCCAGAGGCCTGGGTGAAGCGGCGCAGGAAGGTTCGTTCGCTCATGGCGGCGTGGCTTGCCAGCTCGCGCACACCCAGCGGCTCGTGGAGACGTTCCCGGGCCCATTGCATGACGCCGGACAAGTCGCTGCGCGGTGTGCGACTGACCGGCGACGGAATGAATTGCGCCTGGCCGCCGGTGCGTTGCGTCGGCATGACCAGCCGGCGTGCCACGGTGTTGGCGACCTGGGCTCCGAAATCCCGCGCAACCAGGTGCAGGCACGCATCGATGCCTGCCGCGCTGCCAGCCGACGTGATCACTTGGCCTGAATCGACATAAAGCACGTCGGGATCCACATCGATGGCGGGGTAGCGCTCGGCGAGCTCGTCGGTGTAGCGCCAATGAGTCGTGGCGCCCAGGCCGTCGAGCAACCCCGTGGCGGCAAGCACGAACGCTCCTGAACAGATCGACAACAAACGGGCGCCGCGTTTATGGGCTCGCCGCAGGGCCTGGAGCAGGGCATCGGAGGGCGGACCGCTGCGAATGCGCCAGCCCGGCACGACAATCGTATGAGCGCTGTCGAGCAGTTCCATGCCGCCATCGGCCAGCACCTGGAAGCCGCCCATGGCGCGCATCGGGCCTTCGTCGACGGCGACAATGCGGTGCTCATACCACGGGAAATCGAACTCGGGCCGTGCCAGTCCGAATATCTCGACGGCGACGCCGAACTCGAACGTGCACAGGCCGTCGTAGGCAAGGATCGCGACGAGGCCGGGTGTAGGATGCATTTGGCGGAAAATTCCCACAGAGTGTCGTATCCGCCACTGTAGCGGCAAGCGCCAGGTCGATAAAGTCTCTTCGAGCCCTTTTGTTCCAGGAGTAAAAATCATGACCAGCCCCGTTAGCGAAGTGCCTGCCGCCTCATCCGACCTGGCCTTGCAACACTTCAGCCGCCGCCTGATGTTCGAAACCGACTGTTCCGATGTCCATGCCAGCCAGGAAACGGGCGATGTCGATTTTGTACTGGTGGATGTACGCGGTCCGCTGGCCTACGAGCGCGGGCATGTGCCGGGGGCGATCAATCTTCCAACCCGCACGCTCACGGCGCACGCACTGGCGGCCTATCCCGAGACGACTCTGTTCGTGGTCTATTGCGCCGGGCCACACTGCAACGGCGCCAACAAGGCTGCGGTCCGCCTGGCGACCCTCGGGTATCCGGTCAAGGAAATGATTGGCGGCGTCATGGGCTGGCTCGACGAGGGCTTTCGCCTGACCGGTTCCGTAGAGCGCGTGGCGGAGAAGATCGTCAGCTGCGATTGCTGAAATTTTCCGGCGGCTTGTTCACGTTGTGGCGAGGCAGCTTGCTCCCGCTGGGCTGCGTAGCAGTCCTGAGCGGTGCAGAACCTCGCCACCAGCGTTTGCCTCTGTCAGGCTTTTCGTAAATTCATGATCCTCAGCCAAGCCTGGGTATTTCTATAACTATTTGTCGCCTCTACGTAATTCGCCTCCCGAGTGCCCCTCTAGACTCCCGCCCACTTCGGTTTCCCAGACCGAACGCTGTTTCCGAATCTGCCAATAACGATCAAAAAAACCTGCGCACTCAGGAGCAAAAATGAAGAAGCTTGTCATGTTCGGTGCCCTGGCACTGTCCGTATTATCCTTCTCAGCCGTGGCCGAAGACGCCAAGCCGATCCGTCTCGGGATCGAGGCCGGGTATCCACCCTTTTCGATGAAAACCCCTGACGGCAAGCTGGCCGGCTTCGATGTGGATATCGGCGACGCGCTGTGCGAGCAGATGAAGGTCAAGTGTGTCTGGGTCGAGCAGGAGTTCGACGGCCTGATCCCGGCGCTGAAGGTCAAGAAAATCGACGCGGTCCTGTCGTCCATGACGATCACGGACGACCGCAAGAAAAACGTCGACTTCACCATCAAGTACTACCACACCCCGGCGCGTTTCGTGATGAAGCAAGGCACCGACGTCAAGGACCCGCTGACCGAGCTCAAGGGCAAGAAAGTCGGTGTGCTGCGCGCCAGTACCCATGACCGCTTCGCGACCGAAGTGCTGGTGCCGGCGGGGATCAACCTGGTGCGCTACACCTCCCAGCAGGAGGCTAACCTGGACATGGTTGCCGGTCGCCTCGACGCGATGCTGGCTGACTCGGTCAACCTCGACGAAGGTTTCCTGAAAACCGACGCCGGCAAAGGTTTTGCCTTCGTCGGGCCTACCTATGAAGACGCCAAGTACTTCGGCGGCGGCGCCGGCATCGCGGTGCGCAAGGGTGATAAAGAGCTTGCCGAGAAATTCAACGCTGCCATCGCTGAAATCCGCGCCAATGGCACCTACAAGAAAGTGCAGGACAAATACTTCGCCTTTGACGTCTACGGGCATTAATAGCTGAAGCCCACAGGTGGCCCGCCGCTGACCCGGCCGGCCACCTTTTTCATGGGCGATTGTTTTACCCTGAGCCTGTCGAGAAACCGATATCTGGAGTGCCTATGCAACGCATCGACCATATCCTGCCATGGAGTCACCTGGGCACGGAGCGTTCGCTCAGCGTGTTTCGTTACGGCCACGGGCCGCGCAAGGCGTACATCCAGGCGAGCCTGCATGCCGACGAGTTGCCGGGCATGCGCACGGCATGGGAGCTGAAACAGCGACTGAACGATCTTGAAGCCCGTGGTTTGCTCAAAGGCGTGATCGAGCTCGTGCCGGTGGCCAATCCCATCGGCCTGGATCAGCATCTGCAAAGCGCCCATATGGGGCGTTTCGAGCTGGGCAGCGGCAAGAATTTCAACCGTTCCTTCGTCGAACTCAGCGCCCCGGTGGCGCAACGCATCGGTGACCGTCTCGGGGATGACCCGGCCGCCAACATCACCTTGATTCGCCAGACAATGGTCGAGGTGCTGGAAGATCTGCCGCCGCCACCTTCCCAGCTTGAAGCCCTGCACCGGCTATTGCTTCGCCACGCCTGCGACGCCGATGTCACTCTGGATCTGCACTGTGATTTCGAGGCCGCGATCCACTTGTATGCCTTGCCCCAGCAATGGCCGCAGTGGCGCTCATTGGCCGCGCGGTTGAAGGCCGGGGTGGCGTTGCTGTGTGAAGATTCGGGCGGCAGTTCGTTCGATGAGTCCTGCTCGACACCCTGGTTGCGCCTGGCTAGGATTTTTCCGCAAGCGGCGATTCCGCCGGCCAACCTGGCGACGACGCTCGAACTGGGCAGCATGGGCGACACCCGGGTGGAGCAGGCCCAGGCCAATTGCGAAGCCATCCTGGGATTTCTCGCGGAACAGGGCCTCATCGCCGGTGACTGGCCGGCCGCGCCGCAAGAATGCTGCGAGGGCTTGCCGTTCGAAGGCACGCAATACCTGTTCGCGCCGCACCATGGCGTGGTGAGTTTCCTGCGGGAGGCCGGGGAGTGGGTGGAGCGCGGCGATCCGCTGTTCGAGGTGGTCGATCCGTTGAATGACCGGGTCAGCGTTGTGCCAGCGGGCACCAGCGGCGTACTGTTCGCCCTGGATCGTGGGCGCTACACCCAGCCAGGTATCTGGCAGGCGAAAGTCGCCGGGCGCGAGCCTATTCGGGCGGGCAAATTGATCAACGACTGATAAGTGCTGTCTACCTCACCGCACGGTCGTTGTCGTGCGGCTATCCAATGATGGAGGAAGACTGATGCTCAAAGCGTTCGCCCTGTTTCTGCTGCTGGTATCGGCCGGCGTGCAGGCCCAACCGTCGCTGCAAACGGATTTGCCCCTCAATTACCTGGCCCGCGCCGACGAGCAGGCCCGAAACCGGCCGCTGGTGATTTTCCTGCACGGTTCGGGCAGCAACGAAAAGGATCTGCTCAGGCTCGCCGATGAACTGCCCAGGCACTACAACTACCTCTCGGTGCGCGCGCCCAAGTCCATGGAACCGGGCCACTACCAATGGTTCGCCAAAAAGGGCGAGGGCGCGTATGACGGTGACACTTCAGACTTGAAGGCCAGTGGCCAGATGCTTATGGAATTCATCGAAAAGGCGCGGGCCAAGTACCCGACCGATGCGGGCAACGTCTACCTGGTGGGCTTCAGCCAGGGCGCGATGATGAGCTACGAAATCGCCTTGCGACACCCGGAAGCCGTCGGGGGCATCGCTGCGATGGGTGGGCGAATCCTGCCGGTGCTGCGGGCCGAACTGACGCCCGACGAGGCACGAAGGGCGCTAGCCGTGTTCATCGGCCACGGCACCGCGGATCCGATCATTCCCTTCCATGACGGCACCGACGCCGACACCTTCCTAAAGACCCTGGCCCTGGAGCCGGAATTCCATGCCTATCCGGGCCTTGGCCATGAGATCAATGCGCAGGAAGTGAAGGATCTGCGGGCCTGGCTTGAGCGACTCAACCCCTGATAGGCACATCAGCCCCCAAAAGGAGATTGTGCTGCGCTTGGGTTTTGAGTCCTCCACAAATCCAGTGTGGGAGCGACCTGCTCGCGATGGCGGTGTTTCAGTTGATGGGGATGGCGAATGTATCGCCGTCATCGCGAGCAGGCTCGCTCCCACAGGGGGTGTGCTGCGCTTGGGTTTTGAGTCATCCACAAATCCAGTGTGGGAGCGACCTGCTCGCGATGGCGGTGTTTCAGTTGATGGGGATGCTGAATGTACCGCCGTCATCGCGAGCAAGCGCGCTCCCACAGGGGGGTGTGCTGCGCTTGGGTTTTGAGTCATCCACAAATCCAGTGTGGGAGCGAGCCTGCTCGCGATGGCGGTGTTTCAGTTGATGGGGATGCTGAATGTACCGCCGTCATCGCGAGCAGGCTCGCGCCCACGGGTCAGGCATGCTGCGCCAGTGTTCTCACTTCCCGCTGGCGATCTGCTTGACCAGCGCCTCATGGCCGGCCTGGTCGCTGGCCCTGGAAATGATCTGCACCACGGCCATACGCGTGCCGGAGGCGCCGATCAGCGTGGTGTCCAACGTCGGCCCGCCACCCTGCGTGGCCTTGGTGTCGAGCTGACGCAGGCCCAGACCGGTGGTTTTCTGGACCAGGCTTTGTTCGCCAAGAATTTTGGCATCCGGCAGAGCCTTGGTTTTCTGAACGGCAAAATCGGCAAAGGTGCTGTCCAGGAAGGCCGCGTCGTTGTCCTTCACATTCGCCCCGTCGACCAAGGTGTTTTCAGCCGTGATCACCACTGTCTTGCTCGTGGCATTGCTGTACATCATACCGGTCGCCCCGGCTGTCCCCTGGGCCACTTCGCCCGCGGATAACGGCGTTGCCGTGTAGCCCTTGGGCAGGGTGAAGCTGAACTTGCCGCCCAGCATCGAAATCTTCTGGACCGGTGCCTGGGCCACGGTCTTGGGCTGGGCCGCCATGGCAGGCCATGCGGCCAGGCTGGCGACCGCCGTCAGCAGCACGGCGGCGGCTCGTTTACTCAGCAATGACATTAAAACGCTCCACGCAGGCTCGATCTAAAGCTGGATCATCCCATGGGCCTGGCCTTGACTCCAGCGCCCGACCGTCAAGGACGATCCCAGTAGGGCACCTCGCCGAAACATTCAAGGAAAAAGTCGATCACCGTACGCACCTTCACCGACAGGCGTCGGCTGCCGGGCCAGAGGATAGCGATTTGCTGGGGTTCGAGGCTGTTGGACGCTTCGTAGTCGCTCAGCACCGGCACCAGCGTTCCGCTGCGCACGGCTTCGCCGATGAGCCACGACGGGAACATCACCAGGCCCAGCCCTTGCACGGCGGCCTGGGTCAGGGTGTCGGCGTGGTTGCCGGTGATCGGGCCCCTGACACTGTATGGCGTCCAGGTTTGACCGGGACGTCGGAAGAACCAGCGCTGCTGGCCCGCCACGCCTTTATAGGCCAGGCATTCATGGGCAGCCAGGTCCTGGGGCTTGCGTGGCGTGCCATGACGGGCGAGGTAGTCGGGGCTTGCGGCAATCTGGAAGCGGTGCGGCGCGACGATCCGCGCCTGCATGCTGGAATCGTGCAGCGGCCCGATGCGAAAGAGCAGGTCGGCACCTTGCTGCAGCGGGTCCACATAATTGTCGGTCTGCTGGATGTCCAACTGCAGCTTGGGGTAGCGCTCGCACAACTGGCCCAGCCACGGCGTCAGGTGTCGCTGGCCGAACACCACGGGAGCGTTGATCCGTATCAGCCCGGCCGGCTCGCTGTACTGCTCCTGCAAGGCTTGTTCGGCTTCCTCCAGTTGCACCAGCAACAACCGTGCGTGGTGACCGAGCAGGCGGCCGGCTTCGGTGGGCGAAACGGCGCGCGTATGGCGATAGAGCAGTTGCTGGTTCAGCGCTTGCTCCATCAATTGGATCTGGCGGGAAATCGAAGAGGGCGCCAGCCCCTCACGCCGCGCCACTTCCGAAAAGCTGCCGTGATCGAGCACCGCGACAAACAGTCGGAGTGCCTTGAAACCCAGTTCATCGAGACCTTGCATGGGAAATCCGTTGTGCGTACTGCGCAAAAGTGTTGTTGGAATGCTCACATTTATCGCATAGGAGCGCCAGTTGATAATGCCCGTCGTTTCTTTCCAAGACAGGTACATTCGATGCAACCGACATCACAAGACGCGGCCGCGCCGATAGCGGCTGCGGCGCCACCCCGGCCATTTTTGCGCTGGCTATTGTTGCCCCTGGTCATCCTGGCGGGCATGGGATTGTCGGTGGAGGCCGGTCTGCTGGGACCGTTGGGCATCCAGGTCGGCCATCTATGGGCGACGTTGAGCATCTTTGGCGTGGGCGCCGCGCTGCTGTTCCTGCTGCTGTTGCTCAGCGGCCCGCAGCGAGGCCCATCACTGGACACGTTGCCGCGCTGGCAATTGATCGGCGGCTTTCTGGGACCCATCTATGTGGTGGTCCTGACCCTCGCCACCCCTCACATCGGTATTGCGATGACCATGATCGCGATCCTCTCCGGCCAAGTGGGCAAAAGCGTGCTGATCGACCATTTCGGTTGGTTCGGCGCGAGTCGCAAGCGGGTCAATCGCGAGCGTTGGCTGGCGTTGGCGTTGATTGTGGTGGCCCTTGTTCTGATAGCCCGAGGTTGATATGAGCATCATTGTGTTATTGCTGGTGGTCGTTGCCGCCGGCGCGGTACTGAGCGTTCAGGCCGCGATCAACGGACGCCTGGGCGAGACGGTTGGCGTGCTGCGCAGCAGCCTGCTGACCTTTGTGGTGGGCACGGTGGTCACGGGGCTGTTGATCGTGTTTTTCGAGCCGGCGCACGCCATGAGCCTGTTGGAGGTGCCCAAGTGGCAGCTCAGCGGTGCGTTGTTTGGCGTGGTGTACATGATAGTGATGGTCGGCGCGGTGCCACGAGTCGGCACGGCCGTTGCCACCGTGGCGGTCATTGTCGGGCAACTGGGCATGGGCATGCTGATCGATAACTTCGGCTGGCTGGGCAATCCGGCTATCGAACTGTCCAGCAGCCGCTTGCTGGCCATGGCCTGCCTGGCTTTGGCGCTGGTGTTCATGTACCGCAGCAGTACGCCGCGTGCCTGAGCGCTTCAGTCCGGTTCGACGTCCAGCTGCAAGCTGTCGTCGGCCAGGCGCTCGGAACGCCGAACGATACCGCTGATGCGTCGGCCTTCGGCGCTGAACACCACGATCTGTGCCTTTGCCAGGTCTTCGGGAAGCGGCGGGCGTACATGCAGGGCAAACCACGGCGGCTCGCCGTCGTCCAGACGCTTGACGTCGAACTGGCAGTCGACGCTTTTGGTCTCGCGGCCGAACAGCGTGTCGAGACCGTAATCAAGATGAGTCGTCGCGGGTGGGGTTGGGTCCATCGGCTATCTCCTTGGAAGGCTCGGCTATTGTTCAAGTGAGTCCCGCGACGCCGGAAAAATTCCGTCGGATACGCGGCGATTGATCGCGACGGGCGGTGGGCGGCGGACGTTGCTGGTAGAATTGCCGACCTTGACTTACGAGAGGTATGCCCATGAGCGAGCCGATTCGCCTGACCCAGTACAGCCACGGTGCCGGTTGCGGCTGCAAGATTTCGCCCCAGGTGCTGGAAGTGATCCTGGCCGGCAGCGGTGCGCAGAACCTTGACCCCAAGCTTTGGGTTGGCAATGCCTCCCGGGACGATGCAGCGGTGTATGCCATCGACGAGGAGCGCGGGGTGGTCTCGACCACCGATTTCTTCATGCCGATCGTCGACGATCCTTTCGATTTCGGACGCATCGCCGCGACCAATGCCATCAGTGATATCTACGCCATGGGCGGCGATCCGCTGATGGCGATTGCAATCCTCGGCTGGCCCGTCAACGTACTGGCCCCGGAGATTGCCCGGGAGGTCATTCGTGGTGGCCGCTCGGTGTGCGACGAGGCGGGCATTCCCTTGGCGGGCGGCCATTCGATCGATGCGCCGGAGCCAATGTTTGGCCTCGCGGTGACGGGGCTCCTGCACAAGCGCCACATGAAGCGCAACGACACCGCCGTCGCGGGTTGCCGCTTGTACCTGACCAAACCCCTGGGCATCGGCATCCTCACGACCGCGGAAAAGAAAGGCAAGCTGCGCGCCGCCGACGTGGGCCTGGCCCGGGATTGGATGTGCACCCTCAACAAGCCCGGCAGCCGTTTCGGCAAGCTCGACGGCGTGGCCGCAATGACCGATGTCACCGGTTTCGGCTTGCTCGGACACTTGGTGGAGATGGCCGATGGCAGCCAGCTCACCGCACGCATCCGCTACGACGCCGTGCCGCGCTTGCCGGGCGTCGAGTACTACCTGGACCTGGGCTGCGTGCCGGGCGGCACACTGCGCAACTATGACAGCTACGCCAGCAGGGTCGGTCGGGTCCAGGAGTTGCACAAGCGCGTGCTGTGCGACCCGCAGACCAGCGGCGGCTTGCTGGTTGCCGTCACGCCCGAAGGCGAAAGCGAATTCCTGCAGGTTGCCGTCGAGCTGGGCCTTTCGCTGGAGCCGATCGGTGAATTGGTCGAGCGACAGAGCCACGCGGTCGAGGTGTTCTGATGCCCCGCGACATCACCGATTACCGCGATATCTTCCTCAACGACCGTCCGATGATGGACACCCGAGCGCCCGTCGAATTCCTCAAGGGCGCGTTTCCCGGCGTGGTCAACCTGCCCCTGATGACCGACATCGAACGGCAACGCGTTGGCACTTGCTATAAACAACAGGGCCAGCAAGCTGCCATCGTCCTCGGGCATCAATTGGTTAGCGGTGACACCAAGGCCCAGCGCATCCAGGCCTGGTCCGACTTCGCCCGTTCCCATCCCGACGGAGTGCTTTATTGCTTTCGTGGTGGCTTGCGCTCGCAGATTGTCCAGCAGTGGCTCAAGGAAGAAGCCGGCATCGACTACCCCCGTGTCGGCGGTGGCTACAAGGCCATGCGTACCTTTCTGCTCGAAGCCGTCGATCAAGCGGCTGCCCAGTGCGACCTGGTCTTGTTGGGCGGCATGACCGGCACGGGCAAGACCGAAGTGCTGACGCAACTGCCCAACGCACTGGACCTGGAAGGCTACGCGAATCATCGCGGTTCCAGCTTTGGCAAGCGCGCCACCGGGCAGCCGTCCAACATCGATTTCGAAAACCTGCTGGCGGTGGATGTGCTGAAGAAGCGCGCCGCCGGGCTCGAGCAATTCGTGCTGGAAGACGAAAGTCGCATGGTGGGCAGCTGCGCCGTGCCGCTGCCGTTGTACCAGCGTATGCAGCAGGTGCCGATGGTCTGGCTAGAAGACAGCCTGGAGCGACGGGTCGAGCGAATCCTGGGCGATTATGTGATCAACCTCTGTGCCGAATTCATCGACGTGCATGGCGACGAAGGCTTCTCGCTGTTTTCCGAACGGCTGCTGTCAAGCCTCGATAACATCCATAGGCGGCTGGGGGGCGACCGTCATCGCCGGTTGATGGACATCATGGAGGCGGCCCTGGCCGAGCAGGCCAGTACGGGAGCCGTCGATTTGCATCGCGGCTGGATCGAAGGCTTGCTGCGCGAATATTACGACCCGATGTACGTATTCCAGCGAGAAAAGAAGGGCGGGCGCATCGAGTTCGCCGGGGAGCAGGCGGCGGTATTGCAATACCTGCGTGAGCGCGCGGCTCGGGGCGGGTAGGACGCCATCTGGCATTCAACACACCGTGCCCCTGGGGGAGCGAGCAGGCTCGCTCCCCCATTGGGTGTCCAGTCAATAGAAGTGGCCTGCTGTTTATGTCGGGCACGTCTCCTGCCCGTTATCCAACCCTTGCTTGTAGCTTTGGCTGTTGAGGCTGGCCTTGCCGTTGTGCCAGGTCAGGGTCAGTACATACAGCGAATCGAAATCGCTCGACGCCCAATCATCGGTAATCTCTTGCCGCTTGCCCACCGCTTCACCGGCGACTTTATTGATCAGCTCCGGCAGGTAGCCATGGGACCAGGCGGTGTAGATAGTGGAGTTGTGGTATTTGTCGTCCAGCAGTTCGTTGGCCAGGTCGCTGGTGTCGTTGGCTGAGTATTCGATATTGACCGGCAAGCCCAGCTTGATGGCACTGGGGCTGATGGTCATCAATGGGCGGATATAACTGTAGGAATTGTCCAACTCACCTTCTTCGACGTTTCGGGTAGGGTTGGCGGCGAATACATAGTCAGCTTTGCCGAATTTTTCCGGCAGCAGGGTAGCCAGATCGATGGCGCGGTTGAGACCCTGGCAGTTGAGCTGGCCGAGGCCTCCGGCGGGTTTCTCGGCGTGGCGCAAGAACACCAGGGTCTGGACACCGTCGGCTGGCTGCGCGCGGCTGACGCTGGATTCCAGCGACAGCGCCAATCCACAGGCCACAACCAGCGTCGGCAGCAGCAGCCACGAACGGCGTTTGAGGTAACGGGTGAATCTCTGTGGGTTCATCATGGAATAGACGTCTTCGATGCTCTCGATCAGGCTGACAAACCCCGGCACCGCGAAGCCCCTGGGCCCGGGTGTTTTCCTTGTCGTTACGCCGCTTCGATTCCTCGGGGCATCTCTCTGAGTACCTGCTCGCCCTTTGGTTCGATCCTGGCCGATGCGCTGTTTTTAACGGCATGCGGTCAGGAGATGAAGCGAATGTTAGCGACAGGATGTTGCGGATTTAAGAACGGGCGACGGCCCAAAGCTGGATCGGCTGATTTATGCTTCAGCTTTCTGGCTGACTCTTGGAATCCATTTCATGCCCAACCTGACCCCCTTTCCCATCACCGAAAAATGGCCCGCCCAGTACCCGGAGTGGATCCAGCTCTACTCCCTGCCAACCCCCAATGGGGTGAAGGTCTCGATCATGCTCGAAGAAATCGGCCTGCCGTACGAGCCCCACAAAGTCGATTTCGGCAGTAGCGATCAGTTGTCGCCCGAGTTCCTGTCGCTGAACCCCAACAACAAGATCCCGGCGATTCTCGATCCCCACGGCCCTGGCGACCAGCCGCTGGCGTTGTTCGAGTCGGGGGCGATTCTGATTTACCTGGCGGACAAGAGCGGCCAATTGCTTGCCCAGGAATCGGCGGCGCGCTACGAGACGATCCAGTGGCTGATGTTCCAGATGGGCGGGATCGGGCCGATGTTCGGGCAACTGGGGTTCTTCAACAAGTTCGCCGGCAAGGACTACGAGGACAAGCGACCGCGCGACCGTTACGTCGAGGAGAGCAGGCGCCTGCTCAAGGTACTCGATGGCCGTTTGCAAGGGCGGGACTGGATCATGGGCGAGCGCTACACCATTGCCGACATCGCGACGTTTCCGTGGGTGCGCAACCTGCTCGGTTTCTACGAGGCGGGTGACCTGGTGGGCATCCAGAACTTCCCCAACGTGACCCGGGTGTTGGAGCGTTTCCTGGCGCGGCCGGCGGTGACTCGCGGGTTGAAGATCCCGGAATGACCCGCATCCACGGCTCGCTGACGGAGTGATTATTGCCCGCTCGGTAACACTCTGTTTTCCGAGCGCCGTTTGTGCCCTGGCTGGCCAGGGCATAAGCTTTGCCTCGTGATTCAAACCTGACCCCGGAGTCCCATGTCCAGCCAGTTCCCCGCAGCACGTCCACGCCGTCTGCGCCGCAACGCGAGCTTGCGCAGCCTGTTCCAGGAAACCGAGTTCACATTGAACGATCTGGTGCTGCCAATCTTCGTCGAGGAAGAAATCGACGATTTTGTGCCGATCAAGAGCATGCCGGGTGTGACACGTATTCCCGAGTCGAAACTGGCCGGCGAGATCGAGCGCTATGCCCGCGCAGGTATCAAGTCGGTGATGACCTTCGGTGTGTCTCATCACCTGGACAACGATGGCAGCGACACATGGAGTGAGCGTGGCCTGGTGTCGCGCATGGCCGGGATCTGCAAGGACGCCGTGCCGGAAATGGTGGTGATGTCCGACACTTGTTTCTGTGAATACACCGATCATGGCCATTGCGGTGTGCTGCATGGCGATGAAGTGGATAACGACCGCACCTTGGTCAACCTGGGCAAGCAAGCCGTGGCGGCGGCGCGCGCCGGTGCCGATGTCATTGCGCCGTCGGCGGCCATGGACGGGCAAGTCCAGGCTATTCGCAAGGCTTTGGACAACGCGGGGTTCAGCCAGACCGCCATCATGGCCTACTCCACCAAGTTCGCCTCGGCGCTCTACGGGCCGTTTCGCGAGGCTGGCGGCAGTGCCTTGAAGGGCGACCGCAAGAGTTACCAGATGAACCCGATGAACCGTCGCGAAGCCTTGCGCGAGTCGTTGCTGGACGAGCAGGAGGGCGCCGATGCGTTGATGGTCAAGCCGGCAGGGGCCTATCTCGATATCATCCGCGACATTCGCCAGGCGTCGAACTTGCCCTTGTCGGCTTACCAGGTCAGCGGTGAATACGCGATGATCAAGTTTGCCGCCCAGGCCGGTGCCATCGACGAGGCCCGCGTGGTACGTGAAAGCCTGGGCGCGATCAAGCGGGCCGGGGCAGACCTGATCTTCACCTACTTCGCCCTGGACCTGGCCTTGAGCGGAATCTAACCCAGCACCGTACTAGCAAGCTCCCTCGCCACGGGTTTGCAGGTGGCCTTGAGTGAACGGCGTTGCCTTGTAGGAGCAAGCTTGCTCTCTATTGGATTTCTACCGGCTTTTGGTCGTATGGTTGCTCCCGAACAATGGATCTGATGGAGCACCATGCATTTCACTCGATTGACGATCAGCCTCGCCGCTTCACTGGCCCTGGCCGGTTGCGGCACTCGCCAGGCTCAGGAGCCTGAACGCCAGCCTGCCGAAGTCAAGGCGCAGATCGTTCGTTTGTTGCCGGCCAAGACCGCTGATCGGGCAGGCTGGGCAACGGATATCTACGTAGCCTTTTCGGCGCAGCAGATCCCGCCCACGACGCAGAACATCTGTTCGGTGCTGGCGGTGACCGAACAGGAATCCACGTTCCAGGCCGATCCGGCCGTGCCCGGGCTGGGCAAGATCGCCCGACAGGAGATCGACCGTCGCGCGGCCAAGGTGCACATTCCGGGGTTCCTGGTCAGCGGCGCGCTCCAGGTGCGTTCGCCGAACGGTAAAAGCTACAGCGACCGTCTGGACGCGGCGCGAAGCGAGAAAGAACTCAGCGCGATTTTCGATGACTTCATCAGCATGGTGCCGTTGGGCAAGACGTTGTTCGACGGCTTCAATCCCGTGCACACGGGTGGCCCGATGCAGGTCAGCATCGCATTTGCCCAGGCCAATGCCCGGGATTATCCGTACACGGTGGATGGCTCGATTCGGCGGGAAGTGTTCAGTCGTCGTGGCGGCATGTATTTCGGCATCGCCCATTTGTTGGGCTATCCGGTGAGCTACACCGAGCCGCTGTACCGGTTCGCCGATTTCAATGCCGGGTGGTATGCCAGTCGCAACGCGGCGTTTCAACATGCGGTGAGTCGCGCTTCGGGTATTTCTTTGGCCCTGGACGGCGACTTGATCTTGCATGGCTCGATCATGCCGGGCAGCACGGAATTGGCGGTGCGCACCTTGGGCAAGTCCCTGGGGATGCGCAACCCGACCATCCGCGATCAGTTGGAGCTGGGCGACAGCCTCGCCTTCGAAGACAGCAAACTCTACAAGCGCGTGTTCGAACTGGCTGAGAAGGCCGAGGGCAAGCCGCTGCCTCGGGCACTGTTGCCGGGCATTGTGCTCAAGAGTCCCAAAATCACACGCAAACTGACCACCGCATGGTTTGCCAAGCGCGTGGACGAACGTTATCAGCGCTGCATGGCTCGGGCTTCGGGGCGCTAAAACTTCTGGCCATGAAAAAGCCCGGCGGTTGAGGCCGGGCTTTCAGGGGGATGACTTGCAAGCGGGTTGGACCGTCATGGCAAGGGGCTGTCCTCGCCATGACTCGTATTGAACGTCGTTTGGAACCGGGTCAGGCATTGCGTGAAAACCACTCATGCACGGTTCTGAGCCAGACGATCGGAGCCACCTTCGGCGACGCGGCGTTCCAGCAAGCGGTCGGAACCACCTTCGGCGACGCGGCGTTCCAGCAAGCGGTCGGAACCACCTTCGGCGACGCGGCGTTCCAGCAAGCGGTCGGAACCACCTTCGGCGACGCGGCGTTCCAGCAGACGATCGGAGCCACCTTCGGCGACGCGGCGTTCCAGCAGGCGGTCGGAACCACCTTCGGCGACGCGGCTTTCGATCAGGCGGTCGGAGCCACCTTCGGCAACGACGGGTTGGGAAGTGGCGGCGAATGCGTTGGCGGCCAGTACCGAGAAAGCGAAGCTGAGGATGATTTGGCGTTTCATGATGGTGTGCTCCGGGGTGTGTTGTTTGTGTGGGGCCATTGTTGCGCCGGGCAGGGAGCATGAGAACTTCATTGACGTGATGGTGAACATCGACGGCGGTGATAGCTCGTTGCAGGTGTGTCAGTCAGATTGATGGAACACTCGCGGACCAGGAAGCTCTACCGGCATAATCCCTTTTGCAGGAGGCAGGTGCATGTACCAGTTATTCGGTCACAGCCAGTCCGGCTCGGCAGCTGTCGAGGTCGCCTTGAACCTATGCGGGGTGCCTTATCGACGCGTCGATACCTATTCGACCGAGGACAACGAGGCCGCGAAAGAACTCGAGGCGTTGAATCCTCAGAAGCAGGTCCCGACCCTGCAACTGCCGGACGGCTCGGTGTTGACCGAGGCGGCGGCGATCCTGATTCACTTGGGGTTGTCTTTCCGAGAATCAAAACTGTTGCCGGAGGATCCGGCCCAGCGCGCGCAGGTCATACGTGGCCTGGTCTATATCGCCGCCAACTGCTACACACCCATTGGCATTATCGATTTCCCCCAGCGCTGGCTGCCTGATGCGGACGAAGTCACCCAGGAACGTCTGGTGTCGGGCACGAAACAGCGCCTGTATCGCAACTGGGCGCTGTTTGCCGACCAGTTTGCAGCGTCACCCTTTCTCGGCGGCGCCGAGCCCGGCGCGCTGGATATCCTGGCGGCGGTGATCACGAAATGGGTCGAAACCCGGGAAGCGATGCTCAATGCCCGCCCTGAGTTCCATGCCTTGCTGGCGCGTATCGACCACCACCCGCGAGTCGCTCCAGTGCTTTCACTGCATTGGCCCGATTGAATCAGGGGCAGGCGTTGCGCGATGCCGCTTGCCCCACGAGGTCGACCAACTGCCGGACGTTGTTTTGATGCCCCTTCACCAAGTCGTCGATATTGCCCGTGGCCGGCGTTTGCAGGCTGCTGCGACAGGTGAGGGCGTGGGCGTCGCTGCCCAGCGTGCGCAGTCGCCATTGCACGTCCATGCGCGCATACCGACCGGGAATCGAGTCGAAGCGCTGCACGTCGACCCGCAGCAACCGCTTTGGCGCACCGGGGTTGCTCAATTGCTCGTCAAGGCTGCTGCGTAGTTCGTCCGCCAGGCTTGAGCCCCACCATTCGGTTTCGAGGATGGCCAACCCGCTGTCGCCCTGGCGAATCACCATCTGGGTGCGATCCACTTGCGGTGGAACGCTGAGTTGCTCGATCTGGATATCCACGCCCGCATGCACCTGGCCCGCCGGTTGGACCGGGCTCAGGGTGTGATAGTGGATAGGGTCGCTGCGGCAGGCGCCGAGGAGCAGCGCCAGGGCAATCAACGAAGATTTCAGCGTCAGCGGCATCGAGCGTGCTCCTGTCATCATTCTTTCACCGGAAAAGTCAGGTTTTGCGCCGGGGCGTCCTTCGGACGGCCGCGAAGCAGCGATTCAGGATGTCGGCTCAGGTAGTCCGACAGCTCGCGCAGCGAACGGGACATGCGGCCCAGGTCATCCAGGGTCTGGGTCAGCTGTTCACGCTGTGGCGAGTCTTCCGCCAACGTAGAATTTGCCGATTGCAGGGTCTTGCTCACGTCCTGCAAGGTGCTTTGCACGCCCGGCAGGGTCTTGTTGTTGAATTGCGAGAGTCCTTTGCGCAGCTCCACCAGATTGCCGTCCAGATTGCTGGCGATGCTCTCCAGCGGCAGCTTGTTGATGCGCTCCACCACCGTTTGCAGCTGTTCCTGCAATTGCTGCAGGCTGCCCGGGATCGTCGGGATCCGCAGGGGGCGGGCGGCGAGGTCGAAGGCGACCTTTTCCGCTTTGGGGTAGAAATCCAGGGAGATATACAACTGCCCGGTCAGCAGGTTGCCGCTGCGAGCCTGGGCGCGCAGGCCCCGTTCGACGAAACTGCCCACCAGCCGGGCAGCGGCGGCTTCGTCTTCCGGATTGTGATTGAGGGATTTGAGCAGTTTTTCATGCGCCTTGCCCAGCAGTTGGGGGTAGATCACGATGCCGACATTGACGGGAAATGTGCGCTGCTTTTCGTCGAAATCCAGGTTCATGGCCACCACCCGGCCAATCTCAATCCCGAGGAATTCCACCGGCGCCCCCACGCGCAACCCGCGCAAGGCCTGGTCGAACCGCAAGGCCAGGTATTGCGCCTTGCCACTGGGCGGGGCAAGGGCGCTTTGCTGATCGGCGAACAGCTCGAAATTCTTGTCTTCGGGTGCGGGCGTGTCGTTGGGGCTGTACTCCGGGGCCCTGAAGGCGATGCCGCCGACCAGCAGGGCGGAGAGGGATTCGGTCTTGACCGCGAAACCGTTGGCGCCGACGTTCACATCGACACCGCTGACGTTCCAGAAGCGGGTGTTCTCGGTGACGTAGGCATCGTTTGGCGCATTGACGAACACTTCGATATTGACCCCCTTGCCTTCGGCGTCCAGGGCATAGGACACCACTTGGCCCACCGGGATCTTGCGCAAGTACACCGGCGAGCCGATGTCCAGCGAACCGAGGTCCTGGGAGTGCAGGGTAAAGCGCTTTCCCGGCTCTCCGTAAGTGATGGGGGGCGGGGCCTCCAGGCCGGTGAAGGACTTGGCGCGCACGGTGGAGTGGCCGGCGTCGGCACCGATGAAATCCCCGGACAGCAAGGTATCGATCCCGGAGATACCGCCGGCGCCGATACGCGGCCGGACCACCCAGAACACCGAGTCTTCATGGGTGAACGTGTCCGCGGTCTTGGCGAGCTTGACGGTGGCGGTCACATTCTTCTGGTCGGCGCTCAGTTGCACGTCGGTGACCTGGCCGATGACCACGTTGCGGTATTTGACCGGAGTCTTGTTCGCGGTGAGGCCCTCGCCCGTCTTGAAGGTGATGGTGATGGTCGGGCCTTCCTGCAGCCAGTTATGGACCACCAGGGACACCCCCACCAGCACGGCGATGATGGGTACGATCCATACCAGCGACACCGTCCAGCGACGGCTGGTGACATGGGCCCGGCCCGGTGCGGGCTGTCCATCAGTGGCTTGCGACTTCATCCATGACCTCCTCGGATGGTTGGGTATCCCAGATCAGCCGTGGATCGAAACTCATGGCCGACAGCATGGTAAACAGCACCACGAGACCGAAGAACAGTATTCCCGGTCGCGGTTCGATGTCGCTCAGGGCCTGGAATTTCACCAGCGCCGCCACCAACGCTACGACCAGCACATCGAGCATCGACCAGTAGCCGATGACCTCCACCAGCCGGTACAGCTTCGCTCGCTGGACCTGGGCCCAGGTGCTGCGCCGCTGCACGGTCACCAGCAGCAGCGTCAGCACGACGAACTTGATGCCCGGTACGGCGATGCTGGCGATGAAGATGATCAAGGCGATGTCCCAGGCGCCACTGTTCCAGAACTCGAGAACGCCGCTGATGATCGTGCTGTCCGCGCCATCGCCGAGCATTTGGGTGTTCATGACCGGCAGCAGGTTCGCCGGGATATAGAACACCAGCGCCGCCAGCATGTAGGCCCAGGTGCGGGTCAGGGTATCGGGTTTGCGCCGGTGCAGGGCGGCATCGCAGCGCGGACACGTCTCGGGCTCGTCGCTCATGTCGCACGCCAGGCCGCAGCTGTGGCACAGGCACAGGTCCAAGTCGCCGGCCCGGGGCGGGTTGCCTGGCAATGGCCCGTTCACAGGGTGTCCCAAAGGTCGCGGACATCACGGCCGGCAATACGGATCATTAAGAGGCTCAAGGCCGCCAGGGCGAACAGGCCGATGCCGGGCAGTACATCCAGCAGGCCGGCAAGCTTGATCACCGCGACCAACGCACCCAGCAGGCACACCTCCAGCATGCTCCACGGCCGCAGGGTTTCCAGGCTGCGCATGCACAGGCTGAAAGCCGGTGCCCGCCGTTCGGAATAGGCGTAGCCCAGCACCCAGAGCAGGAGCGCCAATTGGAAGGCCGGGGCGATGATGATCGCGACGGCGGCGACCAGGGCGATGAAGGTAATGGGGCCCTGGCTCAGCGCAACGACGGAGTCCCACAGCGTCGCGCTGTTGCTCAAGCCCTGGAGGCGGATGCTCATCACCGGATAAACGTTGGCGAAGACCCACACCACCGCCGCGGTGATGGTCAAGGCCAAGCGCTGTTCGATGGTCAAGCCGTTGTAGCGCTGGATCACGGCGTGACATTGCACGCACGCAGCTTTTTGATGCGGGGCGAGCTCAACCGGCTCGTACACCGCATCGCAATGTTCACAGATGATCAGTCGTTCGGTAACGGCCATGGGGATGCTCGGCGGGGCAACTTCTTCAATATAGAAGTGAGTCGCAAATGAGCAACCCGCCCGAGCCGATCATTCGCCGCGAATGTATTGCTCCAGTTGTCGGATCAGGTCTGCTTGTTCGGCAATGGCCTCTTTCACCAGGTCGCCGATGGACAACAGGCCGACGAGCTTGCCGTCCTCCACGACGGGCAAATGCCGCAAGTGCTTTTCAGTCATGATGCTCAGGCACGTCTCGACGTTCTGATGGGGATCGATGGTGATCACGGGCGAAACCATGATGTCGCTGACTTTCGTGCCCACCGATGAGCGCCCGTGCAAGACCATTTTGCGCGCATAGTCACGCTCACTGATGATGCCCAGCACCTCGTCGTTCTTCACCACCAGCAAGGCACCGACGTTTTTCTCGGCCATGCGCATCAGGGCCTGCAAAACCATGTCGTCCGGTGAAATGGTGTGCACTTGCTGGTTCTTCTCGTCTTTTATCCGGAGCAACTGCGCGACGGTTTTCATGGGGAGGCCTCGGGTGTCGTTTTTTTGCGGGTGGTAAAAGAATCGTAGACCCAACGGCGAAGGGCAAGCGATAAAGCGGCAGTCAGTCGTCCAAAAGCGTCATGGCGGGTGAATTCACTCCTATCTAAAGTCATCCGCCGTTGTGGCGAGGGGATTTAGCGAAGCGTCGCGCCGCCCCGCTGGGCTGCGCAGCAGTCCCAAAAATGTCGACACGACATTCATCTGATGCAAGTTGCTTGAGGGGCTGCTGCGCACCCCAGCGGGGATAAATCCCCTCGCCACAGGTAGAATCAGCGCACATGCAAGTTTTGAGGTTTCAGCGGTGGATCTACAGCAGGGCTTCGTCCTGACCCGGCATTGGCGCGATACCCCGGCGGGCACCGAAGTCGAGTTCTGGCTGGCGACCGATGCCGGTCCCCGGCGCGTGCGCCTGCCGGTGCAGCCTTCGGTGGCGTTCGTGCCGCAAGTGCAGCGCGGCCAGGCCGAAGCGCTGTTGCAAGGGGAGAAGGACATCGAGCTGCGTCCCCTGGACCTGCTGGATTTCGAGCATCGCCCGGTGCTGGGCCTGTATTGTCGACAGCATGGACAACTGGTGCGCCTGGACACCACGCTGCGGCGCGCCGGCGTGGACGTGTTCGAAGCTGATATCCGGCCACCGGAGCGCTACCTGATGGAGCGCTTCATCACCGCCCCGGTGTGGTTCGGTGGCACGCCATCGGCCGACGGCGTGCTGCTTGACGCCCAGATGAAACCGGCTCCCGAGTACCGCCCACCGCTGCGGCTGGTGTCCCTGGACATCGAAACCACCGCCCAGGGCGATTTATACTCCATCGCCCTGGAAGGCTGCGGCGAGCGACAGGTCTATATGCTCGGTCCACCGAACGGCGATGATCGCGACGTTGATTTCCAACTCGAATATTGCGAATCCCGAACGCTGCTGCTCAAGAAGCTCAATGAGTGGTTTGCCCGCTTCGACCCCGACGCGATCATCGGCTGGAACCTGGTGCAGTTCGATTTGCGCGTGTTGCATGAGCATGCTCGTCGGTTGGCCGTGCCGCTGCGCCTGGGGCGTGGCGGCGAGGAAATGCAGTGGCGCGAGCATGGCGCGCGCAACAATCATTTCTTCGCCTCGGCGGCGGGCCGGTTGATCATCGACGGGATCGAGTCCTTGCGTTCGGCGACCTGGAGTTTCCCGTCGTTCAGCCTGGAGAACGTCGCGCAGACCCTGCTGGGCGAAGGCAAGTCCATCGACAACCCGTACCAGCGCATGGACGAGATAAACCGCATGTTCGCCGAGGACAAGCCGGCCCTGGCCCGCTACAACCTCAAGGACTGCGAGCTGGTGACGCGGATTTTCGCCAAGACCGATCTGCTCGAGTTCCTGCTGGAGCGCGCCAGCGTCACCGGCCTGCCGGCCGATCGCAGCGGTGGTTCGGTGGCGGCGTTCACGCACCTTTACATGCCGCTGATGCACCGCCAAGGCTTCGTTGCGCCGAACCTCGGCCAGCGTCCTCCCGAGGCCAGCCCTGGCGGGTTCGTCATGGATTCCCAGCCGGGGCTCTACGAATCGGTGCTGGTGCTCGACTACAAGAGCCTGTACCCGTCGATCATCCGCACCTTTCTGATAGACCCGGTGGGCCTGATCGAGGGGCTGCGCCATCCGGGCGAGCACGAGTCTGTCCCAGGCTTTCGCGGGGCGCGGTTCTCCCGTACCCGACACTGCCTGCCGTCCATCGTGGCGCGGGTCGCTGAAGGCAGGGAGACCGCCAAGCGCGAACATAACGCGCCCTTGTCCCAGGCGCTGAAAATCATCATGAACGCGTTTTATGGAGTGCTCGGCTCCAGTGGCTGTCGCTTCTTCGACCCGCGCCTGGCGTCGTCCATCACCCTGCGCGGTCATCAGATCATGCAACGCACCCGGCAGTTGATCGAAGCAAGGGGGCATGTGGTGATCTATGGGGATACCGATTCAACCTTCGTCTGGCTGCGCCGGCCCCATGGCCAGGAAGAAGCCGCGGCGATTGGCCGGGAACTGGTGGCTTACGTCAACGGGTGGTGGCGCGAGCACGTGCGTGACGAGTTCGGCCTGGAGAGCGCGCTGGAGCTGCAATTCGAAACCCATTTCAAGCGTTTCCTCATGCCGACCATCCGCGGCGCGGAGGAGGGCAGCAAGAAGCGCTACGCCGGCTTGGTGACCCGCGCCGACGGCAGCGATGAAATCATCTACAAGGGCCTGGAAACCGTGCGCACCGATTGGTCGCCCCTGGCCCGGCAGTTCCAGCAGGAGCTGTACGGACGGATCTTCCATCGCCAGCCGTATCAGGATTATGTGCGCGACTACGTGCGCCAGACGCTGGCCGGTACATTCGATGAGCGCTTGGTCTACCGCAAGCGCCTGCGCCGCCCCCTGGATGATTACGAACGCAACGTGCCGCCCCACGTACGGGCCGCGCGGCTCGCCGACGAGTTCAACGAACGCCAGGGTCGGCCTCGGCAGTATCAGAACGGCGGTTGGATCAGCTACGTTATCACCGTGGCCGGCCCCGAGCCGCTGGAAACCCGCAGCGCGCCGATAGATTACGACCATTACGTGACTAAGCAACTACAGCCGGTGGCGGATGCAATCCTGCCGTTTGTGGACGATGATTTTTCGACTTTGGTCGGGGGGCAGATGGGGTTGTTCTGATGCCGCTGAGTGATGGGTTGGAGGGGGAGGCTCTTGCTCCCGCTCGGTTGCGCAGCAGCCGCCTAAAGCGAGGGCCGCTTCGCACCCCAGCGGGAGCAAGCTCCCTCGCCACAGAACCTTCGATTCCCCAAGCTAAACCATCGCCAACCGCTGCTTGCCCTGGGGCTTGGGAAACACCAGGTCCAGCGCCGCCAGATCCTGGCGCTCAAGTTGCAGATTCGCCGCTTCGGCATTCAGGCGCACATGTTCAGGCTGCACGGCCTTGGGAATGGCGATCACATTGTCCTGGCGCAACAGCCAGGCCAGGGCAATCTGCGCCGGTGTCGCGCGGTGGCGTTCGGCGATTTGTTGCATGGTGTGATCCCTGAGCAGCTGCCCACCCTGGCCGACCGGGCAGTAGGCCATGATCGACATGCGCCGTTGCTGGCTCCAGGGCAGCAGGTCGTATTCGATGCCGCGCTCCTGCAGGTTGTACAGCACCTGGTTGGTGGCGCAGTCGGGCGCGTTCAGTTCTTCCATGTCGCCGACGTCGAAATTCGACACGCCCCAGCGCCCGATCTTGCCGTCTTCGCGAAGTCGTTCAAACGCTTCGACGGTTTCTTCCAGCGGGTATTGGCCACGCCAGTGCAGCAGATAAAGGTCGATGTAATCGGTGTCGAGCCGCCGCAGGCTGCGCTCGCAGGCCAGCGGAATGCCTTTGCGGCTGGCGTTGTGGGGGTAGACCTTGCTCACCAGGAACACTTGGTCACGCAGCCCGGTGATCGCTTCGCCAACGACTTTTTCGGCGCCGCCCTCGGCATACATTTCGGCGGTGTCGATCAGGGTCATGCCCATTTCAATGCCCAGGCGCAGGGCAGCCACTTCTTTTTTGTGATGGGACGGTTCTTCACCCAGGCGCCAAGTGCCCTGGCCGATTACCGGCACGGACACGCCGGCCAACTCCAGAGTTCTCATTCGCATCTCCTGTCGTGCGGGTCGATTAAGCTGTGGCAGCAGAATAGACCAGGCGTTCAGGTTTGATTCGCGCCGCAATGCAGCGGGATGCTCTAGGGCCGAAATGCATGACGCAGAGCGCCACGGGAGGCGTCCCCACGCGCAACGTGGGAACGCTCGGTTGGCAGGAGGGTTATTCCGCCGAGAACTTCAGCACCATGGCCTGGGTGTAGGTCTGGCCCGGATCCAGCCGCGTGGTCGGGAAGTCCGGCTGGTTCGGCGAGTCGGGGAAGTGCTGGGTCTCCAGGGTAAACGCGCCCCAGTGCGGATAGACCTTGCCTTGCTTGCCCTTGACCGTGCCATCGAGGAAGTTGCTGGTGTAGAACTGCACACCGGGTTCGCTGGTAAAGAGCTGCAGCCGTCGCCCGGACTTCGGATCCTGGACGTCGGCGGCGAGTTTGTTTACGTCACCCTTGGCGTCGAGCACCCAGTTGAAGTCAAACCCACCCTGTTTTGGCTCGGCGAACTTCAACTGCGGATGATCGGCTTTGATATGGGTGCCGATGGCGGTTGGCTTGGTAAAGTCCATCGGCGTGCCGGCCACTGGCGCCAGCTCGCCGGTGGGAATCAGCTTGGCGGTCACCGGTGTGTAGCGGGACGCGTGCAAGGTCGCGACTTGCTTGAGGATGTCGCCATTGCCTGCACCCGCCAGGTTGAAATAACTGTGGTTGGTCAGGTTCAGTACGGTCGGTTTGTCAGTGGTGGCCTTGTAGTCGATGCGCAGTTCGTTCTTGTCGTTGAGGCTGTAGGTGACGTCAGTCTTCAGATTGCCGGGAAACCCCATCTCGCCGTCTTTCGACAGGTAGGTCAGGGTCACGCCGACCGAGTCCTTGTCGTTGCTCGGCTCGGCTTTCCAGACACGCTTGTCGAACCCTTGCGGCCCGCCGTGCAGCGAATTGTCCTTGTCGTTCTGCGGCACCTGGTAGCGCTTGCCATCCAACTCGAACGCGCCGCCAGCCAGGCGATTGCCGAAGCGGCCGATGGTCGCGCCGAAATATACATTGCCATTCTTCTGGTAGCCCTGGACATCGTCGAAGCCGAGCACGATGTCGTCGGTCATGCCGTTTTTGTCCGGCACGATCAGCAACTGGAGAATCCCGCCATAGGTGATGACGGTAGCCTCCATGCCGTTGCTGTTGCGCAACACATATTTTTCAACCGCCGTGCCGTCGTCGGTCTTACCGAAAGCAACGCGTTCGTTGGTCAGGCCGGCGGCCTGTGAAGAGGTGGCAATCATCAGAGAAACTCCGAGGGCCGAGAGCAGGTGTCTGGATTCAAGCATGAGTGTGACCTTCCTTCCTGTTGTTTTTTTGTTGTTTTAACGCGGGTCGAGTCCGTTAATTGGTCGGACAGCGATGAAGGTTTTTCTGTTCAGTAGTCTTTCTATTTGCGGGTGGAGATGGGATTTATAGCTATAAATTGAGATTTATCAATTAAAAAGTAAGACTAATTGATCGAGGCGAATCGTGACCAGACGTCAACTCTCGGGTAAGGCACTGCACTTTTAGGGTTTTTTCCGCTCTATCCATGGCCAGGAAGCGGCGAGCCCCACCGCTTCCCCATGTCCAGACGAGATTCGATGGCCGGTGTTTTACTTTCCGTGATGGTGTCGCCACGTCGCAGCAACCTGCTGTTGGTGGGCCTGTTGCTGTTGCTCAGCGGCGGCTGCACCCACCAGCAAGGCCAGGACATGGTTACGCAGTTCAGCAACGCCAAGCCCCAGGAATTCTTGCAGACCAGCGTGGACCGGATGGCCACGCTCTCGATGCACGACAACTTGCAGAGCCTTTACCTGCTGATGCACAAACTTTACCTGCGCAACCCGGAAGAATTGCGCAAGTCGGGCTTCCTCGACGTCCGCGTCGCCGTGAAGCAAGTGCGCCAAGCCATCGAGCAACAGCAGCCCTTGCCGACCTTGGGCAATAAAAAGGACCTGGCGGCCCTGAGCTATGCCATGAGCCCCGAGTTCCTTGGTGATAGGGTCGGTGCGTTCATCTACGCCATTGGCAGCATGCTGGTCACGGCCCACGGCAATCGCCTGGAGTTCTACATGACCGACACCATCGATCCGCGCTTCGTCAGCAACGCTGCGCGCAACATCGAAAAGGCAACCTGGTTGCTGGGCCAGCGGCAGAACAAGGACGGCTCGCCGATGCTGTTTTCCAACGAAATCTCGGAGGAGGGCAGCAACCTGAGCTTTGCCGTCGAGTTCGGGAAAATCGTTGCACGCCTGGACCTGCTGACGCAGATGCTCGACGAGCGCTACCGGCGGATAGGGCTCAACTATGCACAGAGCCTGCTGTTCCTGAATTTCCTGCCCGTCCAGTGATCAAAAATGGAATAAAGATAGATCACATCGATATAGGGGGTTATAAGAAAAATCGCTATGCTCGCGGCCAGATTTTTCACGCGGTCGCGCTGAGACGGGTTTGATGGATTTCGGTAATTTCGGTTTAGTCGTAGCGGGCCTGGTGGTCGGTTTCATCGTCGGGATGACCGGCGTGGGTGGCGGATCGCTGATGACCCCCATTCTGCTGTGGTTCGGCATCAACCCCGCGACGGCGGTGGGTACGGACCTGCTGTACGCGGCCATTACCAAATCCGGCGGCGTGCTGGTTCACGCCAAGAACCGCAATATCGACTGGTCCATCACCGGTTGGCTGACCTTGGGCAGCGTGCCGGCGGTCGGGCTGACCCTGTGGTTCCTCAGCAGCCTGAACAGCTCGCCAGACGCGATGAACGCAGTCATCAAGCAAGCACTGGGTTTTGTGTTGTTCGCCACTGCCCTGGCGATCCTGTTCAAGAAACGCCTGCTGCAATTCGCCCACGATCGCGCCGGCGGCCACTACAACCCCAGCGGCTCACGGCTCAACGTACTCACTGTGGTTACCGGCTTGGTGCTGGGCACGATGGTCGCGTTGACCTCCATCGGCGCCGGCGCCCTGGGCACTGTCGCGCTGTTCATCCTCTATCCGCTCCTGGTCACCAGGCGCCTGGTGGGGACCGAGATCGCCCACGCCGTGCCGCTGACCCTGGTGGCCGGCCTGGGCCACGCAAGCATGGGCAACATGGACTGGCACATCCTCGGCTTCTTGCTGATCGGTTCACTGCCGGGCATTTACCTGGGCAGCCATTTGTCGGGACGTATTTCCGATGAACTCCTGCGCCCTTGCCTGGCGGTGATGTTGGCGATGATCGGCTTCAAACTGGCGTTCTGATTTGCTCGGAGTCATGGGCCGATAGGCATAGTCATACCTGTAAACCAGGTACTGATGAGGCCACGATCCATGAACAGCCCAGCCAGAGATCTGCTGCAACGCCTGCGCCGTCGTCGCGTCGAACCTCGCTCCGACATCGCCGACATTCTGCGTCATCACGCCGAACCGCTGCCCGCCGAGGACAGCCCGGCGTTTGGCGAGATGTTCGATCGCTTTGCCGACGCGAAGGTCTTGCTGATCGGCGAAGCCAGCCACGGCACCCATGACTTCTACCGCACCCGCGCGGCCATCACCCGGCACATGATCGAGCATCACGGCTTCGGGATCGTCGCCGTCGAAGCCGACTGGCCCGACGCCGGGCAAATCGACCGCTGCGTGCGTGACCTCGGACCCTCGGCCTGGAAACAGCAGGCTTTCGCCCGGTTTCCAAGCTGGATGTGGCGCAACACCGACGTACAGTCCTTCGTCCGCTGGTTGCGCGATTACAACCTGGAGCAGTCGGGCGATCGGCGCGTGGAGTTTCGCGGGCTCGACGTCTACAGCCTGCGGCACTCGATCGACGAAGTGCTCAACTACCTCGATAAGGCACACCCCCACCTGGCCCGCGGCGCCCGGCATCGTTATGGTTGCCTGACGCCTTGGCACGACGACCCGGCGCTTTACGGTCATTTCACCGAACGCGGCAACCTGGCGACCTGCGAGGACGCGGTGGTCGAGCAGCTCAACACGCTGCTCGCCGAGCGCCTCGATCCCCTGATCGAGGATGACGAGAGTTTCTTCAGCGCCATCCAGAACGCCCGGGTCGTGCGCGCCGCCGAACAGTACTACCGGGCCATGTATCGCGGCGGAAAATCGTCCTGGAACCTGCGGGACCGGCACATGTTCGACACCCTGCAGAGCCTGATGGAACATCGTGGCCCCGATGCGAAAGCGGTGGTCTGGGCGCACAACTCCCACATCGGCAATGCCGCCGCGACCCGCATGGGTTGGGAAGGTGAATTCAATATCGGCCAGTTATGCCGCATGGCTTACGGCCGCGACGCGGTGCTGTTGGGCATGGGCACTGATCATGGCAGTGTGGCGGCGGCCGATGACTGGGACTCACCGATGAAAATCAAGCAGGTGCTGCCCGCATTGGCCGGCAGTTGGGAGCGGGAATTCCTGAATGCGGGTGTTCGCGCATCGCTCACGGACTGGCGGACTAATCCTGACGAGGCACTGCTGGACGCATTGTCCGAGCCCCTGCTCGAACGCGCTATCGGCGTGATCTACCGCCCTGAAACCGAACGCCAGAGCCATTACTTCGAAGCCGTATTGGCCGAGCAGTTCGATGCCTGGCTCTGGTTCGAGCAGACCGAAGCGGTCACGCCATTGCCAACACCTCACACGCTTGAGCACGAGGAAGACACCTTCCCGTTCGGCCTTTGAGCGCTTCGTGACGCGGTTGCGCTATGGGGCCGGTGGCCTAAGCTTCAAGGCAGGCAGCTGCGGTAACGGGCGACTCTCGCGGAACAATCGCCGCCATGTGCAATCAGTACAGCGTAAATATCAAAAGGAGAGGCGCATGCTTATTCGGTCGTTGACCTTCGCTACCTTGCTGGCATTTGCTGGCCCCTTGTTCGCCGCTGATGGCGACTCGCCCCTGGTGGCGGAGGTGGGCAAGACCCGCCCCTTGATCATTATCGCGCCCAGCTCCGTCGACCCTGCATGGTCCACGTTGAAAGCAGAGCTCGAAAAGCCAGAGGGCAAGCAGGGATTCTCCGAACGAAACATGATGCTCTACACCGTTTTCAACACCATCGGGAAACGTGATGGCAAGGATTTGGACCCGCAAAGCACCATGGCACTGATCCGTTCTCTCAAGCTGGGAGCCGGTGCGCTGCCCAAGATCATCCTGGTGGGCAAGGATGGGGAAAAGAAGCTTGAGCATTCCGGCGCGATCACATTGAGCGAGCTGTTCGATGCTGTCGACAAATTGCCTGCGGCTGAAAAGGAAGCCGTGGCGCCAACCCCGCTACCCGAGCCAGAACCCGCGCCGGCCAAGGACGCGAAAGGCGCCAAGCCGGGCAAGGCGGCCAAGCCCACCAAGCCCGCGGCCGCGCCGAAGGCGCTGGAGGATTGACCCTCCATAGCACCGAATTTACGTGGCGAGGGAGCTAGCCCCCTCGCCACAAAAGCAGACTTCATTGTCGTTCCAATGCCGCCAGGATTTTGTGGGCGGCCTTTATCCGTTCTTCGATCGGGTAGTTCTTGTTCGCCAACATCACAATCCCCAAATCCTTTCCAGACACGAGCGCCGCGTATGCGCCAAAGCCGTTGGTAGAGCCTGTCTTATTGATCCAGCTGCCGTCCGGCGCCGGGCGGGGCGGGTTGAGCGGTTCGACTTTCTGTGGGGTCAGGGCCATCTGCGGGGTATTGCCGGCGAGCAGGTCATCCACGGTGAACGGGGCAGGGTAGAACTCCCAGCCCAAGCCCTGGGTCATTCCGCCGACCCGATAGAAACCCATGTGGGTCGTGCCGATGGCTTGCTTCAAGGCTTCGTCCAGCTTTTGCGGTCGCAGGTTGGCCTCGACGAAACGAATGAGGTCCGCTGAGCTGGTCTTCACCCCATACGCCTCGGAATCCAAGGCGCCAGGTCCGACCCGCACGGGCTTGCCATCCTTTGCATAGCCCTGGGCGTATCGGCCCGATTGGTCTTGCGGCACCCGTACATAACTGTGTTTGAGGCCCAGCCCCGGCATCAGCGTTTGTTCCATCACGTCATCGAATGACCGACCCAGGGCGCGGGCCGCCAGATGGCCAAACAGGCCGATGCTCGGGTTCGAGTAGAGCCGTTGGGTGCCGGTCGGGTAGAGCGGTTTCCAGGACTTGTAATAGCTGAACATCCTGTCGGCATGGTCTGCATCGTCGGGAAACTGCAAAGGCAGCCCGCCCGCCGTGTAGGTAGCGAGATCGAGCAGGCGGGTGTTTGCCAGCGCTGCTCCGTTCAGCTGCGGGGCATAGCGACCGGCCGGATCCGACAATTGCAACTTGCCTTGGGCCTGGGCATAGGCGCCGAGCGTGGCGGTGAAGGTCTTGCTGATCGAGCCGACTTCGAACAGGGTCTGGTCGGTGACGGGCTTTCTCGTGTCCTTGGAGGCAACGCCATAATTGAAGAACTGGCGCTGGCCGTTGTGGGTGATCGCCACCGCCATCCCCGCGATGTCCTGCTGTTTCATCAGGGGTTGGATAACGGCATCGACAGTTTCTTCAAGGCGTTCCTGGGCGACGCCGGTAAAAGAAAGGATCAGGAAAAAGCTCCCGGCGAGTATCGATTTGGCAATGTGCATGATGGAGCGCTCTCGTTGGCCTTCCTTGAGGGACGGTCAATCTAGGGCGTTTTTTGCTGCCCGGCAATCCGCAGCAACGGATGCAGGCTGGGTTCCGAGCTGTCTGACAGGGACGTGGGAGCGTTCCCACAAAACGGTCCCGTCGGCCGAAGGGTCCTGTCCTCAAGCGAAACGACACAAAGCGGCGGCCGCCGGGTAAACTCGCGACTCTTTCCGAAGGAGTTCCCATGAGTTACTACCAGCCCGGCATTCTCGCCACCCCTGTTCCGCCTCAGGCCCGTCATCTGTTTTTTGCCCTGGAATCGGTCGAGGCACTGCCGGCTGCGATCGATAAATTGTTGCTGCAATTGGATGGCCGCGCGGTTGTCGGGTTTGGCGAGTCGTTGGTGCAAGCGTTGGGCGCCGAGGTCAAGGGGCTGCGGGCATTTCCTGCCCTGGCCGGTGTCGGCGTCGATAATCCCTCGACCCAGCACGCGCTGTGGTGCTGGTTGCATGGCGAGGATCGCGGCGAGCTGCTGCACCGCAGCCGCGCCATCGAAGCGGCCCTGGCGCCGGCCCTGCGCCTGGTGCAAATGAACGAAACGTTCCGCCATATGACCGGCCACGACCTGACCGGCTACGAAGACGGCACCGAGAACCCCCACGATGACGCGGCCGTCGCCGCTGCCCTGGCCCAGGGCGCCGACGGACTGCGCGGTGGCAGCTTCGCCGCGATCCAGCAGTGGCAGCACGATCTGGACGGGTTCGCGGCGATGCAGCCCCACGAACGCGACAACATCATGGGCCGTCGCCTGAGCGACAACGAGGAAATCGAAGATGCGCCGGAGTCGGCCCACGTCAAGCGCACGGCCCAGGAAAGCTTTGCACCGGAGGCTTTCGTCGTGCGCCGTTCCATGCCGTGGATCGAAGGCGATCGCGCTGGGCTGATGTTCCTGGCGTTCGGTTTCTCCCTGGATGCCTTCGAAGCGCAACTGCGCCGCATGAGCGGCCTCGAAGACGGCATTACCGATGGCTTGTACCGCATGAGCCGGCCGATCACTGGCGGGTATTACTGGTGCCCGCCGCTGCTGGACGGGCGCCTGGACCTGCGCGCACTGGCTCGCCAGTCGGTGTCATCGCCCCGGTAAACCGGCCGCGTTGTGCAAATCGTCGGGTCAACGCTATTCTTGGGCCCGACGTGTTTGCGTGGAACGGGAGAGCAAGCGTGGATAAAGTCATCGTCATCACTGGTGGCGGGCGCGGGATCGGAGCGGCCACGGCGCTGCTGGCGGCGGATCAGGGCTATCACATCTGCATCAACTACCAGTCCGATGAAAACGCCGCTCAGGACATCCTCGAACAGGTCCGGGCCAAGGGCGCGCAGGCCATTGCGGTGCGGGCCGACGTGAGCATCGAAGATGAGGTGGTCGGCCTGTTCAGCCGCGTCGACGCCGAATTGGGCCGTGTCACCGCCCTGGTGAACAACGCCGGTACGGTCGCCCACAAATCCCGGCTCGATGAAATGTCCGAGTTCCGCATTCTCAAAATCTTGAAGACCAATGTGCTGGGGCCGATCCTGTGTGCCAAGCATGCGGTGCTGCGCATGTCGCCCCGCCATGGCGGGCAGGGCGGTAGCATCGTCAACGTCTCGTCGGTTGCCGCCCGCTTGGGCGCGCCGGGGGAATACGTCGACTACGCGGCCTCCAAGGGCGCACTGGATACCTTCACCGTAGGCCTGTCCAAGGAAGTGGCCGGCGAAGGCATTCGCGTCAACGCCGTTCGCCCGGGCTATATCTACACCGATTTCCACGCCCTCAGTGGTGATCCTGAGCGGGTCAGCAAGCTGGAATCGGCGATTCCCATGGCGCGAGGCGGGCGTCCGGACGAAGTGGCCGAAGCGATCATCTGGCTGCTGTCGGACAAGGCATCGTATGCGACGGGGACGTTTGTTGACCTTGGTGGTGGGCGCTGAGAACTGGGCGGTCTGCCCTGGCCTCATCGCGAGCAAGCTCGCTTCCACAGGGGATTGCGTTCCAAATGTGGGAGCGAGCTTGCTCGCGATGGCGGTAGTGCTGGCAAACCAAATATTAGAACGACCGGATAATCCGCCCCAACGTTTCCATCGCCTTTTCCGACGCCTCAGTCCAAGGCCCGCCATAGTTCAGCCGGATGCAATTCCTGAAACGTTGGGTCGGTGAAAAGATCGGCCCGGGGGCGATGCTGATGCCTTGCGCCAATGCCATCTGGAACAGCTTCAGCGAGTCGATCTGCTCCGGCAGTTCCAGCCAGAGGAAATAGCCGCCCGCCGGCTGGCTGACGCGGGTCTGGGGCGGGAAATAGCGGCCGATGGCGGCGAGCATGGCGCTTTGCTGTTCTTCCAGGGCGTAGCGCAGCTTGCGCAGGTGCCGGTCGTAGCCGCCGTGTTGCAGGTAGTCGGCGATCGCGGCCTGGGCCGGCATCGAGGCGCACAGGGATGTCATGAGCTTGAGCCGTTCGATCTTCTGCGCATAGCGCCCGGCGGCGACCCAGCCGACGCGATAACCCGGGGCCAGGCTCTTGGCGAACGAACCGCAATGCATCACCAACCCTTCGGTGTCGAACGCCTTGGCTGGTTTGGGAGCCTGCTGGCCGTAATAGAGTTCGGCATAGACGTCGTCCTCGATCAACGGCACCTGGTGTTGGCGCAACAGCTCCACCAACGCTTGCTTGCGCGCCTCGGGCATGGTGGCGCCCATGGGGTTCTGGAAGCTGGTCATGCACCAGCACGCCTTGATCGGATGGCGCGCCAGCGTCTGTTCCAGCACGTCCAGGTCGATCCCGTCACGCGGATGCACGGGGATTTCCACGGCCTTGAGCTTCAGCCTTTCCAGCACTTGCAGGCTGGCATAGAACGCAGGGGCTTCGATCGCCACGAGGTCGCCGGGCTCGGTCACCGCTTGCAGGCATAGGTTCAAGGCTTCCAGGGCGCCGTTGGTGACCAGCAATTGCTCCATGGGCAACATCAGCCCACCGACCATATAGCGCAAGGCGATCTGGCGGCGCAGTTGAGGATTGCCCGGTGACATGTCGGTCACCACCACGCGTGGGTCCATGTCCCGGGTCGCGCTGGACAACGAGCGGGACAGCCGCTGCAACGGAAACAGCATGGGGCTGGGGAATGCAGAGCCGAACGGTACGGTGGCGGGATCCTTGATCGAGTCGAGCACCGAAAACACCAGTTCGCTGACATCGACTTCAGTGGACTCTTGCACCTGGCTGCTGATGACCGGTTCGCAGAACGGGCGCGGTGCAAGATTATTGACGAAATAACCGGAACGCGGCCGGGCCCGGATCAGGCCGCGTCGCTCCAGCAGGTAATAGGCCTGGAAAACAGTGGACGGGCTGACGCCGTACGTTTGGCTGGCGTAGCGCACCGACGGCACGCGCTGGCCGGGCCCCAGCATGCCGGAGCGGATCAGTTCAGCGATGTCGTCGGCGAATTTTTCGTAGCGTTTCATGGCGGGCCCGGTCATAAGGGACATTGCATCTTAAAGGGTCACCGATTCATCGGCGCGACAAAACGGCTCTTGGCCACGCTGTAGACTTGCTGCTCGTCACTGTCGGCAACCTTGAAGGTCATTTCCTGGGAACCGCTGCGTGGCCGTTCGCTGAGCATCGCCACCGAGACTGGCACGTCGACGATTTCCCCCGGCGCCAGGCTCAGGCGTGTCTTGCCTTGCAGGACAAAGCCGTCGCCGTCCACCAGGGACAATTCATACGCCTGGTGTTGCTGGGTCTTGTTGATGATTTTCAGGCTATAGATGTTTTCGATCTGGCCCTGGCTGTTTTCACGGAACAGCCCACGGTCCTTGCTGACATCCAGCGACACCATGGGGCGCTCCGCCAGCGCCACCGCCAGGGCACCGATCATGACCAGCAGCACCGCCGTGTAGCCCACCAGCCGTGGCCGCAGCAGATGTGTCTTGCCTCCTTGCAGTTGATGCTCGGAGGTGTACTTGATGAGGCCACGGGCGTAGCCCATCTTGTCCATGATCGAGTCGCAGGCGTCGATGCACGCCGCGCAACCAATGCATTCCATTTGCAAGCCATCGCGGATATCGATGCCGGTGGGGCAGACCTGCACGCACATCTGGCAGTCGATGCAATCACCCAGTCCGACATCGGCGGGATTGACCTCGCGTTTGCGTGGCCCGCGAATGTCACCACGGGCCACGTCATAGGAAATGGTCAAGGTGTCCTTGTCGAACATCACGCTCTGGAACCGTGCGTAAGGGCACATGTGCATGCACACCGCTTCGCGCAGCCAGCCGGCGTTGAGGTAGGTGGCCGCGGTGAAAAACAGCACCCAGAACAGGCTGACGCCGCCGATCTGCAAGGTCAGCAGTTCCTCGGCCAGGGGGCGGATCGGGGTGAAATAACCGACGAATGTCAGGCCGGTGAGCAGGCTGATGACGAGCCACAAGGTGTGCTTGGCCGAGCGCCGCAGGAGTTTGTTCAAGTCCCACGGCGCGGCTTGGAGTTTGATGCGCTGGTTGCGTTCACCTTCGGTGATTTTCTCGACCCACATGAAGATCCAGGTCCATGAGCTTTGAGGGCAGGTGTAGCCACACCACACGCGCCCGGCGAACACGGTGATGGCGAACAGGCCGAACGCGGCGATGATCAGCAGGGCGGACAGCAGGATGAAATCCTGAGGCCAGAAAGTCGCGCCGAAGATGTGGAACTTGCTCTCGGAAAGGTCCCAGAGCACCGCTTGGCGACCGCCCCAGTTCAGCCATACCGTGCCGAAGAACAACAGGAACAGAATGCCGGCACCGCTGATGCGCAAGGTGCGGAACAAGCCGGTAAAGCTGCGGGTGTGGATCAGGTTGTCGGTGGTTCTGGACTTTGTTTTTGTGGGCGTGGGGTCGAAGGTCTGTATCAGTTGGGCGGGGATTCTTTCGCTCATGGTCGGTCGCTCATCAGCCGCTATCTGGCTGGGGCACTATGACCATTGAACTGTTTGCATAACAGACTCAGGTGGGTTGATAAAAACCGGATCAGATGCGATGTAGGCCTCGCTTTGCGGCAGTTTGATGCGACTTCCGGATTGGTGTGTATATCCATCTCTGCGGTTGTGGCTACTGACGGTTCCGCCCTTACGGCGGCTTACTTTTTTTCAGACGCCAAAAAAAGTAAGCAAAAAAGGCTTCGCCCCACCACTCGGCACCTCGCCTAGGCTCGGCGTTCCCTCACTCCGGCATTGCTCCGTGGGCCCGCCGCGATGGGCCATCCATGGCCCTGCGCGGCTATCCCGGCATCCATGCCGGGATACCCACTACGCAATACCTGCGTTCGGCCAGCGTGGTTAACGGGGCGTTCAAGATCAAAAGCCGAAGCGAGATCAAGAGCAACGCAAGATCAAAAGCGAGGCAAAATCAAAAGCAACGCAAGATCAAAAGCAAAGCAAAATCAAAAGCAACGCAAGATCAGAAATAAGAGCCAAACGAGCCGTCAGATGACCGAATCCCCGTCCGTCGCCTTCAGATTCTGCCGCCCGTCAGCCGCCCCAGCCACGATCAGGGCATCGACCTGCGCTTCGGTCAGGTAGACCCGCCCGCCATTGAGTTCCACCGCCGACATGGCCTTGTCAGGGTCGGTGATGATGGTCAGCTCGCTGGCCGGGCGAAGTTCCGGCCCGTTGGCGGTGTCGAAATGGCAGGTCTGGTGGTCATCGATACGTACAGTCATGGTACTGCTCCTTCCTGTATGCCTGAACGTTAGGCGCCTCCCGATCGGCAGGGTTCTTCGTGGCTGATCAGCGGTCGCACGTCTCGCATCGCTTGCGGTCAATCGTTTATCGAGTGAAGAGAGGAACGTTCATGGATTCGTGGTGGGATGAAGTCTGGATGACCCTGCAAGCGGAGTTCGCCGACATCGCCGATGTCCAGCAAATGACGCGGGTGACGGTGCGCCTGGTAATGGCTGCACTGTTGGGAGGCATTTTGGGGTTCGAGCGTGAGCACAAGGGCAAGGCCGCCGGGGTGCGCACCCACATGCTGGTGGCGCTGGGCGCCGCGCTGTTCGTGCTGGTGCCGCAAATGTCGGGGTCAGAGGCCGATGCGATGAGCCGGGTGATACAGGGCGTTGTCGCCGGGATCGGTTTCCTCGGCGCAGGCACCATCCTGAAGAATACCGACGGCGACGAAAGTCATGTCAAGGGACTGACCACCGCCGCAGGCCTGTGGATGACCGCCGCCATCGGCGTCGCCGCCGGGCTCGGTCGGGAGGCGACGGCGGTGCTCAGCACCGTGCTGGCGTTGGCGATTTTCAGTGTGATGCCGGTGATTGTTCGTGTGTTGGAGAAGAAGGACTAGGGATGGGTGGAGCTTTAAGGGCGGCGGCCTTGATAAAGGCCTCGTCCAGCGTATTGGCGCTGTATGTAGATGTGAACTCCTCATCCGAGTGGAATTTCTTAAGTTTGTATTGACTGATCATGTAAAAAAAGTCGCAGTGTGCTGTGACTTCCTCGATGCTATGAGAGGACACAACGATGGCTGTCCCTTCTCGGGCTGCTCGTTTTAGGCATTGCCATGTGTAATGGCGAAATTCTGGGTCGATACCAGCAGTGGGTTCGTCGAGAATCAGTAGCTCGGGCTCCATCGCTAAAAGTGAAAGGGTAAAGAACCAACGCTTCTCTCCATAGCTACAAATTGCAGATTTTTTTTTCCAGATTTCTTTATAGCGGTCAGTCAGTTCCGGACACCATTTGGATATTTTTGTTAATGCGGATTGCTGAGTGAGATTCTTGTCTGAGCTAAGAATAGTAATCATTTTGAATATTTCGTGCATGCGTAGCACAGGAGGGGTTGTGATGATCTGAGATAAATACAGTTGACTCTGAAAGGTGTTATGGGTTTTTTTGTTTTTTGTGAAGCTGACCTCGCATAGAACATCAAATAGCGTTGTTTTTCCAGAGCCGTTCGGTCCGAGTATTCCCGTTATTGATCCGGGCTGAATAGTGAGCGAGGCTTCATGGAACAAAATCTTTCCAGGGAATTTAATATTAAGATTTTCGATAGATAGTGAACGCATTAATAGCGGCTCCATACAGGGTTTATTCTCAGGTGCCTCATCGAGAAAAATAGTGTAATTGTCAGGGTGGTCGTTGAGATGACCAGTGTTTCGATGTTTTCCTGGATACCGCTCCGCATGATTTTATTAGCCAGGTGTAGTGGGTTCAGAAGGTTCATCTGGTCCGCAAGAGGGAAGGTGTTTTCTGGTGTTGTGCCCGAACTAGCCACTCCCAGAGCAATCATGGTGAATAATAGGATGGAGAAAATAGTGCTGGAGTTCTGAAAGTTTATGGGGAGTAAAGTCAATATCAGCCCGATCGTGCAAAAAATCAGAAAGCATGCATAGAATCTCACTACGATATCAAATAGCTCAAAAGCTTGTAGTTTCCCGAAAAAAATCTTTGTGAGTAAGTAGAAAGTGCAGCAATAAATCATGGCAATGACAGAGTATGAAAGGAATTGGCCCGCCAGGAATATTATTTTTGATGTGCTAGTATATATGAAGGAGCGGATGAATCCGCTCTCTCGTCGACCGACAATGTAAAGTGCGAATCCGAAGAGGCCAACGCTTGCAGCAATGTAACCGTAAAACCATGAGCTGCCCTCCATGTAATTGAAGTCGGGATTTTTTTCAGGGTTGTTTGCATGGTTGATAAGATAAAATAGCAAGCTAGGGGAGATAATGGTCCATAGGATTGCGGTAGGCTCCTTGAATTGTTCTTTTAGCAATAAAAGGGCTAGTTTTGTCGAGCGGATGAATATGTGTTTTTGCATTAAGTTTTTTCCTATGGGAAAGGAACCATCTGTTTTTTGCGATCTGGTTGTATTGCATGAAGAAAAGGTCGGGAATATAAATTTTCAAGATTGATGTTTTGAGCATTGTTCATGTGCATGAAAAAGTCTGGTGATATGAATTTGCTGCAAAAGCCGAATTGATTCTCAATGGGGACCATCTTCAGGTAGATGTAGCCGAGCGCTTTGTGCTTGGTAAGACATCCTAAAAGCGAAGAGAGGCAAAACGGCTCGATCGGAGGGCTGGAAGGAGCCTGTGATTGGGTGTGTAGAGATGTGATCTCGCGATACGTCTGGTAGTGATTGCATTGCAAAAAATATTTCAAGTATGAGTCATGGATACTTTCGTTTGTTTGTTCTGTAGCCACGAAAACATCAATGAACCGGAAGGTTTGCCATAATTCCAGAAGGGATTTTTCCATGGCCTGTTCTAGAGTGGCCGCGTAAGCCATGCCAGCACAGTAGCGTACATTTTGTTCGGTATTGCTTTGTCCGTAGACGGCCAAGATACAAATGCCAGGGTACGCAACGTCCGATATGTCAATAAATGATAACTCGCCACTCATCATGAGCGCTTTACCAAGTGTTTCGACACGGGATCCTGCCAGCTTGGATGGTACGGTCGGTGCGTCTATTATTTTGATACAAGTGCCAGTTAGCCAGAATCGGATTAAAAACTGTCGTTCGAGAAACTCTTTTATTGAGCCGAAGATGGCTTGTTCAGGATGCCAGCCAAATGCGCACCCACATGTGTCGCGTAACGGATATATAAAGTTCTCTGTTTCAGTTCTCGTCGTGCTGAGTGCAATGCAGGCGGTGGGAATGTGGCAAAGAGACAGATCTGATGCTCTTATAACTTTACTCAAATTGTATTGATGTAAGATCAGCGACCGTTGGGTGATTTGTGGTGTTTTGGTCTGGGTAAAGGCTTGGATGAATTTAGATGTTTCGAATTCTCCCAAGGAGTGGTCTAGGCTGCCGATAAAATCTGGGACCACATCCATATAAAAGTGCTGCCGCTCATAAAATTCTCCCATTGCGGTTCTGAGTGCATTGGAACCACTTCCTATACCTGCCCCACCATTTCCCCACGGATCTGTTACCTCCACAGATGATGGGAGATTCAGTAGGTTGGCCGGTTGGTATGTAAGCAGGGCCGAAGCTAACTGCATTTCTCGGTTATGAATGTTCATTGTGGGTGGCCTATATAATGCACGCACATCGGAACGAAAAGCGCCGGATTTAATTTAAGAGATCTACATAGCATCGTATCGGTATATGCTGACCACGGGCGGCAACATAGGCCCAAGGACTTGGCGCTGAGCTCTATAAGCATATAAATAGAGCCTACCTCCATTGCTGCTAGGCGATAACCGCGATACCGGTACTTGAATAAGGTTTTTGGCAAATAGGCAGCGTATATTAGCGCTATGCTTGGAGATCCAATATTGCTTCCTTCAGGCAGAATGGCAGTTCGTAGGTCTTCGATATTCTCGGTGCCCAGGACGATCTCAAATTTCTTCGACTTCGGTAAAAGGTGCAAAACTTTCTCAGAACAGGGCCAGTCCCCTGCGTCTTGCGCCAGCGAGCAGACAAATACCTCGATTGGATATAAGGCGCCAGCACTTGGGTAACCTCGTTTTTGTTGATTGGATTTCAATGCGGTAATCGGCATGACGAGCTTTTCAACGGTTTCAAAGGTGATATCGGGTCCAGAGAAAAATGTTTCTGATTCATTCCTTGTAAGGGCAGGGTCGATATCGTTTTTCGAGTTCATAGGAAGTTGGATGTGCATATCGGGATAGAGTATTAACTCATTTCCGGTGAGGGTTTTAAGCTGTTCCTCTTCCAAGGAGTGAAGATGGATTGAATTATGAAAGTCAGGATGAATCACGTAGTTCCCTTTGGAGTGGAAATCTAACACTTCATCATGGACAAGAGGATCCAGGAATCGAAGATAATAGTCGTGAGGGATGTTTTTCATTTTGTTATACTCAGGCAGTCGCATAAGTGCCAATGTGTTGCAGAGCTTTGACTAACTGTTCCATTGGCAAGATTTATTGTTGTTGCCTGAAGTATGTTGTCCTGATATTTGCGGGTCATAGTTGTCCCTGAAATCAGTCGGGCCGTCCTAGCAATTGCCCCCAAGAGCAGAGATTTCTGAAGTAAGGTTAATTGTGCGCTGGGTAAGTTGAGACTCTTGTTCTTGCAAAAGGTGAGTAGCTTTGACCATGCGTTGGTCGAACTTGAATGTTTTTCGTTGCTGATCAGCTTATCGATTGTGCAGAAGTGACAGGGGGTCCCCATTTTAGGGATGTATGGCTGGCTTATATGAAATAGGTCGGCAGTGCCATAACATACGCTGATAGCTGATGTTGGCCATCGGTTTGCTAGAGTGAAATACAGGCTTTTTATATTTGTGTAATTGTAGTGTGAGCATAATATTACAATGTAGCGTTCTTTATCATGATTTGGGCAAGTTGCGATGCTGTCTAGGTCGCACACGCTCAGGTTTTCAATTTCGCATGACAGGATATTTTCTAGATTTGATTTTTCTCCCCAGTCGTGTGCGATTAATGTGCTGTTGAGATGATGTCTATCCTGTTCCTCATCGATACGTAAGGTCGTTGTTAAGAAGTTATATGCATTTTGGGGGTCAAGATTGTGCTCTGAGAACATCAGGTTTAAGTTATCTTTGGTGACGCTTTCATGTGATTTCAGTTCGTTGAGTATTTTTAGCATCGCGGGGGAGTCTACTCGCGCAACTCCCTTTTCTGAGACTATCGCGTTCGTGCCGTTGAAGTTAAGTAGCTCGTAGTTATAGATGCTTAATTTCATGATGGGCCCTCGACCGGGACTCTTGGTGTCAGTGCCAAGAGCCCCGGCTTGGTAGCTATTTCAATGATTAATATTTATTAGCGTCAGTTGCAGAATTGCCGCCGCAGCCACCACTGCCGCCACTGCCACCCTTGCATCCGCCGCCGCCCCCGCAACCACCACTTCCCCCACAACCACCGGCACTGCCTGAACCACCTACATTTTGAAGAGGGGGATGAGTTCCAAAGTCATCCGTGAAAGAAAATAATAGTTCGCCCAGTTTCTCGGTTTTTTTGTTAGTTGGCTTCATATTGAAGAACCTCTTTCCTTGAGTAAGTTGGCCGTCAAATAAGATCGGCTGGTCAATATTTAAATGGTCTTGATAGTTTTTGCAATCGTGATTGTTCCTACAATGTGGGAAGTGTCTTTCACGCTCCGGAGAAAGTTCTTACGTAAACTTTTATTCGAAGTGAGTATGGCGAGTGAAACGGAGTGGAGGGCTGAGGGGCTAGAAAAGAAATATCTTATGGAAGGACAAGCGATTGCATTTGACGCGAGTCTTCAAACGCAACGTCTATAAGTTTTTTTCGTGTGGGAAATTTCTGATGTGTTCGGCGAGACTTGTTTGTCTTTTATTTTTGGCGATCCGACGAGCGGTCATCTTCGATCGAGGCGAGGTATGTCGTTTTACCTCGCCAGGTGAGTGACTAGTCTTATGACGCCACCCGCTCCGGCGGCGCCTCGCTTGGCGGATCGCCCTGGGGCGGCTGCGGGTCCAGCGGCGGGTCTTTTTCCGGAATCGGCTCGGGATCGGGACCCGGTGGCGGCAGGTTGGGGTCGTCGATGTTCGGATCGGGTGTTTCGGCCGGGATGGGAATGGTCATCGGGTGGTGCCTCCAGGACGCAAGTGGCTTGAGTCGTGCTTGTCTGGTTGACCACCGTTGGACGGGTTTGATTCCCCGCTGCCGGCCAGCAAATCCCGCTGAACTTTTGGCTGCTGGTCCGGTTCGGAGCTTAAGTGAGTTAATCAGGACCCGTTGGGCCTTTACCGCCACAAACGCGTCCATGGGGCGTAAAAGGAGCGATGCTCGATGACTGCCGAACAGCCGACCGACCTGGAATACAACCCGCATCTGCCGTTGTCCCAGGCCTTGTTGTTGCCGCGTATTGCGATTGAAGACACCATGCCAGTGATCGACGGCGGGCAATTTGCCGCCAAGGCCCTCGCCGGACAGGACGTGACGGTGACCAGCAAGGTGTTCGCCGATGGCCACGATAAATTGGCCGTGCGAATCCGTTGGCGTGCCTTGGAAGATGACATCTGGAACAGCGAGGTCATGGCCGAGCTGGGTAATAATGGCTGGCGCGGCCAGTTCACGGTACCGGCCGTCGGACGCTACGTGTTCTGTATCGAAGCCTGGTTCGACCAGTTCGCCAGCTTCCGCTATGAATTGGAAAAAAAATACGCCGCCGGTGTGCCCATCAGCCTGGAGCTGCAAGAGGGGCGCAACCACGTGCAACAAGCCGCCGAGCGTAGCGACGGCGAATTGAGCGAACAGCTGGCCGCGTTGCATCACGAGCTTTCGGGCCTGCTGCCGGAAGAGCAAGTGGCGTTGTTTCTCGCGCCACGCAGTGCCGACATGATGTCCCTGGCCGATCACCGGCCTTACCTGAGCATCAGTCCCGAATATCCACTGGACGTGGAGCGCCAACTGGCCGAATTCGCCAGTTGGTACGAACTCTTCCCCCGTTCGATCACCGATGATCCCAAGCGTCACGGCACGTTCAACGATGTGCATTCGCGCCTGGCGGTGATCCAGGACATGGGCTTCGACGTGCTGTACTTTCCGCCGATCCATCCGATCGGCCGCAGTTTCCGCAAAGGGCCGAACAATTCCCTGACCGCCGGTCCGGACGATCCAGGCAGCCCATATGCCATCGGCAGCGAGGAGGGCGGCCATGAGGCGATCCATCCTCAGCTGGGCACCCGCGAAGATTTCCGACGCCTGGTGGCCGCGGCCGCCGACCATGGCCTGGAGATCGCCCTCGATTTCGCCATCCAGTGTTCCCAGGACCACCCCTGGCTGCAGCAGCATCCGGGCTGGTTCAGCTGGCGGCCGGACGGCACGATCAAATACGCGGAGAACCCGCCGAAGAAATACCAGGACATCGTCAACGTCGATTTCTACGCCGCCGATGCAATCCCCAGCCTGTGGCTGGAACTGCGGGATATCGTCGTCGGCTGGGTCAACGAAGGCGTGAAGATATTCCGTGTCGACAATCCTCACACCAAGCCATTGCCGTTCTGGCAATGGCTGATCGCCGACGTTCGTGCGCAGCACCCAGAGGTGATTTTCCTCGCGGAAGCGTTCACCACCCCAGCGATGATGGCGCGACTGGGCAAGGTCGGTTATTCCCAGAGCTACACCTACTTCACCTGGCGTAACACCAAGGCCGAGCTGGCGGCGTATTTCACCGAGCTCAATGAGTCGCCTTGGCGCGAATGCTACCGGCCGAATTTCTTCGTCAACACACCGGACATCAACCCAGCGTTCCTCCATCACTCGGGACGCGCGGGTTTCCTGATTCGTGCGGCGCTGGCGACCATGGGGTCGGGCCTGTGGGGCATGTATTCGGGCTTTGAACTGTGCGAATCGGCGCCGGTGCCAGGCAAGGAGGAGTACCTCGATTCGGAGAAATACGAAATCCGCCCGAGGGATTTCACCGCGCCGGGCAACATCATCGCCGAAATCGCCCAGCTCAACCGCATCCGTCGCCAGAACCCGGCGTTGCACACGCACCTTGGCCTGAAAATCTACAACGCCTGGAATGACAACATCCTGTACTTCGGCAAGCGCACACCGGACGGCAGCAATTTCATCCTGGTGGCGGTGAGCCTCGATCCGCATAACGTCCAGGAAGCGAATTTCGAATTGCCGTTATGGGAGATGGGCCTGCCGGACGACGCCCAGACCCAGGGCGAGGACTTGATGAACGGCCACCGTTGGACTTGGTATGGCAAGTACCAGTTCATGCGCATCGACCCGGCTTACCAGCCGTTCGGGATCTGGCGGATCAGCGTGGCATAAAACAAAAGTGAGCGGATGAAGTGCTTTTGTGGCGAGGGAGCTTGCTCCCGCTGGGTCGCGCAGCGCCCTCTAAAAGCGATGAGCGCTTCGCACTCAAGCGCGAGCAAGCTCCCTCGCCACGTACGTCTCGCCAGCCAGCTCAACGGCTTTATAGAATCAGCAGGAGTTGCAAATGGCCAAGAAACCCCGGTCTGCCACCTTCATCAACGACCCGCTCTGGTACAAGGACGCGGTCATTTATCAGGTTCACGTCAAATCCTATTTCGACTCCAACAATGACGGAATCGGTGATTTTCCCGGTCTGATCGAGAAGCTCGATTACATCGCCGACCTGGGCGTCAACACCATCTGGCTGCTGCCGTTCTATCCTTCGCCCCGGCGTGACGACGGCTACGACATCGCCGAGTACCGGGGGGTCAGCCCCGACTATGGCACCATGGCCGACGCGCGGCGCTTCATTGCCGAAGCCCACAAGCGCAACTTGCGGGTGATCACCGAGCTGGTCATCAACCACACCTCCGATCAGCACCCCTGGTTCCAGCGCGCACGCAAGGCCAAGAAAGGCTCCAAGGCGCGGGATTTCTACGTCTGGTCCGATGACGATCACAAATATGACGGCACCCGGATCATCTTTCTCGACACCGAGAAGTCCAACTGGACCTGGGACCCGGTCGCCGGCCAGTACTTCTGGCACCGTTTCTACTCGCACCAGCCGGACCTCAACTTCGACAACCCGCAAGTCATCAAGGCCGTGCTCTCGGTGATGCGCTACTGGCTCGACATGGGCATCGATGGCCTGCGTCTGGACGCGATCCCCTACCTGATCGAGCGCGACGGCACCAACAACGAGAACCTGCCCGAGACCCACGACGTCCTCAAGCTGATTCGTGCCGAGATCGACGCCAACTACCCCGACCGCATGTTGCTCGCCGAGGCCAACCAATGGCCGGAAGACACCCAGCTCTATTTTGGCGACGTCGATGCCCAAGGCCTCAATGGCGACGAGTGCCACATGGCGTTCCACTTCCCTTTGATGCCGCGCATGTACATGGCGTTGGCCCAGGAAGATCGCTTTCCCATCACCGACATCCTGCGCCAGACGCCGGAGATTCCGGCCAACTGCCAGTGGGCGATTTTCCTGCGCAACCATGATGAGCTGACCCTGGAGATGGTCACCGACAAGGAGCGCGACTACCTATGGAACTACTACGCCGCCGACCGTCGCGCGCGGATCAACCTCGGCATTCGTCGACGTCTGGCTCCCCTGATGGAGCGCGACCGCCGCCGCGTGGAGTTGCTCAACAGCCTGTTGCTGTCGATGCCTGGCACGCCGACCTTGTATTACGGCGATGAGATCGGCATGGGCGACAACATCTACCTGGGCGACCGCGATGGCGTGCGCACGCCGATGCAGTGGTCCATCGACCGCAATGGCGGCTTTTCCCGTGCCGACCCGGCGAGCCTGGTGTTGCCGCCGATCATGGACCCGCAATACGGCTATCTGTCGGTGAACGTCGAGACCCAGTCCGGCGACCCTCATTCGCTGCTCAACTGGACCCGTCGCATGCTCGCAGTGCGCAAGCAATCCAAGGCCTTTGGCCGGGGCACGTTGAAAATGCTGTCGCCGAGCAACCGGCGGATCCTGGCATATACCCGTGAGTACACCGGCCCGGACGGCAAGCACGAAATCATCCTTTGCGTGGCCAACGTATCGCGCAGTGCCCAGGCTGCCGAGCTGGATCTGTCGGCCTATGCGGGCATGGTCCCGGTGGAAATGCTTGGTGGCAACGCATTCCCGCCCATTGGCCAGTTGAATTTCCTGCTGACCCTGGCGCCGTACGGTTTTTATTGGTTCGCCCTGGCGGCGGAAAACCAGATGCCGAGCTGGCATGTGGAGCCGGTCCAGAGCCTGCCGGATTTCACCACGCTGGTGCTGAAAAAACGCCTGGAAGAATTGCTCGAGGCGCCATCGCGCGCCACGTTGGAGCAGAGCATCCTGCCAAGCTGGCTGCAAAAGCGCCGCTGGTTCGCCGGCAAGGACAGCGCCATCGAGAACGTCGACATCGTTTATGGCGTGCGCTTCGGCGATCCGCAACACCCTGTGCTGTTGAGCGAAATCGACGTCACCAGCGCCGGCCAGACCTTGCGTTATCAACTTCCATTTGGCCTCCTCGCCGAAGAGCACGTCGGCCCGGCGCTGCCCCAGCAACTGGCCTTGTCGCGGGTTCGTCGGGGTCGCCAGGTCGGCTTGATCACCGATGCGTTCACCTTGGAAAACTTCATTCGCGCGGTGCTCCAGGGCATTCAGGCCGGTTCGGTGCTGCCGTGCGCTGACGGTGAATTGCGCTTCGAACCCACCGAAGGTCTGGCGGCGCTGAACCTGGGCGCCGAGCCGGAGGTGCGCTACCTGTCCGCCGAGCAGTCCAACAGTTCGGTGGTGGTGGGTGGCAGCCTGGTGCTCAAGCTGATCCGCAAAGTCGCCTCCGGCGTTCACCCGGAACTGGAGATGAGCGCTTACTTGACCGCGGCAGGCTTCAGCAATATTTCGCCGCTGCTGGGTTCGGTGATTCGCCGCGATGCCCAGGGTGAAGATGCCTTGCTGATGATCGCCCAGGGGTACCTGAGCAACCAGGGCGATGCATGGGAATGGACCCAGAACAATCTCGAACGCGCGTTGCGCGACGAATTGGCCGACGCCGTGTCGGAGCAGGAACAGCATTACAACGCCTTGGGCGAACTGAAGGATTTCGCCGGCATGCTCGGCCAGCGCCTCGGGGAGATGCACCAGGTGCTCGCCCAGCCCACCGACAATCCAGACTTCGCGCCCCAGCCTACCAGCGCCAAGGAGGCCCAGGCCATCGGCAAGGACGTGGCCGCCCAGGTGGAAAATGCCTTGCGTCTGCTCAAACAGAATCAGGACCAATTGAACCCAGCGGACCAGGCGATGGTCGCACGCTTGCTGGAACACAGGAAAACCGTGCTGGCCCACGTCCAGGAGCTGGCCGGCAAGGCCGCTGGCGGCTTGCGCATCCGCGTGCATGGCGACCTGCACTTGGGGCAGGTGCTGGTGATCAAGGGCGATGCCTACCTGATCGACTTCGAAGGGGAGCCGGCGCGGCCGTTGCATGAACGACGTGGCAAGCACAGCCCGTACAAGGACGTCAGCGGTGTGTTGCGCTCGTTCGATTACGCGGCGGCGATGGCGGTCCAGTTGCACACCGTCGACAGCACGGCCGATGCCGATGCGGCGCGCAAGCGAGTCGCCGACCGTTATCTGACCGAGGCTCGCCAGGCATTTGTCCAGGCATATCGGCTGGCGGCAGCTAGTCTTGCCCATGGGTGGAAGGATGCTGAAGGCGAGGACGCCGCATTGGCGTTGTTCGGCCTGGAGAAGGCGGCCTATGAAGTGGCTTATGAAGCCGAGAATCGCCCTGCCTGGCTGCCCGTGCCGCTGCACGGCCTGTACGGGTTATTGAGTGGGCTTGAACCCTTTTCCGATTTAGCCGGACCGATTTAGTGGAGAGAATCATGAGCGTCTCGAACAAGGAATCACAGGGGCAGGCCAAAGAGTCTTTGCTGCCGGCCCCCCACGACATCGACGCGCTGGTGCGCGCCGAACACCACGACCCGTTTTCGATCCTGGGCCCTCATGGCGATGGCGCCGGAGGGCAATTCATCCGGGCCTATCTGCCCGGCGCGTTGAGTGTGCATGTGCTCGCCCGTGACGGCGGCGAGGAGCTGGGCGAGTTGCAGATCACCGAAACCCCGGGCCTGTTCGTCGGCCATTTCGACCGCGCCCAACCGTACCTGCTGCGCACCCGTTGGGCCGGTGGAGAGCAGGTTGCCGAGGACCCGTACAGCTTCGGACCGCTGCTGGGGGAAATGGATCTCTACCTGTTTGCCGAGGGCAATCACCGCGACCTCAGTGCCTGCCTCGGTGCTCAACTGAAAACGGTGGATGGCGTCGATGGCGTGCGCTTCGCCGTCTGGGCGCCGAATGCGCGCCGGGTCTCGGTGGTGGGGGATTTCAACGTCTGGGACGGGCGCCGGCACCCGATGCGCATTCGTTACCCGTCTGGCGTGTGGGAAATCTTCATCCCGAGGCTGGGTCCCGGCGAAGGCTACAAATATGAAATCCTCGGTGCCCACGGCATCCTGCCGCTCAAGGCCGACCCGGTGGCCCTGGCCACGCAGATGCCGCCTGATACGGCGTCCAAGGTCGCCCCGCCCCTGAAGATCGAATGGCACGACGACGAGTGGATGCAGAGCCGTCGTGAACGCCAGCTACCGGGCGCGCCGCTTTCGATCTATGAGTTGCACGCCGGTTCCTGGCAGTGCGAGATCGACGAGGCGGGGGAGGTGTCCCGGCAGTACAACTGGCATGAGCTGGCTGAGCGGTTGATCCCTTACGTCAAGGACCTGGGCTTCACCCATATCGAGCTGATGCCCATCATGGAGCACCCGTTCGGTGGTTCGTGGGGCTATCAACCCCTTTCGCAGTTTGCCCCCACGGCGCGTTTTGGTTCGCCCGATGATTTCGCCGCGTTCGTCAACGCCTGCCACAAGGCTGACATTGGCGTAATCCTGGACTGGGTCCCGGCGCACTTTCCCACCGATACCCATGGCCTGGCCCAGTTCGACGGCACGGCGCTGTACGAGTACGGCAACCCGCTGGAAGGCTTCCATCAGGATTGGGACACGCTCATCTACAACCTGGGCCGCACCGAAGTCCACGGCTTCATGCTGGCGTCGGCGTTGCATTGGCTCAAGCATTTCCACGTCGACGGCCTGCGGGTGGACGCCGTGGCCTCGATGTTGTATCGCGACTATTCGCGCAAGGCCGGCGAATGGGTGCCTAACCGCCATGGCGGACGGGAGAACCTGGAAGCCATCGATTTTTTGCGGCATCTCAACGACGTGATCGCCCTGGAAACCCCTGGTGCGCTGGTCATCGCCGAAGAGTCCACCGCCTGGCCTGGCGTCAGCCAGAGCACGCAGCAGGGCGGTTTGGGTTTCGCCTACAAGTGGAACATGGGTTGGATGCACGATTCGCTGCATTACATCCAGCAGGATCCGGTGTACCGCGCCCATCATCACAACGAGTTGAGTTTTGGCCTGGTGTACGCCTGGTCCGAGCGTTTCGTTCTGCCGATTTCCCACGACGAAGTGGTCCATGGCAAGCGTTCGCTGATCGACAAGATGCCCGGTGACCGCTGGCAGAAATTCGCCAACCTGCGGGCTTATCTGAGTTTCATGTGGGGCCATCCCGGCAAGAAGCTGCTGTTCATGGGTTGCGAGTTCGGCCAATGGCGCGAATGGAATCATGACCAGCAACTGGATTGGTACCTGTTGCAGTACCCGGAGCACTGCGGCGTGCAAAGGCTGGTCAGCGATCTGAATCGACTCTATCGCGAAGAGCCGGCGCTGCACGATCAGGACGACGCACCCCAGGGCTTCCAGTGGCTGATCGGCGACGATGCGCTCAACAGCGTCTATGCGTGGTTGCGCTGGAGCAAGGACGGTCGGCCGGTGCTGGTGGTCGCCAACTTCACACCGGTGCCGCGCGAGGCGTATCGGGTGGGCGTGCCGTTTGGTGGTCGTTGGGTGGAGTTGCTCAATAGCGATGCCGACACCTACGCCGGTTCCAACTATGGCAACGGCGGCGGTGCCTCGACCGAGGCAATCCCCAGCCATGGCCAGGCGCTTTCGCTGGAACTGAACCTGCCGCCGCTGGCGGTGCTGATCCTGCGGCCGGAGGGTTAGCCCCGGATTCAGATCCAATGTGGGAGCAAGCAAGCTCGCTCCCACATTACGGTGCCGAGCTAAAAGTTCTTAGCGTCTCAGCGAACCAGGCACGGCTGCTTGTTGTTGAACGTCCAGCCCGGGATCAGGTACTGCATCGCCACCGAATCGTCCCGCGCCCCAAGCCCCATGCCTTTGTACAGCTCGTGAGCCTTGGCCAGCTGGTCCATGTCCAGTTCGATCCCCAGCCCAGGTTTTTTCGGCACCTGCACGCAACCCCCCTTGATCTGCAAAGGCGCCTTGGTCAGGCGTTGCCCGTCCTGCCAGATCCAGTGGGTGTCGATGGCAGTGATGTCGCCCGGTGCGGCGGCTGCCACGTGGGTGAACATCGCCAGGGAAATATCGAAGTGGTTATTGGAATGGGAGCCCCAGGTCAGGCCCCACTCATTGCACATCTGCGCGACCCGTACGGAACCCTGCATGGTCCAGAAATGCGGGTCGGCGAGGGGGATGTCCACCGATTGCAAGGTAATGGCGTGGCCCATCTCGCGCCAGTCGGTGGCAATCATATTGGTGGCGGTCTTGAGGCCGGTGGCCCGACGGAACTCGGCCATCACCTCGCGGCCCGAATAGCCATTCTCCGCTCCGCAAGGGTCCTCGGCGTACGCCAGCACCTTATGCTGATCACGGCACAAGCGGATCGCTTCCTTGAGTGACCAAGCGCCGTTCGGGTCCAAGGTGATGCGCGCCTGGGGAAAACGCTCGGCCAATGCGGTCACGGCTTCGATTTCCTCGTCGCCCTTGAGCACGCCGCCCTTGAGTTTGAAGTCCTGGAAACCATAGTGCGCATGGGCCGCTTCGGCCAGGCGCACCACCGCTTCGGCATCGAGGGCTTTCTCGTGACGCACGCGGAACCAGTCGTTATCGGCGTCCGGTTCGCTGCGGTAGGGCAGGTCGGTCTGTTGCCGATCACCGACATAGAACAGATAGCCAAGCATCTTCACTTCGTCGCGCTGCTGGCCTTCGCCGAGGAGGGCCGCGACCGGGACATCCAGATGCTGGCCGAGCAGATCCAGCAATGCGGCTTCCAGGCCGGTGACGGCGTGGATAGTGATGCGCAAGTCGAACGTTTGCAGGCCACGGCCACCGGCGTCGCGGTCGGCAAAGGCCTGGCGCACGCTGTTGAGAATTTTCTGGTAGGTGCCGATGGGGCTGCCGACTACCAGCGAGCGCGCATCTTCCAGCGTCTGGCGAATGCGTTCGCCGCCGGGCACCTCGCCCACGCCGGTGTGCCCGGCGTTGTCCTTGAGGATGACGATGTTGCGAGTGAAGAACGGGCCATGGGCGCCGCTGAGGTTCAGCAGCATGCCGTCGTGGCCGGCCACGGGCACGACCTGCATGCTGGTGATGATCGGGGCTTTGCTGGTGTCTGGCGTAGTCATCGTGTACGTATCCTTGAATTATTGTTGTGGTCAGGCGTGGCTGGTAACCGGGTCGGTAGGGGTCGTGGCGGATTTCTGCTTGGGTGTGTTGCGTGCGGCGAATACGATGATCGCGGCAATGATCGAGGTGGCGGCGAGGCCATACAGACCGCCCTGGATCGAGCCGGTGTGCTGTTCCAGCAGGCCGAAGGTGGTCGGCGCGACGAAGCCGCCGAGGTTGCCCACCGAGTTGATCAACGCGATCACGCCGGCGGCAATGCGTGCGTCCAGGTAGGCCTGGGGAATCGGCCAGAACAGCGAAGACGCCGATTTGAAACCCAGGGCCGCGAAGCAGATCGCGACGAAGGCGAAGATGGGCCCGCCGGTGGTGGACATGAACATCCCCGCCGCGGCGATCAGCAGGGCCGCAGCGACCCAGGCCTGTTGGAACTTCCATTTGGCCGACAGCGAGGCGAAGGCGTACATGCCGACAATCGACAGCAACCAGGGAATCGAATTGAACAGCCCGACCTGAACGTCGCTGAGCTCGCCCATCTTCTTGATGATGCTCGGCAGCCAGAAGGTGGCGGCATAGATCGTCAATTGAATGAAGAAATAAATCACGCAGAACAGAATGATCTGGCGATCCTTGAGCAGTTGCCCGATGGACAGCTTGATCGGCGTCGCGGCTTCACGGGCTGCCTGTTCATCATCGATGGCCTTGACCAGCGCGTCCTGTTCAGCACGGTCCAGCCACTTGGCGTCGTGGGGCTTGGAGTCGAGCCAGAACCAGACGAAGAAGCACAGGCCGACGGAAAACATCCCTTCGATAAAGTACATCCACTGCCAACCGTGCATGCCCAGGCCGTTGATCTGCAGGAGCAATCCTGACAATGGGCCGGAAATCAGCGAAGCGATCGCAGAGCCGCTGAGGAAGATGGCGATGGCTTTGCCGCGTTCGACCCCGGGCAACCAACGGGTGAAGTAATAAATCACGCCAGGGAAGAAGCCAGCCTCGGCCACGCCCAGCAGGAAACGCAGGATGTAGAAGTGGGTTTCGTTCTGAATGAAGGCCATGCCTGCCGCCACCAGGCCCCAGGTAAGCATGATGCGCGTCAGCCAGATTCGGGCGCCGATGCGTTGCAACAAGATGTTGGAAGGGACTTCGAACAGCGCGTAGCCGATGAAAAACAGGCCGGCGCCAAAACCGTAGGCGGCTGCACCGATGCCCAGGTCGTGCTCCATATGGGAGCGGACGAAGCCGATGTTCACCCGGTCGATGTAGTTGACGATGAACATGATGACGAACAGCGGCAAGATGTGGCGCTTGACCTTGGATATAGCCGATTGCAGCACCGGATCCGCGCCGGCATTCGCCCTGAGGCTGGAGGTATTCACTGATTTTTCTCCCACTCTTTATTTTTATGCGGGGCATCGTGCGGGTGCCGATGTTGATAGACATCATACAAGTGGATTTTTTTGTCTGACAAGCAGTTTTTGAGCACGATTGGATTGGGTGGGAAGGGTTTTTATGCTGTGTTTGTGGGGTTGTAAGCCACTAAAGGCGCTTATGCCCTATCTGAACGGTTTTTAAACGGGTGTCGAATACATCCCCCTTTATGCGGTTTTTAAAGGGCTATCCTGCCTGTTGTCATACAAGTAAAAGCCTCGCCGATGCACAAATCCAACCCTGCCAGTGATAGGATCGACACGCTTGTCTTCAAGGAACCCTGGCACATGCAGCAAGACATTGAAGCGCCCCTGCGCAAGCGCGCCCACAACCTGGCCCATGACTTGGTGGCGAAGTTGAGCCAGAGCATTTTGCTTGGGCAGTTGAAGCCGGGGCAGAAGTTGCCGTCCGAGGGCGCCATCGTGCAAGAGCATGGCGTCAGCCGCACGGTGGTGCGCGAGGCGATTTCCAAGTTGCAGGCCTCGGGGCTGGTGGAGACACGCCACGGCATAGGCACTTTCGTGCTGGAACAAACGGGAGAGCAAGGGCTGAGGCTCAACGTCGATACCGCGGCGGGCGTTCGGGGAATCCTGGAATTGCGCTTGGGGCTTGAGACCCAGGCCGCCGCTTTGGCTGCCCAGCGTCGCAGCGAACGGCAATTGCAGCAGATGCGCGAGGCCTTGGATGACTATCAGCGGTTGCTCAGCAGCAATGACAGCTGCGTCGAGGCTGACCGGCGTTTCCACCTGTTGATCGCCGAAGCCACGGACAACACCTGTTTTGTCGAAATCATGCAGCACTTGGGCAGTGCGATGATTCCCCGTACGCGGGTGAACATGGCCGAACGTGGCCAGGCGGACCTGGGCAGGCTTGCGCAATTTGCCAACCTGGAGCACGAAGCGATTTACAACGCCATCAAGCGCCAGGACCCCGACGCCGCCCGCGCGGCCATGTGGCTGCACCTGACCAACAGTCGTGACCGGTTGGGTGCGGGGGGCTGACGGATCATCGTCACGTGACCCACCGCCATCGCGAGCAAGCTCGCTCCCACAGGGGATTTGGGGTGAACAGTGCGTCTGCGGATACCAAAGCACCCTTGTGGGAACGAGCTTGCTCGCGATGGGGCCAGATTGGACAACCCAAACTCAAGGCATAAAAAAACCGGCGCAACCAAGGTCGCGCCGGTGGTGGTGCCGGTGACTGCGCGAATGTCGTGGGTCCGCGCGGCCACCGTTGTGCCTGTTGTCGGTTACGCCCGTTCCAGCGCGAGGGCAACGCCTTGGCCGCCGCCGATGCAGAGTGTCGCGAGGCCTTTCTTGGCGTCGCGCTTGATCATTTCATGCAGCAGCGTCACCAGCACTCGGCAGCCCGAAGCCCCGATTGGATGGCCCAATGCGATGGCGCCGCCGTTGACGTTGACCTTGTCCATGTCCCATTCCAGTTCCTTGGCGACGGCCAAGGACTGTGCGGCGAAGGCTTCGTTGGCCTCGATCAGGTCCAGTTGGTCAAGCGACCAACCGGCCTTGTCCAGGCAACGACGAGTGGCCGAGACCGGGCCGATGCCCATGATCGCCGGGTCGACGCCGGCGTTGGCGTAGGCACTGATCTTTGCCAGCACCGGCAAACCCAGCGCCTTGGCTTTTTCTGCGCTCATCAGGATCACGGCGGCGGCGCCATCGTTCAGCGAGGACGCATTGCCCGCCGTGACGCTGCCGTCTTTCTTGAACGCCGGCTTGAGCTTGCCCAGGGATTCGGCGGTGGTGCCGGCGCGCGGTTGTTCGTCGACGGCAAAGGCCACCGGATCGCCCTTGCGCTGGGGAATCAGAATCGGCGTGATCTCATCGGCGAAGCGGCCGCCTTCGATGGCGGCGACGGCTTTCTGCTGGGACGCGGCGGCGAAGGCATCTTGCGCCTCGCGGCTGATGCTGTACTTGTCCACCAGGTTCTCGGCGGTGATGCCCATGTGGTAATCGTTGAACGCGTCCCACAAACCGTCGGTGATCATGCTGTCGATCATTTTCGCGTGGCCCATGCGCAAGCCGGTGCGGGCGGCTGGCAACACATAGGGGGCCAGGCTCATGTTTTCCATGCCGCCGGCGATGATCACGTCGGCATCGCCACAGCGAATCGCCTGGGCGCCCAGGTGCAGCGCTTTGAGGCCTGAGCCGCAAACCTTGTTCAAGGTCAGCGCCGGCACGGCGTGGGGCAGGCCGGCGAGGATCGACGCCTGGCGCGCCGGGTTCTGCCCGGAGCCTGCGGTCAGCACTTGGCCGAGGATCACTTCATCGACCTGTTCGCCAGCCAGACCAGTCTGTTCCAGCAGCCGACGAATCACTGCGGCACCGAGCTCCGGCGCGGGAATGGAAGCGAGCGAACCCTGGAAACTGCCGATGGCGGTACGGGTAGCGGCGACAATCACGACTTCTTGCATCGAATCTCTCCTCACTGGGCAGCGAACTGCATTTCAGGGACGTGGTCCGGCACGATCAGCTTGCCGGCGGTCTTGGCGACGATTTCCTCGACGCTGACGCCCGGGGCGCGTTCCTTGAGAATAAAGGCGCCGTCCTGGATTTCCAGGTAGGCCAGGTCGGTGAGCACGCGCTTGATGCACCCGGCGCCGGTCAGCGGCAGGCTGCAGCGAGGCAGCAATTTCGACTCACCGTCCTTGGACGCGTGGGTCATGGTGACGATGATGTTCTCGGCACCGGCCACCAGGTCCATTGCGCCGCCCATGCCCTTGACCAGCTTGCCGGGGATCATCCATGAGGCGATATTGCCTTCGACGTCCACCTCGAACGCGCCGAGCACGGTCAGGTCGATGTGGCCGCCGCGAATCATCGCGAACGATTCGGCGGACGAAAAGATCGACGCGCCGATGCGCGCGGTGACGGTTTGTTTGCCGGCGTTGATCATGTCAGCGTCGACTTCTGCTTCGGTGGGAAACGCGCCCATGCCGAGCAGGCCATTTTCCGATTGCAACATGACTTCCATGCCTTCGGGGATGTAGTTGGCGACCAGGGTCGGGATGCCGATACCGAGGTTTACGTAATAGCCGTCTTGCATTTCGCGGGCGACGCGCTGAGCCATTTGTTCGCGGGAAAGTGCCATGGTGTCATTCCTTCATTCGGGCCGGGGGCAGGGGATCACTTACGCACGGTGCGCTGTTCGATGCGCTTTTCAAACGTGCCGCAGATGACCCGGTCGACGTAGATGCCTGGAGTATGGATTTGTGCCGGGTCCAGCTCGCCGGGCTCGACGATTTCTTCGACTTCCACCACGGTGATCTTGCCCGCCGTGGCGGCCAGGGGATTGAAGTTCTGAGCGGTGTGGCGATAGATCACATTGCCGAAATGGTCGGCTTTCCAACCTTTGACGATGGCGAAGTCGCCGGTGATGGATTCTTCCATCAGGTACTGGCGACCGTGGAACTCGCGTACTTCCTTACCTTCGGCCACGGGGGTGCCGACGCCGGTGGCGGTGAAGAACGCCGGGATGCCTGCGCCGCCCGCACGCATTTTTTCGGCGAGGGTGCCTTGGGGGGTGAGCACGACTTCGATTTCGCCACTCAGCAATTGCTGTTCGAACAGGGCGTTTTCGCCCACGTAGGAAGCCACCACCTTGCGAATCTGCCGGTCCACCAGCAGGACGCCGAGGCCGAAACCGTCAACGCCGCAGTTGTTGGAAACCACGGTAAGGTCGCGGGTGCCCTTGCGCTTGATCTCGGCGATCAGGTTCTCTGGAATGCCGCATAGACCGAAGCCGCCGGCGATGACGGTCATGCCGTCCTTCAAGCCGTCCAGCGCCTCTTCGTAAGAGCTCACGCGTTTGTCGAAACCTGCCATAGACACCTCTTTTATTCTTGAATGGGGTCGCGATGGAATGCAGTGTTGCGCCAAGTCATATATTTGTTAAGTTGATTTTTACGTTGCATTGATTGATAAAACTCAATAATAGCTGGCATAAGCTTGCAGCTCGAAACTGACCACTCGCCGCTGGGAGCGTTAGCGACTATGACCCTCAAGCAAATCCGCGCTTTCCTTGCCGTCGCCCAAAGCCTGAGCTTCGCCGTCGCTTGCGAGCGGTTGCACCTCTCTCAATCGGCCCTGAGCCTGACGATCAAGGCGCTGGAAGAGGGCCTCGGTGGCCGTCTGTTCAGCCGCAATACGCGTAACGTCGCGTTGACCCCCGAAGGCGAATCACTGCTGCCACTGGCCCGCCGGCTGGTGGCCGATTGGGATAACGCCGAAGACGAAATGCGCCAGCGTTTCACCTTGCAGCGTGGCCGTGTGACCTTGGCCGCGATGCCATCCTTCGCCGGCAACCTGCTGCCGCCGATCCTCAAGACCTTCCGCGCGCGGTTCCCAAATGTCAACGTCACGGTCAACGACGTGATCAATGAACAGGTGCTGGAAATGGTCCGCGATCGCCACGTGGAGCTGGGGGTGGCGTTCGAGCCGATGCAGGGTTCGTCGCTGGTGTTCACGCCGTTGTACCTGGACCGTTTCGTCGCGGTGGTGCCGCTGGATTCGCCATTGGCCCAGCGCGACGAACTCCAGTGGGAGACTCTATTGGAACAGCCGTTCATCACCTTGCAACGGCCCTCTACCGTGCGGGTGATGCTGGAGGAGCATCTGCAATCCCGAGGCATGAAACTGCCCGTGGAATTCGAGAGCCACCAACTGGCGACGGTCGGGCGGATGGTTGCCAGCGGCCTGGGCGTGAGCGCCGTGCCGGCCCTGTGCGTCGGCCAGATGCACGAGCTGGGCGCCCGCTGCATCACCCTTGGCGAGCCGGTCATAGAACGAGCCATCGGCGTCCTGACCAAGCCGGGCTACGAGCTGTCGGCGGCGGCGCAGGCGTTGTTCGATACGTTCAAGGATCAGGACCTGTGGGAGCGAGCTTCAGGTCAGCAGCGGCAATAGCTGCTCACACGGCATTTCAACCTTCAAATCCAGCAACTCATCGGCCCGGGTCTTGCCCCGGTTGATCGCCAGCAGCGGCTTGCCCTGGTCCTTGATTGCCCGGCACAGGCGAAACGCCGAATAGGCCATCAATGACGATCCCACCACCAACAATCCATCCGCTTGTTCAACGGCTTCCATGGCGCGAGCGGCGGTGGGTGCGGCGACGTTTTCACCGAAAAAAACCACATCCGGTTTCAGGCGTTCACCCGCGCAATGGGGGCAACGCGGAACCTGGAAGCGTGCCTCGAACGCCGGGTCCAGCAGCGTGTCGCCATCGGGCGCCTGCACTGCGTCGACACCGGTCAGGTAGGGGTTCTCGGTTTCCATCAAGGCCTGGATGTGCTGCCGCTCGCTGCGCTGGCCGCAATCGAGGCACAGCACTCGATGCAAGCTGCCGTGCAGCTCGATGACCTGGCGGCTTCCGGCCCGGTCGTGCAGGGCGTCGACATTCTGTGTGATCAGCGCGCTGATGCGCTCCGCCGCCTGCAACGCTGCAAGGGCCTCGTGGGCCAGGTTCGGGCGCGCTTGGCGCAGGCGTGGCCAGCCCAGCATGGCCCGCGCCCAGTAGCGTCTTCGCGCCTCGGGTTTGGCGAGAAACTCCTGGTACATCATCGGTTGCCGGCCCCGACGAACGCCGTCGCTGTCACGGTAGTCGGGGATGCCGGAAGGGGTGCTGATTCCCGCGCCCGTCAGCACCAGGAAACGGCGCCCGGACAGGTATTCCTGCAGTTGTTCGATGGGTTCACGGTGAAGATCGTCGGGCATTGCTGTGCTCCGCTGGCCTTGAATCGTAGAGGTTAGCATCGGGTCCGCGGTACGCCTTTCGTCGCCCTCCGATGCTGTTTCTTCAAACTTTCCCGGCGCGGCGGACATCCACCCTATGTGCGGTATTTCAGAGCTTTCGCACTGCAGTGCGCCAATGACACTGAATAAGGAGAACGCAATGGCAACCCCTAAAGAGAACCTGCTGGATTGGCTCAACGATGCTCACGCCATGGAACAGCAAGCGGAGAAAATGCTCAAGGCCCAGGCCGAGCGCCTGGAACATTATCCGGTGCTCAAGGCCCGAATCGAACAGCACATCGAAGAGACGCTCGGGCAGCAAAGGTTGGTCGAAGGGTGCATCCAGCGCCTGGGCGGCAGCCCCTCGATGCTCAAGGACATGGCCGGCAAGCTGATGGCGTTCGGTCAGGCCATGGGCGGCATGGCGATGAGTGACGAAGTGGTCAAGGGTGCCATGAGTGGCTACGTTTTCGAAAACCTCGAGATTGCTTCCTACACGGTGCTGATCGAAGCGGCGAAAGTGGCCGGCGACGTGGAAACCCAAAGGGCTTGCGAGCAGATCCTGCCCCAGGAAATCGCGATGGCCGATTGGCTGCGCGACCATTTGCCGGAAATCACCCAGGCATTCCTGGAGCGTTCGGCCAACCCGCATACCGAAGCCAAGCGCTGAGGTTGGAGCTTGCATGAAAGGCGCGGCCGGTTGCTCCGGCCACGTCCCAACCTGCCGTCAAAACGATAGAGGACAGGTATGAAGCAGACCACCGGAGAGGTGAGAGCCATCAATCGACAAAGCGCCAGGGTCGGCGTCTACGTGGCGCAAGAGGATGGCCACACGGTGCTCGAACTGGGCCCCGCCAACGACGTTGACATCGGCGACATCATTGAATGGGACAGCGGCACGGCCGTGGGCACCCAAACTTATCGCAACCTGACCAAAGGTTGGGTTGATGAAGTGTATGTCGCCAAGCATGGCGTTGCGGCAGCGAACCTTGAGGTGCAGTTGCTGGTGGGATCCTGATAGCGCGAATGCAGGAGGAGGAGCATGAGTGAATTGAAATGTGGCTGCCCCGGCTGTCACTGCGACGTCGATCCCGAGCGGGTGTTCAATCACGACGGCGAGGCTTATTGCAGCCAGGCCTGCGCGGAACAACACCCCAACGGCGAGCCGTGCCCGGCGCAGGATTGCCATTGCGAACGCAGTGGCAAAGTTGGCGAACGGGACATTACCAACGATCAACTGGATGAAGCGCTGGAAGAGACGTTCCCGGCCAGCGACCCGATCTCGCCCTGAATCACGCTTTATCCGGGTATCGGCGACAGGGTACCCGGACACCGCAAGCCGGTCAGTGCGGTGGTGCAAGACAACACCGGCAGCCCGCGAGTTTTGGCTTCCTGGAACGGCGCGAGGCCAGGGTGACGAGACCGGTGCAATGGGGTGCCGGCGCCACTCGGCCCTTGGCGGACAGCGTGGAAAGACACGCACTGTATTTAGATGTTCAGAGTAAAGCCATTGTGAGAGCGAACCTGTTCGCGAAGCAGTTCAGAGTTCGATATTCATATCGACTGAGACATCGCATTTGCGAGCAGGTGGCTCCCATAAAGTTGAGCATCTTGATGGCGTTAATTGATCGCCGCTTGGGTGATAGCGAATTTCAATTCATTCCAAGCGCAGCGGTATATAAATTAAGCATTGACCGTTCGTCGCCGTTTGAAGCACTTTCTTCAAACCTTGGATGCGGCATGTTTTCCGAATAAGTACGAGCCAACGGGGTTCGCAAATAGCAACTAACGAGGTGAATGAAATGGCAAATACAGGTAATAACAACCCTGGCAATTTCGCTAACGATCGTGAAAAGGCATCGGAAGCCGGCAAGAAAGGCGGCCAAGCATCGGGTGGCAACTTCGCCAACGATCCGGAACGCGCAGCCGAGGCCGGTCGTAAGGGTGGCCACATGTCGGGTGGCAATTTTGCCAACGATCCGGAACGTGCCGCAGAGGCGGGCCGCAAAGGTGGACAAGCCTCGGGTGGCAATTTTGCCAATGACCCTGAACGGGCATCGGAAGCCGGCAAGAAAGGTGGCCAGGCGTCTGGCGGCAACTTTGCAAATGATCGGGAAAAAGCCTCCGAAGCTGGCAAGAAAGGCGGTGAAAATAGCCACGGTGGCGGTCGTAAATCGTAATGCCCCGTGGTCTACGGGCCTCATGTCGCTGGCATGAGGCCTGTACCAGCCGCTTATTAAAGTGTGTTTACAGTCGGGCATGTCATGCCCGGCTTCGCTTAATTATTCATTATTCAAGGCGGGTTGGTTTTTGTATAACCACAGTGACCGTTCGTCTTATGTCGTGAATAAAAAATAAATTTTATCTGTTTAACTTCTTCTGACTTTCATGGGCCTGTCGTCGGCAGGGTTTCCCATGAACTGTGTCCTGACCGAGGAGTTCAATCATGTTCATTCATAACAAACGATTGCAATATACCGTGCGCGTCGCCGAGCCCAATCCAGGACTCGCTAACCTGTTGCTCGAACAGTTTGGTGGCGCCCAAGGCGAATTGGCCGCAGCGTCCCGTTATTTCACCCAGGCCCTGTCCGAAGATGATCCTGGCCGCAAGGACCTGCTGATGGACATCGCCACCGAGGAGCTCAGCCACCTGGAGGTGATCGGCTCGATCATCGTGATGTTGAACAAGGGCGCCAAGGGCAAGATGGCCGAAGGTGTCGAACAAGAGGGCCAGCTGTATCGCGAGATCAACGGCGCCGGCAACGATTCCCACATCACCAGCGTGCTGTATGGCGCAGGCTCGCCGCTGACCAACTCGGCCGGTGTGCCTTGGACCGCGGCCTACATCGACACCATCGGTGAGCCCACGGCGGACATGCGTTCGAACATCGCCGCCGAAGCCCGGGCGAAAATCGTTTATGAGCGGCTGATGAATGTCACTGATGACCCGGGTGTAAAAGAAGCCCTGGGCTTCCTGATGACCCGTGAAATCGCCCACCAGCTGTCCTTCGAAAAAGCCCTCCATTCCATCCAGCCCAACTTCCCACAAGGGAAATTGCCTGGCATGCCGGAGTTCACCAATGTGTACTTCAATATGTCCCAGGGCGAACCCTCGGTGCGCGGTCCTTGGAATCAGGGCGACGATTGGGAATTCGTCGAGAACCCAACGCCAGCGGTCGATGGCGGAGATGGCATGGCCACTGTGCAGTTGAGTGAGAAAGACGAAGCGCTGCTGATGGACATGAAGGCGCGGACGATGTCCAACCCTGAAAGCGATCCTACGACAGGCGCCGACTTGGGTTCGGGGATGCAAGGTGACAAACTGTAATAAACCGGCGAGGGGGCTTGGGCCCTCTCGCCTGAACATATCGCCCGCCCGTCCCGCCATCAGGGGGGACGGGCGGGCTTCGCGCGGCTAATCGACAAGGACATTAGATGGACCAGCCCACCTCCCGGATTCGATCGCCCTGGCGTACCTGGCTTGATCCTGTGCAAAACAATCTGCTGCTGGGGGTGACCTTCTGGCTTGGATTGGCGCTGGTCGCGGTGCTGTTGCTGTATAGCGGCTATAACGCGCTGGTGGGCGCCGACCGCCAGAACCTGGGCTATGCAGCGCTGGGCGGAACCTCCGGCTTCGCCGCCACCGCCCTGGGGGCGCTGATGGCGGTGGTGCTGCGCGATATTTCATCGCGCACCCAGGACATCATGTTGGGTTTCGCGGCCGGCATGATGCTCGCGGCGAGCTCCTTTTCGTTGATCCTGCCCGGCATTGAAGCGGCGCAAATCATATGTGGCAACCAATTGCTTGCCGCCCTTGTGGTCGTGATCGGCCTTGGGCTGGGGGTTTTGCTGATGGTCGGCCTTGACCGTTTCGTCCCCCATGAGCATGAGCTGAGTGGCCGGCGTGGCCCCGAGGCCAAGCGCATCAACCGGGTCTGGTTGTTTGTCCTGGCGATCACCTTGCACAACTTGCCTGAGGGCATGGCCATAGGCGTGAGCTTCGCCAACGGCGACCTCAAGGTCGGCTTGCCCTTGACCACCGCCATTGCGATCCAGGACATTCCCGAAGGCCTCGCCATCGCCATGGCGCTGCGGGTGACCGGGATCAGCACGTTGCGCGCCGCACTGATTGCGGTCGGCTCAGGGTTGATGGAGCCGCTGGGCGCGGTGATCGGCCTGGGCATGTCTTCTGGCGTGGCCGTGGCGTACCCCATAAGCCTGGGGCTGGCGGCGGGTGCGATGATCTTTGTGGTGTCCCATGAAGTGATTCCCGAAACCCACCGCAACGGCCACGAAACGCCAGCGACCCTCGGGCTGATGATGGGGTTCGCGGTCATGATGTTTCTGGATACCGCGCTGGGTTGAGGCTGGATAGGAGCGTCGGTTGGTCTGTTGGACCAGGGTTGGATCGGGCATTGGTGTACGCACCAATGCCCTTTTTTTTAACGAAACCCAACCCAACGGCGTCGGCGACCACACGGCGTGCAACCCTCAAACTCGTTGGAACTCGGCTCCCATGCGTCCCGTCACTTGTTCTGAGAGGCACTGATCCAGGCATCTGCCCAGGCAGTGCCTGATGTTGAGTTTTTCATCACGGAGGCGATGGACAGACATGACTATCCCGGACAACAACCCCGAGCGACAAAGCGGCACCGCAAGCCAGGGGCGAGCTGAAGAGCCCCTGAACCACATCAAGGATGACGTGAACGAAGCCATCGGCAGCGCCCGAGAGCAGGCCGATGCGCATTTTGGCCAGTACCGCGATACCGCGGCGGACCAGATCGATGCATTGGCGCGTAGCGCCAAGTCGGCCATGTCGGAACTCGAAGCCAACGACACGCTGGGCTTGTCGCATTACCTGGCGGACATGGCCGATAACATGAGCGGCCTGGCCAGCAAACTGCGCAACAAGAGCGCCGAGCAGCTGCTGCACGATGGCTCGCGGCTGGCGCGAGAGAACCCCGGCCTGTTCCTCGCTGGCAGTATTGCCGTGGGTTTCGGACTGTCGCGGTTCCTCAAGGCCGGCACCTCGCCGGTCGCCACCGAAGTCGACAACCCTGCCGCCGAACAGACGGAGCCATCGACCGAAGGGTCCGGCACTCAGCCTTTCGACCCGATACCTGATCCTATCGGTCCGGGTGCCGCGACAAGCAGCAGCGGCCTTGCCACCGGCGTTACCCCGACTTCACCCAGCGTGCAGGACCATCCCAGTGATTCAGCCACCGGCTCGCTGCCGGGCTCGGCCAATACCAGAGGAGAATTGTGATGAATCGACCAGACCCGGATATCCAGCGTCCCGCAGGGGCCCCGGCGCCCGAAAGCGATGCCTCGGTCATGGGCCTGCTCCGGCAGTTGACCCACGAGGTGCCCTCACTGTTCACCAAGGAACTGGCCCTGGCCAAGGCGGAATTCCAGGCCAGCCTCAACACCTTGAAAGCCGGTATCGCCGGTGTGGCGGGCGGCGCAATGGTGCTGATGGCCGGCTTCATCATCTTGCTGATGGCCGTGGTGTATGGCCTGAGCACGATGATGGCGCCCTGGTTGGCCGCGCTGATCGTTGGCGTCGTGGTGATGATCATCGGTTTCGTCATGGTGCAGTCCGGCAAGAAGCAATTCGAACCGTCCCATTTCAAGCCTGACCGAACGCTCGACGCCTTGAACAAAGACCAGGAAGCCCTGCGGAGGAAAGCCTCATGAAGGATGAATTCAAAACAGAATCGGAAAAGAGCCCGGAGGCCATCGAGCGCGAGATCGATGAGCAGCGTGCCCATATCAGCCATATCGTCGATGCCCTGGGCAGCAAATTCACCCCGGGCCAGATGCTCGACCAGGCCTTGGGCCTGGTGAAGGGCAACGGCGCGGAGTTCTTCGGCAACCTGGGCACCACAGTACGCAACAACCCCGTGCCGACGGTACTGACCACGGTCGGATTGTGCTGGCTGATGCTCGGCCAGAACCATCCGCCTCGGGTTGGCTATCGCGTCGGACCCGACCAGGACACCGGCGGCTGGACCGAGGGGCTCGCCAGTGGCGTGGGCAGTGCCCGGAACCATCTGCACGACACCACCGACTCCTTGCGTGAGGGTTTCCACCATCTCAAGGACAAGGCCTCGCATCTGGCCGAAGGTTTGGGCTCCGGTGCCCGACAAGCCCGGCGCAGCGCCCATGAAACGGGTGAGCGCATGACCCAGGGCTCCCACGACCTGGGCGATCAGTTCAGCCGCTTGCTCAAGGAGCAGCCGTTGATGATGGCGGCGGCGGGTATAGCCTTGGGCGCGATGTTGGGAGCGGCCTTGCCCAGTACCACCACCGAACAGCGAGTGATGGGCAAGACCAGTGCCGACCTGGCCGACAAAGCCAAGCAAAAGGCGCGCGAGGGGTATGAAACGGTGCGTGACACGGTAAGCAAGACCACCGAGCATCGTGATGAACCCGGCGTCGAGCCGGCCAACGGACGTGTGCATTCAGGCGCGGACCTGTCCGGTGGACTGGGGACTTCATAGCGAACACAGGGCGCGGCGCGGGTCGAGCCGCGCCGCACCTGTCAACATTGACAGTAGCTTCGGTCGTCGTTCGGTTATTTCATGGGAAATACACCGTCTTCAAGGAAGCAGCACATGAAACATCAGGTCCCGTTCACCGGCCATCTGGTCTTCATCGGCTTCGGCTCCATCGCCCGGGCCACCTTGCCCTTGCTGCTGGGGCAGGAGCACATCGAGGTCCGGCAGATCACTGTTATCGCACCGGTCATCGAGCAGAACATCTGGTTCAAGGAGCGGGGCATCCATTTCGTCCGCGAAGCATTGACCGAGCCGGATTTCGCGCAAATCCTGGATCGCTTCGTCGAGCCGGGTGACTTCATCGTCAACCTGTCAGTGGAAGTCAGCTCCCTGGCAGTCATTGCGTATGCCTTCGACAAAGGCGCTTTTTACCTGGACACCTGCGTCGAGCCATGGGCGGGGGGCTACACCGATCCGCAGTTGGACCACGCGTTGCGCACCAATTACGCGTTGCGCTATCAAGCCCTGAATTTGCGCAAAAAACTGGGCAGGGGCCCGACGGCGATCATTGCCCACGGGGCCAACCCAGGCTTGATTACCCACCTGCTCAAGGCCGGCCTGGTGGAATTGGCCATGCAGCTGAACCATCCGCTGCCCGAGGATCGCCAGGGCGTCGACTGGGCCCGGTTATGCATGGAAATGGGTATCAAGGTCATTCATTTCGCCGAACGCGATACGCAACGGTCCCAGCGTCTCAAGGAAGACGATGAGTTCGTCAACACCTGGTCGGTCCACGGCTTTATCAGTGAGGGCACCCAGCCGGCGGAGCTGGGTTGGGGCAGCCATGAGCGTGTCTGGCCGCCATCCGCGCGGCGGCACCGTTTCGGCAGTCGGAACGCGATCTATCTGGAGCGACCGAGCGCCAGCGTGCTGGTAAAGACCTGGACGCCCCTGGGCGGCCCATGCCTGGGGATGCTGATCACCCACCATGAGACCGCTTCGACAGCCGACCTGCTGACCTTGAAGGATCAGCGCAAGTTGCTTTATCGACCCACCCTTCATTACGCCTACCATCCTTGCAACGATGCCTTGCTGTCGGTGCACGAACTGATCGGCCGAGGCTGGCAGGCACAAACCCGGCAGCGCATCCTCAACGGTGAAATCGACAGCGGCGGCATAGACGCCTTGGGCGTTTTGTTCATGGGACATGAGCTTAACGCCTACTGGTTCGGCTCGCTGTTGAGTATCGATGAAGCCCGCGCGCTGGTGCCGTTCAACAACGCCACCAGCCTGCAAGTAGCGGCGGGTGTGCTGTCGGGGGTTGTCTGGGCGGTCGAGCATCCGGACCGAGGCATCGTCGAGCCCGAACAGATGGATCACGAGCGCGTGCTGGAAATCGCCAGGCCTTACCTAGGCACACTGGCCGGGCAGCGCACTGATTGGACACCGAGTGGCGCCAGCCCCAATCCATCAACGGACGACCCGGCGCAGGACTGGCAGTTCGCGCATTTCACTCGGTTCTAACTGCTGCGACCCTCTCCACAGAAACCGACCCGATTCCAACGCCTATACTCAAATCCCTGGAACCCTTGGTGCCCGGTGGCGCAATGGTGCTGCGTTCGCTGATGCTGGTCGTGATGCTCGTTCTGGCGGGGTGCGCCACGTCTCAGCGCGGCCAGCCGGTGGCCACGGTCGCGATTGCCCAGGACACGTGGCGACAGGTTGACCGACAAATCATCGTCGCGTCGAAAAGTGCCCTTGAACAGGCTCAGCTGTATGCGCATGGCTCAATGGAGCATTGGCGGGTGCTGGTCTACGAGCGCACGGAGGCCGAGTTCATCCCCTGGTTCAGCAGTTACTGGACCCAGGAATGGCTGGCCCTGAAAGTCAGCTGGTATTCGGCCAGCGCCGAGGGCGAGGCGGATTCGGCGGCCAAGCGGCTGTCGGTGTACTTGCAGGCACAATATCGCGAGCAGGTGTTGGAACCCGTGGCGGTGGAAATCGATCCCGAGGCAATCAGGGCCAATGCGACGGGTTATTACTTGCGCCTGCTCAATCAGCAGATCCAGGTGATCGCCCAGCGACATCGCATCCCACCCGAAGTGATGAACCGGCGTCTGCACAGCATCACGGCCATCAACCTGGGCCCGCCAGCGGCACGCAATGCGTCGTTGTACGAAATGGTCCACACCGAACCGCTCAATACACTGCCGGCCTACGCGGCGTTGATCGATCATGTCGACAAGGCGGCAGACACCGGTTCAGGTCCGTCGGACGCGGTGATCGCCACGGTGGCGCAACGCACCAGCGAAAGGATCGAAGCCCAATTCGTCACCCGAGGGGCGGCCGGTGCGGCGGCGGCCGTGGCTGGAAAGGCGGCCGGGGCGCTGATTTCAGTGGGCGTGGCGGGCATCCGGGCGATGATCCACGAGGGCGAACGGGAAGAAATGGAAGGGCACATCCGCAAGAGCCTGAGCGCCGCGTTCGACGAAGCCTGGTTCAAATCTCTCAAGCATCCCCTCAGCGGGGTGATGGCTGCGGTGTATTACCTGGCCGGGGAAATCGATGGCAACCTGGTGGAAGCGGACCTTGCCGATCGGCCGGTGCAACTGCGCGCCATTGCTCCATGACCGGTGTCTGTTCCCTAGTCAGACCCCAGCGTGACGCGACAGCCCTTGCGATGGCGGATCTGTTCGTCCGTGGGACGCTCCTTGATAAATTCGAAGCGCGGCTCGCCTTCGCTGTAGATCACCAGCCAGCCCCATTCCAGTTCGTTTTCATCCTGCCCAGGCTGGGGCGGCGCGGCCCACCAGGGTTCTTTTTGCATGATCTGGCGCATCGTTTACCTCCTGCCGGTTGATCCTTGACTATAGACCGTTGGATCTTGCGACTAGCGCCCCCGCAACTTTTAGAAAGTCATGGCCGGACGCTGTTTTTGTGGCGAGGAAGCTTGCCCCCGCTGAGCCGCGCAGCGGCCCCTCATTCCATCGCTCGGTCTGTCCGGTTGCGGCGACCAGCAATGGGGCTGTAGCACAGACCAGCGGGAGTAAGCTCCCTCGCCACGTTTTTTGGACCGAGCCAGTGTGCTCTGAACCTCCCCGTCGGCGTCTAGCGTCTGTATCCCCGCACTCGAATGGGGAATGATCGGACCCCTGCGCACATGCAAGCACTGTTGAACGAGATCCTCGATACGGTTCGTCCCCTGATCGGCCAGGGCAAGGTGGCCGACTACATCCCCGCCCTCGGCACCGTGGCGGCCAATCAGTTGGGCATTGCCGTGTACAGCAATGATGGCGAGATATATTGCGCGGGCGACGCCGAGACAGCGTTCTCGGTGCAGAGTATCTCCAAGGTATTCAGCCTGGTTCAGGCCATCGAGCATTCCGGGGAGGCCATCTGGGAACGCTTGGGCCATGAGCCCTCCGGCCAGCCCTTCAACTCCTTGGTGCAACTGGAGTTCGAACGCGGCCGTCCGCGCAACCCGTTCATCAACGCCGGCGCGTTGGTAATCTGTGACATCAACCAGTCACGCTTCGCAGCTCCGGCGCTGTCGATGCGTGATTTTGTACGGCGGCTGTCGGGTAACCCCCAGATACTGGTCGACGGCAAGGTCGCCGAGTCGGAGTACCAGCACCGTGCCCGCAACGCGGCGATGGCCTACCTGATGCAATCGTTCGGCAACTTCCATAACGACGTGGAAGCGGTGCTGCGCAGTTATTTCAGCCACTGCGCGCTGCGAATGAACTGCATCGACCTGGCCCGGGCGTTCTGCTTCCTGGCCAACGACGGTTTCTGCAAGCACAGCGGCGAGCAGATTCTCAGCGCTCGCCAGACCCAGCAAGTCAATTCCATCATGGCCACCAGCGGCCTGTACGACGAGGCGGGCAATTTCGCCTACCGTGTCGGCCTGCCGGGCAAGAGCGGCGTCGGCGGCGGGATCGTCGCGGTGGTGCCAGGACAGTTCACCGTGTGCGTCTGGTCGCCGGAGCTCAACGCGGCTGGCAACTCGCTGGCCGGCATGGCGGCGCTGGAATTGCTCAGCCAAAGGATTGGCTGGTCGGTGTTCTAAGGCTCTGTACGAAATGTATCCGTACTCACCCATACTGCGTTGAAACGGGGCTCGGAATGCTCATGTACTCCAGTACACTGCGCTTCCTCGCCCCGTTTCGCCTTGTCTGGCCTTCGCGCGAACACATTTCATACAGACCCTCGGGGCCAAAAAAAGAGCCCGCTCCTGAGTCAGGAGCGGGCCCTTTTGTATGTGTGATATCAGCAGAGGCGGTCGACGACCCGGACCTCGGCAGTGTCCCGCACCGATTGCCAGGTTTGGGTCAGCGTTTGCAGCACGCGGCCCATGAAGTCCTTGTCGGCTGCGGCCTTCTTGCCCACGTAGCCTTGGCCACGGCGGTACATCTTCAGCCGCGCACACAAGTCTGCCTGGCTCTTCTCGAATTCGTCTTCCTGGGTGAAAGGCGAGAGGCAGTCCATATGGACCTGGCCGGTCTTGCTGATCCACAGGATATGGCTGTCCAGGCTGTCCTTGTGTGCTGCGAACATGCGAGCCAGTTCATCAATAGATGGTTGATTATTCAGATTCATGTGTAAGCCCCTTGACCATTTGGTTGATCTGTCTGGTGGTTCGCAAAACTTCGCTGTTCGGTAAGTGCCTGCCTGATACCGAAATCAGGCCGTCAGCATTCGTCCGCCGGACTTCTGCGGGGTCGTGCATCGGTTGTGTAGTGTTAATCGAAGGGCTGCTACGCAAATGCGCTACAACGAAGAGAAACAGCGAAGAATCTTCAGGCCAGTGTCGACTTTCGAGGGTCGAGCCCATGCGTCATGAGGATTGATTCGCCAGCGTTTCTCGTCCTTGTCACCGGACGGTCATGCCAGGTCAGCACCTTCAATCTGCCTTGTGGGCAGTCCCTTATCCAAAAAAACAGCTCGGCGGTCAGACGAGCTTGCTCAAACATTTGCCTGTACTCCCGATCGGGGAGACGTCTGCATCATGCAAGGGCAAATCGGAGGCGTCAACGGTTTTGTAGTGATTATTTTTGGTCACTACATATTGTCGGACAAAATGGTTTGGGTATGAAAAAAGGCCGCGAGTCATTACCTGTGGCAAGGGAGCTCATCTGACAGTCAGGTGGCCTTGGCCTTGGTTTTGCGCGGCGCGCCCCCAGACTTGCGCTTGGCCGGCTTGCGCTTGTTCTTCCACGGCGTGGCGCCTCGCCCGGCGGGGCTGGCCGGGCCGCTGATGGTCAAGCTCATCCCCTGGCAGCGGGCGACGTGCTTGCTCATCCAGGCGGCCTGCCGGGTAACGAATTCCTCCAGGCTCATCTCGCCGCTTTGCACCATGTCCAGCGCTTGTTCCCAGATGGCGGTGGTGCCGGGGTCGGCGATCGCCCGAGGCACGGCGTCGATCAGGCTGAAGGCGGCTGGGGTAGCCGACAGGGCCTTGCCGTTTTTCACCAGGTAACCACGGTCGAGCAGGCCCTGGATGATCGATGCACGGGTCGCCTCGGTGCCGATGCCGGTGGTGTCCTTGAGCTTCTGTTTGAGCAGCGGATCCTCCACCAGCTTGGCGACGTTTTTCATCGCCTTGATCAGGTCGCCTTCGGTGAAGGGCTTGGGCGGCTGGGTCCACAGGTCCTTTGGCGTCACCGCGTCGACCTTGCAATCGCGGCCCTCGGCCAGTGGCGGCAAGGTTTGCGGCGTGGGGGCTTCGCGACCTCGTGCGGGCGCCAATGCTTCGGGCAGGGCGCGTTTCCAGCCAAGTTCGACGATCTGCTTGCCCACCGCGCGCAGGTCTTGCCCAGCGCAATCGAAGTCGGCCTGGGTCCGGTCGTATTCATGATTGGGCAGGAATTGCGCCAGGTAACGTGCGCGAATGAGCGTATAGACGGCCCGTTGCTTTGCGGCGAGCTTGTCGAGGTTCTTCGCCGCCGCCGTGGGAATGATTCCGTGGTGTGCGCTGACCTTGGCGTCGTTCCAGGCCCGGGACTTGCGCTGCGGCTGCAGGTGATCGCGCAGCGGGGCAAGGGCCGGGTCGGCCTGGGCGAGGGCGGCCAGGATCGCGGGTGCTTCGCTGTGCTGGCTCAAGGGCAGGAAACCGCAATCGCTGCGGGGATAGGTGATGAGCTTGTAGGTCTCGTAGAGCGATTGGGCGATGTCCAGGGTTTCCTGGGCGCCGAGTCCAAGTTTCTTCGAGCAGACTTCCTGCAAGGTGCCGAGATCGAACGGCAGCGGCGGGGCCTCGCGCAGGCGTTCGGTGCGAACCTTGGTCACCCGCGCGGTCGCGGCGTTGCCCATGGCCTGGGCAGCATTGCGCGCCAGGGCCTGGTTCAGGCAGCGCTCCTGATCGTCGCAGGCATCCGGGTCGGCGCGCCACTGGGCGGCAAACGCCGTACCGGCATGGCTCAGTTGCACGTCGATGGCCCAGTAGGCGACCGGTACGAAGTTGGCGATGCTGCGGTCGCGATCCACCACCAGTCGCAGGGTCGGTGTCTGCACGCGGCCCACCGGCAGGACGCCTTGATAACCGGACTGGCGCCCCAGCAGCGTGAACAGGCGGCTCATGTTCATGCCGATCAGCCAGTCGGCCCGGGAGCGACCCAGTGCCGAGTGATACAGGTTGAAGGTTTCCGCTCCCGGCCTGAGGGCGGCGAGGGCCTTGCGGATCGAGGCTTCGTCCAGGGCCGATAGCCAGAGGCGCTGGATAGGTCCGCGATAGCGGCAATGCTCCACCAGCTCCCGAGCGATCATTTCGCCCTCGCGGTCGGCATCGGTGGCGATGACCAGTTCCTTTGCTTCACCCAACAGGCGCTTGACCGCTTTGTACTGGCTGGCGGTTTTCGGCTTGACGGTCATCTTCCATTGCGCCGGCACGATGGGCAGGTCGGCCAGCACCCAGCGCTTGTAGCGGGCATCGTAGGCGTCGGGCGGCGCGGTCTCCAATAGATGGCCGATGCACCAGGTCACCGTGACGTTCGCGCCCAGCCAGCAGCCATCGCCGCGCCGGGTGGCGCCCAGTACCGCGGCGATGTCCTTGGCCTGGGACGGTTTTTCACACAGGTACAGCCGCATCGCGCCTCTTCCTAAGCAGGTTTCATGGGGCGCTAGCATGGTCAGGGATTGGCGCCGGGGCAAGCTTTATCTGTATGGATATACAGATAAAACATTGCGCTGCGTTGCAACGACCCCCTTGGCAAGACAGCCCGGCGACTGGATGGGAAAGCAGAATGAATTTATCGCAAGGGCATCGCTCATAACTTTCAGAGCGGCTCAAACCGCAAAGCATGTTAATGGAATCAAGGAGAGTCACTTCATGAATTCGATGCCGAAGGGCAACGGACAGGCGAGCACACGTTTGATTCTCGTCGTCGAGGATGATCCGACCATCCTGGAATTCCTCTGCGAGATCCTGGAGGACGAAGGATTTGTCGTCGAGCCCAGGGAAAGCGCCGATTCGGCGCTGACATTTCTGGAGGAAAGCGCCGATTACGTGGACCTGTTACTCACCGACATCACCATGCCCGGCGAAATGGACGGGGCCGACCTGGCCAACCTGACCGGGGATCGTTGGCCGCAGATCCCGCTGCTGATCATGTCGGGCTTCGAAACCCCGGAAAGCGCCGGGATCAAGCACCAGGCCTCGTTCATCGCCAAGCCATGGGCGCTGGGGCAGATGCTGGATCTGGTGGAGAGCACGGTCAAGAGCCACTCGGTACACTGAGCTGACGACAGCATCCGTGGCGAGGGGATGGATCCCCTCGGCACAAAGGGTCCAATGAGTGCTCAGTTGGTGTCCAGGTCCACGTTGCGCGTTTCCCGCAGGCAGATCATCCCCACCACCAGGCTCACCCCCGTAATCACGACCGGGTACCACAGCCCGTAGAAAATGTCCCCGGTATAGACCACCAGGGCGAACGACACCGTGGGCAGGAAACCGCCGAACCAGCCATTGCCGATGTGGTAGGGCAAGGACATGGACGTATAGCGGATCCGGGTTGGGAACAGTTCGACCATCAGGGCCGCCAACGGGCCGTAGCACATCGCCGAAATGATGATCAGCGCGACGATCAGGGCCACGATCATCGGCCGATTGATCTGCTGGGCGTCGGCTTGTTGCGGGTAACCGGCCAGGGTCACCGCGCCACGCAGGGCGGCTTCGTCGTAACCTTCGAGCTTCACGTCTCCGACGCTGACCTGCACGGTGCTGCCGGCCGGTGCCGCGACGCTGCTGTAGGGCAGGCCTTGCTTGACCAGGAAGGTTTTGACCTTGTCGCAAGGGCTGTCGAAACGGGCCTTGCCCACCGGGTCGAACTGGAAGGTACACGTGGCCGGGTCGGCGACTACCGTGATCGGCGCCTGACGGCTCGCCAGGTCGATGGCGGGGTTGGCGTAATGGGCGAGCGTCTTGAAGATCGGGAAGTACAGCACCGTCGCCAACAGCAGGCCGATCATCAGCACCGGTTTGCGCCCGACCTTGTCCGACAGCCAGCCAAAGAAGATGAAGAACGGCGCGCCGATCACCACGCTGACGATCAGCAGGCTGTTGGCGAGGGCCGGGTCCATCTTGAGGAACTGGGTAAGGAAAAACAGCACGTAGAACTGCGCTGCATAGAAGGTGACCGCTTGCCCGGCGTTGATACTGAACAGGGCGATCAGCACCACTTTCAGGTTTTCCCATTTGCCGAACGATTCGCGAATCGGCGCCTTGCAGCACTTGCCTTCTTCTTTCATTTTCAGGAAGGCCGGCGACTCGTGCAGGCTCAGGCGGATCCAGGTGGAAATGCCCAGCAGCAGGATCGACAGCAGGAACGGAATGCGCCAGCCCCAGACTTCGAACTGATCGCCGGTGAAATAGCGGCAACCCAGTACCACCAGCAGCGACAGCAACAGCCCCAATGTTGCGGTGGACTGAATCCAGCTGGTGTGGAACCCACGCTTGCCCATCGGCGCATGCTCGGCGACATAGGTCGCCGCGCCGCCGTATTCACCACCCAGGGCCAGGCCCTGGAGCATGCGCAGCACCACCAGGATGACCGGCGCGGCGATGCCGATGCTGGCGTAGTTGGGGAGCAGGCCGACGCAGAACGTGGCCAGGCCCATGAGGACGATGGTCGCGAGGAAGGTGTATTTGCGCCCGATCATGTCCCCCAGCCGCCCGAACACCAGCGCACCGAACGGCCGCACGATGAAGCCGGCGGCGAAGGCCATCAGCGCGAAAATGAACGCCGTGGTGTCATTCACTCCGGCGAAGAACTGTTTGCTGATCACCGCCGCAAGGGCGCCGTAGAGGAAAAAGTCGTACCACTCGAACACCGTCCCGAGGGACGAGGCAAAGATGACTTTCTGGGTTTCCTGGCTGGTGCCGGCGCTGCGCGTGGCTTCCAGGGGCTGAACATGTTCAGACATAGCGGTATCCCTCACAGTGATTGTTTTTGTTGTTCCACTGCGACGCCGGGTGGGGGCGTCTCCTGATGTGACACACTTTCTTGATCCAAATGTTTTCCTTGTGGGAGCGAGCCTGCTCGCGATAGCGGTGTGGTGGTCGACATGAACGTTAGCTGACACACCGTCATCGCGAGCAGGCTCGCTCCCACAGGGATCTCCAGTGTCTTTCAGACTGTGGCCGACTCCTTTTGGCTTGTGATGCTGACGGTGATGGGTTCGAGGATCATCCGGGCAGCCTTCTCGGCGATCATCAACGTTGGCGAGCAGGTGTTTCCCGAAATGATGCGCGGCATGATCGAGGCGTCGGCGATGCGCAGGCCCTTGATGCCGTGCACGCGCAGTTGCGCATCCACCACGGCGTCGCCGTCCTGGCCCATGCGACAGGTGCCCACCGGGTGGAAGATCGTCGTGCCGATGCGGGCGGCGGCCTGATGCAGTTCCTCTTCGGTCTGCAGGCTGGGCCCCGGCAGGTATTCCACTGGTTTGAAGGCGCCGAGGGCCGGGGAGGCGACGATTCTTCGGGTCAGGCGGATCGCGTCGGCCGCGACCCGCAGGTCTTCGGGGTGGCTCAGGTAGTTGGGTTGGATCAACGGCGCTTCACTCGTATCGGCTGAGCGGATGTCCACGCGGCCGCGGCTCATCGGGCGCAAGTCACACACCGATGCGGTGAATGCCGGGAAGCTGTGCAAGGGTTCGCCGAAGCGCTCCAGAGACAATGGCTGCACATGGTATTCGAGGTTGGCCGAAGTCTGTTCCGGCCCCGAGCGGGCGAAGGCGCCGAGTTGGCTGGGCGCCATGGACAGTGGGCCGCTGCGGTCATACAGGTAGCGCAGGCCCATGCCCATCTTGCCCCACAACGTACCGGCGATCTGGTTCAGGGTGCGGGCGTTTTCCAGTTGATAGATCAGCCGCAGTTGCAGATGGTCCTGCAAGTTGCCGCCCACGCCCGGCAACTCGTGCGCCACGCCAATGCCCAAGCGTTGCAGCAAGCTGCGCGGGCCGATCCCGGAGCGCTGCAGGATGCCCGGCGAACCGACGGCCCCGGCGCACAGGACGATTTCCTTGCGAGCTTTGAAGCTCATGGCCTTGCCTTGCCAGCGAGCGCTGACAGCGTGTGCGCGGTCATCGCGCAACAAAACGCGGTCGACTTCGACTTCGGTCAAGACCGTCAGGTTGGGGCGAGTGCGTATCGGCTTGAGGAAAGCCTTGGCCGCGTTCCAGCGTATCCCGGCTTTCTGGTTGACCTGGAAATAGCCACAGCCTTCGTTGTCGCCGCCATTGAAATCCTCGACGTTGGGGATGCCGCTCTGCTCGGCGGCGGTGCGAAAGGCGTCGAGGATCGGCCATGACAGGCGCTGGCGCTCGACGCGCCATTCGCCGGCCGCGCCGTGAAGTTCGGAGTCTCCGGCGAAGTGGTTTTCGCTTTGCCTGAACAACGGCAGGACGTCCTTCCAGGACCAGCCAGCGTTGCCTTCGGCGGCCCAGCCGTCGTAGTCCGCGGCCTGGCCACGCATGTAGATCATGCCGTTGATGGACGAGCAGCCGCCCAACACCTTGCCGCGCGGATAGCTCAGGGCGCGGCCTTGCAGGCCCGGTTGCGCTTCGGTCTTGAAGCACCAGTCGGTGCGCGGATTGCCGATGCAGAACAGGTAGCCGACCGGGATGTGAATCCACGGATAGTTGTCGCGCCCGCCGGCTTCGAGCAGCAGCACCCGGTGTTGCGGGTTGGCCGACAGCCGATTGGCCAGCAAGCACCCGGCAGGGCCGGCGCCCACGATCACGTAATCGTATTCATCGACGACAGGTTGCATTCGCGACCTCATTTATTGTTCTTGTTGGCTCATCGTAGTTGTTAGTTTTCGTCAAAAGAATGTTAGTTTTTGCGCACCTGCTGAGCGTTTATAAACAATCCCGGGTTCAGGCGTTTTCAAGGATGGCTCATGTTCGACTGGAATGACTTGCGCTACTTCCTGGAACTGCAACGCAGCGGCCGCTTGCTGACGGCCGCGCGACGGCTCAACACCACCCATGCCACCGTGGCCCGACACATCGAGGCCATCGAAAAAAGCCTGGGCACGGCTTTGTTTGTCCAGCACGCCCAGGGTTATGAACTGACCCCGGCGGGCGAGGCGCTGCTCAAGCATGCCGAGGCCATGGAAAACGTCGCGTTGCTGGCCCAAGAGGACATCACCCAATCCAGCGCACCCTTGGGCAAGATCCGGTTGGGCGTGACGGAAGGGCTGGGCATCATGTTCCTGGCCAGTCGCATGGAGGGGTTGTTCCAGCGCTATCCGGGACTTGAGGTGGAACTGGTGGCGGTGCCGCGCTTCGTCAGCATTCTCAACCGCGAGGCGGAAATCAGTATCCACCTCGAACGACCGGCGGCCGACCTGCTGGTGACACGCAAGCTCACCGACTACAGCCTGGCGCTGTATGCGAGCCAGGCCTACCTGGATCGCTCGCCGCCCTTGCGCAGCCGCGAAGATCTGAGCCGTCACGCCTGGATCGGCTACGTCGACGATCTGTTGTTCAGCCAGGAGCTCATGTTCCTCAACAGTTTTTGCCGCAAGCCCCGGGTGGTATTCCACAGCACCAGCGTCATCGCCCAGCAGCAAGCCGCGCGATCGGGCCTGGGCATCGCCGTGTTGCCGTGTTACATGGCCGGCAGCGACCCGACGCTGGTGCCCTTGCTCCCGGACGAAACCCTCTGCCGCAGCTACTGGATCAGCACCCGCCGCGAACTGCATAAATCCGTGCGGCTGCGGGTGCTGTGGGATTACGTGGTGCAGCTGTGCGAGCAGGAGCAGGGGCTGCTGTTGCCCTGAGCCAACTCTAAGGATATGTCCAAACGGTATTTCTCAAGAGTCGGGAGGTTTGCTTAAGATCACGTCATAACTCGTTATGACAAGTGACTGAAGCCATGCCTGACAACGTTCTTTCCCTCAGCAGCGTGCCGCTGCACCTGCAACTGCGCGACCTGTTGCGTACGCGCATTCTCGACGGTGAATACCCCCAAGGCAGCCAGATGCCTTCGGAAAGCGAGCTGGGTGCGTTGTTTCGCGTCAGCCGAATCACCGTGCGCCAGGCCTTGGGGGACCTGCAAAAGGAAGGTCTGATTTTCAAGATCCATGGCAAAGGCACCTTTGTCGCAAAACCCAAGACCTTCCAGAACGTCAGCACCCTCCAGGGCTTGGCCGAGTCCATGACCGGCCGCGGCTTCGAGGTGATCAATCGTCTTCGCAGTTTCAAATTCATTCCCGCCGACAAGCCGGTGGCCGAGCGGTTGAAGGTTGCGGAGGGGGATGTGGTGGCGCAGATCAAACGGGTGCGGCTGATCAACCGCGAACCGGTGTCGTTGGAGATTACCTACCTGCCCAAGGACCTCGGCGAGCGCCTGGAAAAAGCCGATCTGGTTACACGGGACATTTTCCTGATTCTGGAAAACGATTGCGGCCTGGCCCTCGGCCACGCGGACCTTGCCATCGATGCGGTGCTGGCCGACAGCGAGCTGTGCCAAGCTCTGGAGGTCGAGCCAGGGTCGCCCGTGATGCGCATCGAACGCCTGACCCATGGCGCCGATGGGCGACCGCTGGATTTCGAATACCTCTACTACCGCGGCGATGCTTTCCAGTACCGCTTGCGGATCGACCGGCAAAAAGGGACGCAGGCATGACCCAACGCTCAACGAATACCCTCGAACAGGAATACGACATCGTCGTCATCGGTGGTGGTACCGCCGGCCCCATGGCGGCGATCAAGGCCAAGGAACGCAACCGGGACCTGCGCGTCCTGCTGGTGGACAAGGCCAACGTCAAGCGCAGCGGCGCCATCAGCATGGGCATGGACGGCTTGAACAATGCAATTATCCCGGGCCATTCGACGCCCGAGCAGTACACCAAGGAAATCACCATCGCCAACGACGGCATCGTCAACCAGGCGGCGGTGTACGCCTACGCGACGCACAGTTTTGAAACGATCGAGCAACTGGATCGATGGGGCGTGAAGTTCGAGAAGGACGAAACCGGCGACTACGCGGTGAAAAAAGTCCACCACATGGGCGCCTATGTGCTGCCGATGCCGGAAGGGCACGACATCAAGAAAGTCCTGTACCGGCAGTTGAAGCGGGCGCGGGTGAGCATCACCAATCGTCTGGTCTGCACGCGCTTGCTGACTGACCAAGCGGGGGCGGTCAACGGTGTGATGGGCTTCGATTGCCGCACCGCCGACTTCCATGTGATCAAGGCCAAAGCGGTCATCCTCTGCTGCGGCGCCGCGGGACGCCTGGGGTTGCCGGCCTCGGGCTACCTGATGGGCACCTATGAAAACCCGACCAATGCCGGCGACGGCTACGCCATGGCCTATCACGCCGGTGCCGAGCTGGCGAACCTGGAATGCTTCCAGATCAACCCGTTGATCAAGGATTACAACGGCCCGGCGTGCGCCTACGTCACCGGTCCCCTGGGCGGCTACACCGCCAACAACAAGGGCGAGCGCTTTATCGAATGCGACTACTGGAGCGGGCAGATGATGTGGGAGTTCCACCAGGAACTCGAAGGCGGCAATGGCCCGGTGTTCCTCAAGCTCGATCACTTGGCCGAGGAGACCATCCAGAACATCGAAGAGATCCTGCACAGCAACGAACGCCCCAGTCGCGGCCAGTTCCACGCCAACCGTGGCACCGACTACCGCACGCAGATGGTAGAGATGCACATTTCCGAAATCGGCTTTTGCAGCGGTCACTCGGCCTCGGGCGTGTGGGTCAACGAGCGGGCGGAAACCTCGGTCAAGGGGTTGTACTCGGCGGGTGACATGGCGGCGGTGCCGCACAATTACATGCTCGGTGCGTTCACCTACGGCTGGTTTGCCGGCAACAACGCCGCGGATTTTGTGGCGGGGAAGGATTTCTCAGTGCTGGATGCCGGGCAGATCGAACGGGAGAGGGCGCGCGTTTACGCGCCACTGGAGCGCGAGCACGGCCTGCCGCCGGCCCAGGTGGAATACAAGCTGCGACGTTTCGTCAACGATTACCTGCAGCCGCCGAAGGTCACGAAAAAAATGCAGATCGGCTTGCAACGCTTCAGCGATATCCAGCGCGACCTGGATCAGATCAAGGCTCACAACGCCCATGAGCTGATGCGTGCCATGGAGGTCAGCGTCATCCGCGACTGCGCCGAAATGGCCGCCCGCGCCTCGCTGTTTCGCGCGGAAAGCCGTTGGGGGCTGTACCACTATCGGGTCGACCACCCGCAGCGCAACGACAGCGACTGGTTCTGCCATTGCCACCTGAAGAAAGGCGAGGACGGCCAGATGACTTCCTTCAAGAAGGCGGTCGAGCCCTACATCATCGCCCTCGATGCCGACGAGCTGCAGGCCTATGACCGGCTGCGGGTCGGTGCCGACGCGGCTTGAACCCTTCACTCAAAGAGAACGCCCATGGCCTACCAACCCCAGGAAATCTTCTTCCGCTCCAACGCCCCCGTCACCGTGGACGAGGACAAATGCATCGCCCACAAAGGCTGCACGGTCTGCGTCGATGTCTGCCCCATGGACTTACTGGCGATCAACCCGGCAACGCAGAAGGCCTACATGGCGTTCGATGAGTGCTGGTATTGCATGCCCTGTGAAAAAGACTGCCCAACGGGGGCGGTGAAAGTCGAGATTCCGTATCTGTTGCGCTGATTGCGACGACGCCATCGCGAGCCTGCTCCGGGCGGCGTTCCGACGAAGAGGCCACCACAGACACCACAAAAGCCATCCGGCCACCCCGGACGCTAAACCCACAACACCCCTCGTTTCCCACCGCGCCCTGATCGCGGCGGAGACGAAATACCCATAAACGATTCGAGGGGACACACCCATGTTATTGCGTGCAGCATTGGCCGGTCTGGTACTGGCTTCATTGACCCTGCCTGCCCAGGCAGAAACCATCCGCATCGCCATCGGCACCCAGGACACCACCATCAACTGCGCCGCCGGTGGGTTGTTGATTCGGGAGTTGGGCCTGTTGGACAAATACCTGCCCCACGACGGCGCGTACAAGGATGCCCAATACGACATCCAGTGGAAAAACTTCACCAGCGGCGCGCCACTGACCAACGAGATGGTGGCGGGCAAGCTCGACTTCGGCGCCATGGCCGATTTCCCCGGCGCCTTCAATGGCGTGGCGTTCGAAACCGCTGGCAAGCACAGCCTGTTCATCAGCGTGTTGTCGGGCAGCACCCAGGGCAGCGGCAATGGCATCGTCGTGCCGAGCGTCTCGGGCGTTCAGTCCCTGGCCGAGCTCAAGGGCAAGACCATTTCCGTGCCCTTTGCCTCCACCGCCCACGGCATGCTGCTGCGCGCCGTCGCGGCCCAAGGCTGGGATCCACTCAAGGATGTGAACATCATCGCCCAGCCACCGGAGGTCGCCGGCTCGGCGTTGCAGGCCGGTAAGATCGACGCCCACGCTGATTTCGTGCCGTTCGCCGAACTGTTCCCCAGCCGTGGTTTTGCCCGCAAGATCTACGATGGCGCCCAGGCCAAGACGCCAACATTCCATGGCGCCCTGGTGGACCAGGCCTATGCCAGGAAGTACCCGGAAATCGTCGTCGCCTACCTGCGTGCATCCATCGAAGCCAATCAGTTGTTGGCCGCCGAGCCTGAGAAGTACAGCGAGCTGATCGCCAAGGTCACCGGCGTGGATGCCGAGGTCAATTATCTGTTCCACGGGCCGCTGGGCGTGCAGACCCGCGACCTGACCTGGAAACCGGAATACCGCCAGGCCGTGGGCACCGCCATCGACACCCTCAAGCTGCTGAAGAAAGCCGATCGCGGGCTGGACCTCAACACCTTCATCGATGACCAGTACATCCGCGCCGCCTTCAAGGCTTCGAACCTGGATTACACCGCGCAACTGGCCAACTACGCCCAGACCCCGCTGGGCAGCGCCGATACTGCGACCGGCCAGGCCATCACCGATGCCCGCCACGTGGCCGAAATCTGGGTACGCGGCGAGCCGAAAGTGCGCCATTACGCCTCGGCGCAGTCAGCCTTCACCGCGCTGGCGAGCCTCAAGCAGGAAGGCAAGGGTATCCGCGCCGTCTACGCCCAGGCCAGCGACAGCGGGATCAAGCTGCTGGCCGAGCAGGCGTGGTTCGCCAGCGATGCCAAGGGCCAGCTCAGCGCGTTCCTGTTGAAAGGGCAGGCCGAGCAGTTTGCCGCGCAGCAGGGCGGCAAGGTCCTGGATTTCACCGAGGCGACGACCCAGGCGGTCGCCGCCCGTTGACCTGACACCGTCCCCTGTGGGAGCGAGCTTGCTCGCGATAGCGGTGTGTCAGCCAATTCGATTTCAACTGACCTGACGCCATCGCGAGCAAGCTCGCTCCCACAAGGATTCCACTCCGGAGGAAGATTTGTGTACCCATCACCCAAACGCTGGCTCCTGCGAGCCGCTTCACTGCTGCTCTGCCTGCTGTTCTGGCAGCTCGCCGCCGACGGTCATTGGGACCTCGGCCTGGTGACCTTCGCCAACGTCCCGGCCCCTTTGGCGGTACTCCAGGCCGCGCTTGGCCTGGGGGAATCGGGCAATCTTGCGCGGCACCTGGGCAGCAGCCTGGGGCGGGTCTTTGCCGGGTACGGTGCGGCGCTGTTGATTGGCGTGGCGCTGGGCGTGGCCATCGGTCGTTCGAAATGGGCCGAAGACTTGCTGTTGCCGCCACTGGAAGTCCTGCGGCCGATCCCGGCGGTGGCCTGGATTCCGTTGGCGATTCTGATGTTCCCGTCGTCGGAATTGTCGATGGTGTTCATCACCTTCACCGGCGCGCTGTTCCCGATCCTGCTCAACACCGTGCACGGCGTCGAAGGGGTGGACCGGCGGCTGGTCGCGTCAGCGAAAAGCCTCGGGGCGGGACGCCGGGCCATCCTGCTGGAAGTGATTCTGCCGGGCGCCGCGCCGAGCATCATCACTGGCCTCGCCATCGGCATGGGCACGTCCTGGTTCTGCCTGGTGACGGCGGAAATGATCGCCGGCCAGTACGGCATCGGCTACTACACCTGGGCGTCCTACACCGTGCAGAACTACCCCGACATCGTGGTCGGCATGTTGCTGATCGGCGTGCTGGGGATGGGCAGTAGTTTGTTGATCAAGCGCCTGGGCGGGTTGTTCACGCCTTGGCACCGGCCCCGAGGAAAAGCCTGATGAGTGCAATGCAAACGCCTGAAGGGCGGATCGACATCCGCCAGTTGTCCATTGTCCTGGGCCAGGGTGCCCAGGCCTTCGAAGCGGTGCAGGGGCTTGATTGCCAGATCGAGGCGGGCCAGTTCGTCTGCATCCTGGGGCCGTCCGGTTGCGGCAAATCGACCTTGCTCGGTGCCCTTGCCGGGCATCTGCAACCGAGCACCGGCACGCTGAACGTCGACGCGGTGCCGGTGGCCGGTCCCTCGCCTCAGCGCGGCATGGTGTTCCAGCAGCACACTTTGTTTCCATGGCGCAGCGTGCGCGACAACGTTGCTTTTGGCCTGAAGATGCGTGGCCTGGGCAAAGTCGAACGACAACGAGCCGCCGATGAGATGCTCGCCTCGGTGGGCCTGGAGGGTTTTGCCGGGCACTGGCCGGACCAGCTCTCCGGTGGCATGCAGCAGCGAGTGGAGATCGCACGGGTGCTGGTGAACCGCCCGCGCTTGTTGCTGATGGATGAACCCTTCGGCGCGCTGGATGCACTGACGCGCTTGAACATGCAGGAGTTGTTGCTGGACATCTGGACGCGCATCCGCACCACCGTTGTGTTCGTCACCCACGACATCGACGAGGCGCTATTCCTGGCCGATCGCTTGCTGGTGATGAGCCCACGGCCGGGTCGCATCATCGAGGATCTGCGCCTGGATTTTCCTCGGCCACGCACGACTGAGCTGGTGACGAGCCCTGAATTCTCCCGATTGAAGCGCCACTGCCTTGAGCTGCTGCGTCATGAAGATGGGCAGCAATTGCCGCGCCTCAATCCTCTCGGGTTGCCCCCTGAAACCTCCTTGCCGCGATTTGCCCTATGACCTCTCTATTTGAAAATACCGACAACCAAGACATTCTCGCCCTGCAACCGCGTCTTACCGACGAGGACGCCGGTGTGCGCCGCATCGCCCTTATCGAACTGGCCGACCTTGAAGAGCCCGAGGGCCTGTTGTGGCTTGTGGATCGCCTGGCCAGTGACCCCAGCGCCGAGGTGCGCGCCGAAGCCGCGCGATTGCTCGAAGCCTGGGAGGACGAGCCGGTGGTCGCAGGCTTGTGCGAAGCCCTGACCGATCGATCACCGACGGTGCAGGCCGCTGCTGCCCAAAGCTTGAGCCTGCTCAAGAGCGAGGCGGCAGGAAGAGTGATCCTGCCTTGGACGACACATGCCGACGCCGGTGTCCGCGTCGCGGCCTTCCGGGCCTTGCGCGAGTTGCGCCTGGGCGATGCCGCGCCAGCATCCATCGCCGCCCTGGCCGATGACGATGCTGGCGTGCGCCGCGAAGCGGTTGGCGTGCTGGGCTGGCTCAAGCACCTCGGCGCCTTGCCAGCCTTGGCCCGGCTCGCCAGTGATGACCCGGACAGCGAAGTACGCCGCGCGGCCACCGGTGCCCTTGGCCTGGCTTCGGATGAGCAAGTGTTGCCAGCCCTGCGCCAGGCCTTGCGGGACCCGGCGTGGGCGGTTCGCGAAGAAGCCGCTACAACGCTGGGCAAGGTCGGTCACGCCGATGCCGGCCCGGCCCTGATCGATGCTCTGGCGGACGACTACTGGCAAGTGCGCTTGCGGGCGACCCGCAGCCTGGGTCGTTTGCGCTACGCCCCGGCCCTGGCGGCATTGATCGAAACCCTGGGCCACCGCATCAGCAATCTGCGCAAGGAGGCAGCACTGGCCTTGGGCGAGTTGAACGATCCTGCTGCCATTGCGGCGTTGCAGGCCGCCCAGGAGGATGGCGATCCGGAGGTACGCAAGGCTGTGCGCATTGCCTTGGGCCAACTGCAATGAGCCCGCTGGCGATTGGCAATTCACGGGAGAAGGGGCTGTTGCGCCTGAGTTGGCCTGATGGGCGGGAACAACAGTTGGACCATGCCGAGCTGCGCCGGCAATGCCCATGCTCGCGGTGTCGAGCGTTTCGCCTGCAGGGCGTGGCGGTGCAGGTTGATTCGCGGGTCCGGGTGGTTGGGGTCAATAGCCAGGGTTATGGGGTGCAGTTGGTCTTTAGCGATGGCCACGAGCGGGGGATTTTTCCCTGGGCTTATCTGGCGGGTCTGTAGCTTTATGCCTATCCCTTGTGGGAGCGAGCTTGCTCGCGATGAGGTCATTACATTCACCCTTTTGGCAAGCTGACCCACGCCATCGCGAGCAAGGATACGCTGGTCACCGAAACCATAAGTCGCTGTGAACTGACTGGCGGCGCTTGTCAGAAAAAACCGACAGGAGTACAAATGTACTCCATGACGACTCTCACTCCCCGCCGTACCGCCATCCTGACCTTTATCCGCGAACGCATCGCCGAACAGGGCCAGCCTCCCAGCCTCGCTGAAATCAGCGAGGCGTTTGGTTTCGCCTCTCGCAGCGTGGCGCGCAAGCATGTGCTGGCGCTAACCGAAGCCGGTTTCATCGAAGTCAATCCGCACCAGGCCCGGGGCATCCGGCTGTTGAATCAGCCGCCGCGTCCCGAACTGTTGGATGTGCCGGTGTTGGGACGGGTGGCCGCCGGCCTGCCGATCGGTGCCGATGCCGAGGTCCACAGCCGTCTGTTGCTGGACCCGGCGATCTTCACCAAAGCGCCGGACTACCTGCTGCGGGTCCAGGGCGATTCGATGATCGAGGACGGTATCCTCGACGGCGATCTGGTGGGTGTGCAACGCACGCCCCAGGCTTCCAACGGGCAGATTGTCGTGGCGCGCCTGGACGGTGAAGTGACCATCAAGCGTTTTGAGCGAGTCGGCGAGCGCGTACGCCTGTTGCCACGCAACCCAGCCTATCAGCCGATCATCGTCGAAGCCGACCAGGACCTGGCGATAGAAGGCGTGTTCTGTGGCCTGGTGAGACAAGGCTGATGGGCGCCGTCGTTGCGCTGGACACGCTGTTCAATGGCGGCCAGGTCTGGAAGGGCCGGCCTGCGCCGCCGGCCGCCAGTCCACAGCCCACCGGCCACGCCGTACTGGATGCGGCACTGCCCAGTGGTGGCTGGCCGGAAGCGGCGTTGACGGAAATTCTCATCGGCGCGCCGGGCGTGGGCGAATTGCAACTGGTGTGGCCGACCCTGGCGCGGCTATCGGCGGCGGGGGAGCGGATCGTGTTGGTGGCGCCGCCGTTCGTGCCCTATCCCCAGGCCTGGCGAAACGCCGGGGTGGACTTGCGCCAGTTGTCGATCATCCAGGCCGATCCACGGGAGGCCTTATGGGCCACCGAGCAATGCCTGCGCTCGGGCAGTTGCGGCGCGGTGTTGTGCTGGCCGCGCCAGGCGGATGACCGGGCCTTGCGCCGTTTGCAGGTCGCGGCGGAAACCGGCCAGACGCTGGCGTTCGCCTGGCGCTCGATCCAGGAAGCCATCAACCCGTCCCCGGCGGCCCTGCGCATCGCCATCGATGCCCGGCCCGCACAATTGCGGGTGCTCAAATCCCGGGGCGGGCTGGCGCGTTCGGCGCCGATTGCGTTCCCCGCACAGACAGGGCATTGAGGTTGCGATGCGCTGGGTCTGTATTCTCTTCCCGCAATTGGCGCTGGATGCCGCGCTGCGCCAGCGCCCCGACCCCAGCGAGCCCCTGGCGCTGCTGACCGGCCCGGCCCAGCGCCGGGTGCTGCAAGCGGTCAATGAACCGGCGCGCGCCCTGGGCCTGCGCCCCGGCCAGACCATGACCGCGGCCCAGGCCTTGAGCAAAGGGTTCGCCACCGCCGAGTACGACGCGGCGCAGATCGAAAACTGGCAACGATTTCTGGCGGCCTGGGCCTATCGTTTCAGCTCCCAGGTGAGCGTGCATTATCCACGCACGGTGCTGTTCGAGATCGAGTCGAGCCTGGGGCTGTTCGGGCCGTGGCCGGTGTTCGAGGCGCGGTTGCGGGCCGAATTGACTGAGCTGGGTTTTCGGCATCGCATCGTCGCCGCCCCCAATCCCGTGGCGGCGCGGATGCTGGCCAATGCTTACGACGCCCTGGTCGTGCCCGATAACGAGACCTTGCAAGCGTACCTGGGACAGATGCCCGTGGACCGAGTCGGCCTGGCGCCCGAAGCTGCCACGGCCTTGTCGCGCATGGGCCTGCGCCGGCTCAGCCAAGTCCAGGCCTTGCCCCGGCACACCCTGGCGCGGCGCTTCGAAGCCGACATGCTCAAGCACCTCGATGCGCTGGTGGGCAGCCGCACCCTGGCGCTGTCGTTCTACCTGCCCCCGGACCGTTTCGATGTGCGCATCGAACTCAACTATGACGTGCAGTCCCACCAGGCATTGCTGTTTCCTCTGCGACGTTTGACCGGTGACCTGTCGGCCTACCTGTGCGGCCGCGACAGCGGCGTGCAGCGTTTTGATTTGCACCTGGAACATGCCGGTTTGCCGGACACGGTGATCAAGGTCGGCCTGCTCAGCGCCGAGCGGGATGCTTCGATGCTGTTCGAGCTGGCCCGTGGCCGCCTCGAGCAGGTGCAGGTCGAGGCACCCGTGCGCGGTTTTCGCTTGTGTGCCGAAGACCTGCCGAGCTTCGTGCCCCAGCGCCTGGAATTGTTCGACGAGCGTCCCCAGCAGTCCTTGCCGTGGGAACAACTGCGCGAACGGCTGCGGGCGCGCCTCGGTGATGAAGCCGTGCAAGGGTTGGGATTTGGCGACGACCACCGCCCCGAGTGCGCCTGGCAGATGAAACCCCAGCCGCAACAACAGATGTGTCCGCTGCGCGATGATGTCCAGCGTCCCGGCTGGCTGCTTGGCGAGCCCCAGGTCTTGCCTGAAGGCCAGGCGCGAATCCTCATGGGCCCGGAGCGCATCGAGTCCGGCTGGTGGGACGGCGCCGATGTGCGCCGTGATTACTACCTGATCGAAACCCGCGCCGGCCAACGCGGCTGGGCCTATCGACCGGTGGGCGAGGGCGGACCGTTGTGGCTGCAAGGTTGGTTCGCATGAGCGTCGAATATGCCGAGCTGCATTGCCTGTCGAACTTCAGCTTCCAGCGCGGCGCCTCCAGCGCCCTGGAATTGTGCCGTCGCGCCAAACAGCAGGGCTATCGGGCCCTGGCGGTGACGGATGAATGTACCTTGGCCGGCATCGTCCGGGCCTGGCAGGCAGCCAAGGAACTGGACTTGCAATTGATCGTCGGCAGCGAAATCCAGGTCGAGAACGGTCCGAAGCTGGTGCTGTTGGTGGAAAACCTCGAGGGCTACCAAACCTTGTGCCGGCTGATCACCCGCGCACGGCGGCGCAGCGAAAAGGGCCGTTATCGCATCGTCCGAGAAGACTTCGACGAGCCGCTGCCAGGGCTGCTCGCCCTGTGGGTCCCCGATGGCAAGACGCCCGAGGCGCAAGGGCGCTGGCTCCGACAGGTGTTCAACGAAAGACTCTGGCTGTCCGTGCAGTTGCATTGCGGTCAAGACGACCAGCGCCGGCTCGCGGACTTGCTCGCATTGGCCGAACGCCTGGGTCTTCCTGCCGTCGCCACGGGCGACGTGCATATGCATGTGCGGGGTCGCCGCGCCTTGCAAGACACCATGACCGCCATTCGCCACCACGTCACCGTTGCCGAGGCCGGTCAGCGTCTGCACCCCAACGGCGAACGCCACTTGCGCAGCCTCCAGGCCCTGGCCGATCTCTACCCCCGCGCCTTGCTCGATGAAACCCTGGACATCGCCCGGCGCTGCACGTTCGACCTCTGTCAGTTGCGCTATGAATACCCCCGCGAGCTCGTGCCCGAGGGCCATGATCCGGCGTCCTGGCTGCGGGAACTGACCGCGCGCGGCATGCGCGAGCGCTGGAAGAACGGCGTCACAGAAAAGGTGCGCGTGCAGATCGACAAGGAATTGGAGTTGATTGCCGAGCTGGGCTACGACAGCTACTTCCTCACCGTGCAGGACATCGTCAGTTTCGCCCGTAGCCGTCACATTCTCTGCCAGGGCCGGGGCTCGGCGGCCAACTCGGCGGTGTGCTACGCCCTGGGCATCACCGAAATCGACCCGGCACAGACGGACATGTTGTTCGAACGCTTCCTGTCCCGCGAGCGCAATGAGCCACCGGACATCGACGTCGATTTCGAACACGAACGTCGCGAGGAAGTCCTGCAGTACGTGTTCCAGCGCTACGGCCGGCATCGCGCGGCGTTGACGGCCGTGGTCAGCAGCTATCACGGCGCCGGGGCGGTACGCGACGTGGCCAAGGCCCTGGGCCTGCCGCCGGACCAGGTCAATGCACTGGCCGATTGCTGCGGGCGCTGGAGCGATGAGGCACCGCCGCTGGAACGTTTGCGCGAGGGTGGTTTCGACCCGGAGAGCCCGGTGCTGCGTCGGGTGTTGAGCCTGACCCAGCAACTGATCGGCTTCCCCCGGCACCTGTCCCAACACCCCGGCGGCTTCGTGATTTCCCAGCAACCCTTGGACACCCTGGTGCCGGTCGAGAACGCCGCGATGGCCGAACGCACCATCATTCAGTGGGACAAGGACGACCTCGATGCGGTCGGGCTGCTCAAGGTGGACATCCTGGCCCTGGGCATGCTCAGCGCGATTCGTCGCTGTTTCGACTTGATCGCGCATTACCGGGGCGTGCGTCATACCCTGGCGTCGTTGCCCAAGGATGATCGGGCCACGTTCGAGATGATCAGCCGCGCCGACACCATAGGCGTGTTCCAGATCGAATCCCGGGCGCAGATGGCGATGTTGCCCAGGCTCAAGCCCAAGGAATACTACGATCTGGTGATCGAGGTGGCGATCGTGCGACCGGGACCCATCCAAGGCGGGATGGTGCATCCCTACCTGCGGCGGCGCAATGGAGAAGAGAAGATCACTTATCCATCGTCGGAATTGAAAGAAGTGCTGGGCCGCACCTTGGGCATTCCGCTGTTCCAGGAACAGGTCATGCAGATCGCCATTGTCGCCGCTGGCTACAGCCCGGGCGAAGCGGACCAGTTACGTCGTTCCATGGCCGCCTGGAAGCGCCACGGCGGGCTCGAACCGCACAAGAAAAGATTGGCCGACGGGATGGCGGCCAAAGGGTACAAACCTGAATACGCCGCGCAGCTCTTTGAACAGATCAAGGGCTTCGGCAATTACGGCTTTCCTGAATCCCATGCCGCCAGTTTCGCCTTGCTGACCTACGCCAGCAGTTGGCTCAAATGCCACGAGCCGGCGGCGTTCGCCTGTGCCTTGATCAACAGCTGGCCCATGGGTTTCTACAGCCCGGACCAGATCCTCCAGGATGCTCGCCGGCATCAGTTGCAGATCCGTCCGGTGGACGTGCGGGCCAGCGACTGGGAATGCAGCCTGGAACCGATGGAAGGCCGCCAGCCGGCGATTCGCATGGGCTTGCGTCTGATCAAGGGGTTTAGAGAGGACGATGCCCGGCGTATCGAGGCGGCACGCGGGCAGCGGGCTTTCAGCGATGTGGCCGACCTGGGCGAACGGGCTCGACTCGACGCCCGGGCCCTGGAGCAACTGGCGGACGCCAACGCTTTGCGCGGCCTGGCCGGCGACCGCCATCGCGCCCGTTGGGAAATTGCCGGAGTGGAAAAACAACTGGGCTTGTTCGCGGGTCTGCCCAGCCCGGAAGAGCCCACCGTGGCCTTACCGACACCCACGGTGGGAGAAAACCTGTTCGCCGACTACGCCACCCTGGGCACGACGCTGGGGCCTCATCCGCTGGCCTTGCTGCGCTCCGAATTGCGCGCCCGACGCTGCCGCAGCTCCCGGGAATTGCAGGCTGTCGAGCATGGCCGCCACGTCAGCGTCGCGGGGCTGGTCACTGGTCGCCAACGTCCAGGCACGGCCAGCGGGGTGACCTTTGTCACTCTGGAAGATGAGTTCGGCAATCTCAACGTAGTGGTCTGGCGCGACTTGGCCGAACGCCAGCGCAAGGTCCTGGTAGGGTCGCAATTGCTCAGGGTGGACGGGCGCTGGGAAAGTGTCGGCGAGGTCCGTCATCTGATTGCCGGGCGCCTGAGCGATTTGAGCGGTTTGCTGGCGGGCATCAATGTGCGCAGTCGGGATTTTCGCTGAATGTTTGGTTGAAATCTGTGGCGAGGGGATAAATCCCCTCGCCACAAAGGGTTGGCGTCGTCAGTCTGCATGAAACCAATTGCCAACCTCGCGCTCGAAGCACTAGCACAAGGGACTTGTGGTATGCCGCTTCCCTGCTGGTAGCTTGAGGTGAGAGACGTTCCATGAAGTTCTTATCCCAAAGTAACGGGTGTCCCGGTTGGGACGGAGAAATGGCCCGGCGCATCCGGGCCTACGATTGGCGTCGCACGGAGCTGGGTGCGATCGAGCACTGGTCCGCCAGCCTGCGCAGCGCGGTCCAACTGATGCTCGCTTCACCATTGCCGATGGTTATGCTGTGGGGCCGCCAGGGCTACATGATCTATAACGACGCCTATGCCGAATTCGCCGGCGGCCGCCATCCCTACCTGCTGGGGAGCGCGGTGGAGCTGGGATGGCCGGAGGTGGCCGAATTCAACCGCCACGTATTGGACGTGTGCCTGGGCGGCGGCACCTTGTCCTACCGCAACAAGGAGCTGGTGCTGCTGCGCGACGGCAAGCCCGAAGACGTCTGGTTGGATCTCTACTACAGCCCGGTCCCCGACGATGACCATTCGCCTGCCGGCGTGTTGGCGATTGTCGTGGAAACCACCGAGCTGGTGCTGAGCGAGCGGGCCCGGCAAGAGGCCGAGCGCAGCTACCGCGCGGTCAATGAGCGTATCCAATTGGCGCTTTCGGCCGGGCCGTTGCTGGGGTCGTTCGTCTGGGATATCGCCACCGACACGCTGTCTGGCGATGAACGTTTCGCCCGTACTTTCGGTTATCCGCCCGAGTGCCCGCTGGATGCACTGCCCATCCAGATCGCTCGCCAGCGCATCCATCCCGACGACATCGACGACGTCGAACAACGGGTCGACCTGACCGTGCGCACGGGCGCTCCCTACACCGCCGAATATCGCTTGCGCCGTGGCGAGGGCGATTACCTTTGGGTGCTGGCCAGCGGGCGATGCGAGTTCGATGCGTTGGGCAAGCCCCTGCGGTTTCCCGGCGTACTGATCGATATCAACGAGCGCAAGACCGCCGAAGCGTCGCTGCTCAAGTTCACCCGCGAGCTGGAACAACGCGTCGCCAGTGAAGTGCAGGCGCGGTTGGCGGCCGAGGAGCAGTTGCGTCAATCGCAGAAACTCGAGGCCATCGGCGGGCTCACCGGAGGCGTGGCCCATGACTTCAACAACCTGCTCCAGGTGATCGCCGGCAACCTGCACTTGCTGGCTCGCCACGAGCCTGACAATCCCAACGTCCAGCGGCGGGTCGGTGCATCCATCGAAGCCGTGGAGCGGGGCGCCAAGCTGTCGTCGCAGTTGCTGGCTTTCGCCCGTCGCCAGCCGTTGTCACCGGCGGTCTACAACCCTCGGCGCATCTATGAGGGCCTGGGTGAATTGTTGCAGCGAGCCCTGGGCGAAACCATCCGCATCGAGGTGGCGTTGCCTCCTGAGCCTTGGTGTATCCACGTCGATTGCAATCAGCTGGAAAACGCCCTGTTGAACCTGGCGATCAATGCCCGCGACGCCATGGGGGGCGAAGGTGTCATCAGAATGCTCGGGGAAAATATCGCCCTGGACGAATCGTCCTGTGCCGGCAAAGGAGTTGCGGCAGGGGATTACGTGCGACTCTCGGTGATCGATCATGGCGCGGGCATGGCGCCCGAAGTCCTGAACCAGGTCTTCGAGCCGTTTTTCACCACCAAGACCGACGGCCAAGGCACGGGGCTTGGATTGAGCATGGTGTTCGGGTTCGTCAAGCAGAGCGGCGGGCACATCGAAATTGCCAGCCACCCGGGCGAAGGCACTCAGGTGCATATGTATTTTCCCCGCAGCTACAAGCCCGAGTCCCCGGAACAGGCACCTCCCCGCGAGCTTCGATCCGGCCTGGAGGAAACCATCCTGGTGGTCGAGGACAACGACGACGTACGCGGCGCCTCGGTGGAGTTGTTGGAGCAGCTCGGCTATCGGACCCTGACCGCCGCCAACGGCGACGAGGCCATGAAATTGTTGCTCGATGGCGTCTCGGTGGATCTGATCTTCACCGATGTGGTCATGCCCGGCCTGATCAAGAGCTCCGACCTGGCGGCCTGGGCGAAGGTACAGACCCCGCCGGTGCCGGTCCTGTTCACGTCGGGACACACCCGGGACATCATCTCGCGCAATCACCAACTGAGCCCCGATACCCACCTGCTGAGCAAACCCTACACCCCGGATGCATTGGCGCGGATGGTCAGTTCGGCACTGGACGAGTGAGCCCGACGCGGTAAAAGAATGGAACCCAAGCCGCCGTCCTGCCTTCGAATAACCAGGGCCGATCACTATTCGGCCTGGTCATGAACGAGGTGTCTAATGAGCGACTCTGCAAATACTCAGCAACAAGGCCAGACGCAAACCCCGGCCTCGCGTAACGATCCGGCAATCGATCCTCAAGTGACGGATAACCAGCCTGCCAATCCGGCCGAAACACACGAGGCTCACAGTGCCGCCCGTGAGGTCGATCAGAAGAAAAATCATCAGGACAACGACAACACCTACAGCCCCGGTTTCAAGCCGGAACCGGATCGGCCTGGACCCGGTGACAAGACTGACGCTGATATCGACACAGCCGACAGCTGATCAATAAAAAAGCCCGACTCGAGAGTCGGGCTTTTTTATTCACGATGGCGTTATTTACTAGGGTGGGCCGCTTGAAGCTTCTTCGCCATTTCCAGGTGATGCTGCAGGTCCGGCAGCATTTTCTGGGCAAATGCCTTCAGTTCGGTACTGCCAGGCTTCTTATCGTCAGTGACGGTCTCAGCCTCTTTCTTGAACAGGGCGACGGTCTCTTCGTGAGCCATCACTTGGTTATTTGCATAGGCCGGATCGAAGGACTCATCGCGCACGTCAAGAATCTTGGCCTTGGCCTTTTTCATCAACGTGGTGTCGTCTGGTACTTCGATGTCATGTTTTTTCGCCAGCGCCTTCAGCTCTTCGTTGGCTTTGGTGTGGTCGGCAATCATTTTGTTGGCGAACTCCTTGATGTCCGCCGATTGGCTTTTTTGCAGCGCCAGTTTGCCGGTTTCGATCTCCGCAATGCCGCCGGCCGCCGCGTTGTCGACAAAGTCGCTGGAAGTCGCGGCCCATGCCATGCCCATGCTGCTACTCAGGGCAACAGCCAGGCCGAGTTGACGCAGGGTAAATCTGTCCATAGGTCAGTCTCCACACAGGTTGTACAGGTGATTCTCTGGGTACTGATCAATGGAGGGAAAAGCTCGGGGGAAGGTTTTATCGGAACGCGTCGTGGCACGACGAACGGTCACCGCTGGTCGGATTGGCGGTCGACAGAACCCGATCGGCAAGGCCATGCTGCTGACAGGCAGTGCCCAGAAAAGCACTTGTCACCGAACTCACGAAGGAGGTGCTCCATGCCGGTGTCCCATGATCTCTGCCAGGATCTGAAGTGCACAGAAGACGACATTCAGAAAAAACGCGAAAAGGACAAGGATCTCGACGCGCTGATCACTCGATATTCGAAAATCGATACAAAAGTCGTGAAGGCTGAAAAACCCACCGCCGTAGTGACCGACGACGACCTGGATAAGCTCAAGAAAGAACGGTTGCGGATCAAGGACGACATCGCCGCGCTGATGCAAAAGTAGCGATGACGGTTATCCCCTGAGCGCTTTTTGTGGCGAGGGAGCTTGCTCCCGCTGGGCCGCGAAGCGGCCCACCCAATCCATTATCCCAGCGGATCCCAGCGCTGAGACCAGTCGCTGCCAGTCTTGACGATGTCCCGCAGCACGTCGAACGCCTGCTGCAACGCGGCCGAATCCCGGTCCCTTGAATACACCAGGTAGGTCGGGTAATTGAATTCCGGCGCCTTGGGCACTCGCTCCAGAATGCCGCTGTCCAGGTAGCTCTGCACGACCCGAGTGCGGAAATAACCGCTGCCGCCGTTTTCCAGGATGTACTGCAACGCCAGGGGCCCAAGATTGAAGGTCACCGCGGCCTTGGCCTTGTCCGGCAGCGCCGTGTCGTGCTGGCGACGGAAATCGGCACTCCAGTCGATGTACACGTAAGGTTCGGGACGAGCGGCCAGGCGCACCAGGATCAGTTTTTCTTCCAGCAACTGCTCAACCTGGAGCCGCGGCCAGTACTCGGGCTGATACACCACCGCCGCGTCCAGCAGGCCCAGCTCCAGTTGCTGCAGCAGGTTTTCGCCGTCGCGGATGTCCATGCGCAGGGCATGGCCGGGAATTTTCTGGCGCAGCTCGCCGGCCCAGGCAAGCATCAAGGGGTTGCACAGGCTGACTTCGCCGCCCAGGTGCAAGACGTTGCGATAGCCCTCTGGCAGCGGCAGGTCACGGCGGGCGGCCTCCCACGTTTGCACAAGCTGGTTGGCATAGACCACGAAGGCTTCGCCATCACTGGTCAGTCGCGCGCCGGCCCGATTGCGCACGAACAACCCGCAGCCAAGTTGGCTTTCAAGCTTCTGGACCCGGGCGGTGATTGCCGTCTGGGTGACGTGCAGTTTCTCTGCCGCGGCGGCGAGGCTGCCGTGGCGGACGATTTCCAGGAAAGTGCGAGCGAGGTCGATGTCCATGTTCAGGCCGAGGCGGGGTGAACGAGCATTGTAAGGTTTGCGGCGAGAAACAAAAAATCCCGCCACAAGGGCGGGATTTGGATACAGCCAGGGCGACCTGATCTCAGGACGGGAACAGCTCGGACAGTTTCATCGACAGCATCATGTCGCCTTCAACGCGCAGCTTGCCGCCCATGAATGCTTGCATGCCGTCGGTTTCGCCGCTGACGATGTCCTTGAGGGTCTGACTGTCCAGGACCAGCGTGCAGTTGGCGTCTGGATTCTCGCCTTCCTGGATGTCGCAGGTGCCGTCCTTCACGATCAGGGCGTACTGCTTGTCTTCGTCGGTGATGTTGAAACCGAATACCAGGTCCAGGCCGGCAGCGGCGGCTGGGTTGAACTTGGCTTGCATGGCTTTTACGGCGTCGGCTACGGAGGTCATGGTTTCGATCCTTATTCGGGGTAATACAGCAGGGGTCTACAGCAAACCGGACTCAGCGGAAGGTGATGAGGTCCGGGATCTTCAGCAGTTGCAGGTGCGCATGACTGTTGAAGGAAGCCAGGGCCACCTCGCGGCCCCTGAATTTCAGCTGGTTGAGCGAGGTGTTGACGATCTGCCAGTTCAACTCGAAGGCCTGCCTGGCGGGCATCTGGGTAATCAGGTGGAGCAGGGCGGTGATGGTCCCGCCGGAGGTGAACACGGCGATCTTGTGCGTCTTGTCGGCGTTGTCGAGGATGCGGTGCAGGCCAGCCTGGACCCGTTCGACGAAACCCAGCCAGCTCTCCAGCCCCGGAGGGTCGTAGCGGCCGCTGAGCCAGCGCTCGACGATCAAGGCGAAGATGCGCTGGAACTCGGCGCGGTTCTGCGCGGCGTTGCGCAAAATGTCGAGGGCCTCGGGCTCCTGGGGGAGCATGTCCGGGAGCAGGGCGCGGATGACCGCGTCGGCATCGAATTCGTTGAAGGCGGCGTCGATTTCCAGTTCCGGAACCGGCAGGCCGGCGGCGCTCATCTGGCCCAGCGCGCCAGTGGCGGTGTCCTGTTGGCGACGCAGGTCGCCCGAGAGGCAGCGGTCGAACACGACACCGAGCTGCGCCAGGTGGCTGCCCAGCACTTGCGCCTGGCGTATGCCGTTGGGCGAGAGGACATCGTAGTCGTCCGCACCAAAGGAGGCCTGGCCATGTCGAATCAGATAAATGCTGCCCACGTCCGCGTCATCCCGGTACGTTGAAGGTTTGGCGAGGTTATGAGGATGGCGATGGCGTGTCAATGAAAAAACATACGCTTGTTTGAAATGGCCGTTACCGCGTTATCCAGGCTCGTCCGAGCTAACGTAACCACAGATTTCATGGCTGGTAGCAGGGCAAGCGCATGGGTATGCTGGCAGCGTTACGCGCCTGCGTTCAAATGGCGCATTGCATTTAAGGAGTCGCTGTGGAGTTTTTCGTCGAATACGCCGGTTTCCTGGCCAAGACGGTCACGCTGGTCATCGCCATCCTGGTGGTCATGGCCAGTTTCGCTGCGCTGCGCAGCAAGGGGCGGCGCAAGTCGGTGGGGCAGCTGCAGGTCAGCAAGCTCAACGATTTCTACAAAGGGTTGCGCGAGCGCCTGGAGCAGACGCTGCTGGACAAGGAGCAGCTCAAGGCCCTGCGCAAGAGCGAAGGCAAGGCTGAAAAGGCCGAAAAAAAGCAGAAGGACAAACCGGCTGCCAAGCCTCGGGTCTTCGTGCTGGATTTCGACGGTGACATCAAGGCCTCCGCCACCGAAAGCCTGCGTCATGAAATCACCGCGCTCCTGACCCTGGCGACGCCCAAGGACGAGGTCGTGCTGCGCCTGGAAAGCGGCGGCGGCATGGTCCACAGCTACGGCCTGGCCTCGTCGCAGCTGGCGCGGATCCGCCAGGCGGGCGTACCGTTGACGGTGTGCATCGACAAGGTGGCGGCCAGCGGCGGTTACATGATGGCGTGCATCGGCGAGAAGATCATCAGCGCCCCGTTTGCGATTCTCGGTTCCATCGGCGTCGTGGCGCAGTTGCCCAACGTCAATCGCCTGCTGAAGAAACACGACATCGATTTCGAGGTGCTGACCGCCGGCGAATACAAGCGAACGTTGACGGTGTTTGGCGAGAACACGGAAAAGGGCCGGGAAAAATTCCAGGAAGACCTGGACATTACCCATGCGCTGTTCAAGAACTTTGTCGCCACGTACCGCCCGCAGCTGGCGATCGATGACGTTGCCACAGGTGAAGTGTGGTTGGGTGTCGCGGCGCTGGAAAAGCGCTTGGTGGACGAGCTGAAAACCAGCGACGAGTACCTGGCCGAAAGGGCCAAGGGTGCCGAGCTGTACCACCTGCACTATGCCGAACGCAAAAGCCTGCAGGAACGCATCGGCATGGCGGCAAGCGGTTCGGTGGATCGTGTGCTGCTCAGTTGGTGGAGCCGCCTGACCCAGCAGCGGTTTTGGTAATTCGAGGCGGGTGGCCACCACTAAACCCCGTGGGAGCGAGCTTGCTCGCGATGGCGGCGGTACATTCAACATCACCTGCCCAGGCAAACCGCTATCGCGAGCAAGCTCGCTCCAACATGGGGCCAAGGCGGGCTGAAGATTAGGTTCTGCTCTCAATATCCTTCAACAAACAAAGCCCTGAACCGGTCACCCGGTCCAGGGCTTTTTTGTGTATCAGGTATCAGCGACGACGAAACAGCGGCAGCGGTTCGTCACTGGCCGCCTGATAAGTCACCGAGAAGTCCTTGAGGCTTTCGAGGGCTTCGTACGGGTCTTTATCGGCGCGAAGGGCAAAGGCGTCGAAACCGCAGCGGCGCATGTAGAACAACTGGTCGCGCAGCACGTCGCCAATGGCCCGCAGTTCACCCTTGAAGCCGTAGCGTTCACGCAACAGACGGGCATTGGAGTAGCTGCGCCCGTCGGTGAAGGCCGGGAAGTTCAGGGCGATGACCTGGAGCTGATTGGCGTCATCTCCGATTTCCTCGGCTTCCTCGTCGGCGTCTAGCCACACACCCAGGCCGCCATCGCGGGCCTTGAGGGCGTGGGCGTGATCGCGCCACAGGGCCAGGGGCACGATCAGGTCGTCGCAATTGGAGATGCCATCGAGGGTCGCGTCCTTGGGCAGCAGGTGCCAGGTCTCGTCGATGACTTCGTTGTTCTTAATGATTCGCTGCATAGACGCGTTCCTTGAAGAGGTCGATGCCGATACGTTGATAAGTGTCGATGAAACGCTCGTCTTCGGTACGTTGTTCAATGTACACGTCGATCAGTTTCTCGATCACATCCGGCATGTCGTCCTGGGCAAACGATGGCCCGAGGATCTTGCCCAGGCTGGCGTCGCGGCTGCCGCTGCCACCGAGGGAGACCTGGTAGAACTCTTCGCCTTTCTTGTCCACGCCCAGGATGCCGATGTGGCCAACGTGGTGGTGACCACAGGCGTTCATGCAACCGGAAATGTTCAGGTCCAGCTCACCGATATCGAACAGGTAGTCCAGGTCGTCGAAGCGGCGCTGGATCGATTCGGCGATCGGGATCGATTTGGCGTTTGCCAGGGAGCAGAAATCACCGCCCGGGCAGCAGATCATGTCGGTCAGCAGGCCGATGTTCGGGGTGGCGAAACCTTGTTCGCGCAGCTCGCCCCACAGGGTGAACAACTGGCTCTGTTCAACATCGGCCAGGATGATGTTCTGCTCGTGGGAGGTGCGCAGTTGGCCGAAACTGTAGCGATCGGCCAGGTCGGCGACGGCGTCCAGTTGCTTGTCGGTGATATCGCCTGGCGCCACGCCGGTCGGTTTCAGCGACAGGGTCACCGCGACATAGCCGGGCTTCTTGTGAGCCAGCGTGTTACGGGTACGCCAGCGGGCGAAACCTGGATGCTCCTTGTCGAGGGCGGCGAGTTCCGCATCCTGGTTGCCCAGGGCCTTGTAGTCCGGGTCGACGAAGTGCTTGGCCACACGGTGGACTTCGGCTTCGGTCAGGGTGGTCTGGCCGCCGCGCAGGTGGACCATTTCGGCCTCGACCTTTTCGGCGAACACTTCAGGCGTCAGGGCCTTGACCAGGATCTTGATCCGCGCCTTGTACTTGTTGTCGCGACGGCCGTAGCGGTTGTATACCCGCAGGATGGCGTCGAGGTAGCTCAGCAGGTCCTGCCATGGCAGGAACTCGTTGATGAACGCACCGACCACCGGCGTACGGCCCAGGCCTCCACCCACCAGTACACGGAAGCCCAGCTCGCCGGCGGCGTTGTAGACCGTTTCCAGGCCGATGTCATGGACTTCGATGGCCGCGCGGTCCGAGCTCGAGCCGTTGATGGCGATCTTGAACTTGCGCGGCAGGTAGGCGAATTCCGGGTGGAACGTGGTCCATTGACGGACGATTTCGCACCATGGACGTGGGTCGATCAGCTCATCGGCCGCGACGCCGGCAAACTGGTCGGTGGTGACGTTGCGCAGGCAGTTGCCGCTGGTCTGGATCGCGTGCATCTGCACGGTGGCCAGTTCGGCGAGGATCTCAGGCACGTCTTCCAGCGCCGGCCAGTTGTACTGGACGTTCTGCCGGGTACTGATGTGGGCGTAGCCCTTGTCGTAGTCGCGGGCAATCTGCGCCAGCTTGCGCACCTGGCGCGAGGTCAGTTGGCCATAGGGCACCGCCACGCGCAGCATCGGCGCGAAGCGTTGGATATACAGGCCATTCTGCAAGCGCAGAGGGCGGAATTCTTCTTCGCTCAGCTCGCCTGCCAGATAGCGTCGGGTCTGATCACGGAACTGCTTGACGCGGTCCTCGATGATCCGCTGATCGTACTCGTCATATACGTACATATAAGTCTCGGTCTCAGGCTTGGGCCGATCAGAAACAGCTGCGTCTTGGCTCGCTGGAATCGGGTTCTGCCTCGGCAATTCTGCGCGCACGGCCGCGCACTCCTAGAGGAGCCGATGCAAGATACCTGTTTTGAGTTATGCGCAAAAGTGATGTTTGAGTATATGTAAAGAACGAAATCGACTAATGAGATAAGTTATCGGCTAATCCACATTTGTCGTGCGGGCAATCATCGTCTTAACTGTGGTCGAGTCCCTATGCAATCACCTACAAAACCGACAAGAGGCGATGCAATGAGCAATTCGACCAAAGCAAGGAAAAGCGACAGTACCGTTGATGCCTGGGCCATTTTGTTCCTGATTATCCTGGTGGTGGGCACGGCGGTGTTCTGGGTCAGTCATCAATAATTTTCAACTCAACGCGCAACGCAATGTGGGAGCGAGCCTGCTCGCGATAGCGGTGTGTCAGTCGCTTCATGTTTGACTGAACAATCGCTATCGCGAGCAGGCTCGCTCCCACAGGGTCATGTATGGTGTTGAAGGGAGCTACAACCCCGCCAGATGCACCACCAGCTTGACGATGCCAAACAGCGTCAAGGCGAAGATCACCGTGAAAGCGATCCCCAGTATCACGAAGTGACTCGGCTTGCCGTGGGTGAAATCGCGGGCGCGGTTCTTGCCGCTCTGCACACCAAAAGCCGCGGCGAGCACGCTGTGCATCATCTGCAACAGGGTGGGCGGCTTGTTGTCGACTGGATCGTCCATAAATCCCTCGCTGAAAATCGGTTCCCACCCAGCATAGTCAATCTGCGCCTTCGTGGAGGGTTCGGCCATGCTTGGGGATTCGTTACGATGTTTTCCGACGGCCTATAACTATCTACCGCCGATGCGGCTCGCCGAACGGGTCTGCTGTCGCTTCATTCAAAGGAGCGATGTATGCCACCGAATTCCACACGCAACCCGAAGAAAAAACCACAGCCAGGGTCACGGGCCACGGAGAGTGTGCACGCAGACTTTCTGGAGACTGCCATGCCTGCATGGCTTATCGAAGCATCGACACAACGCCGGCAGGCGCTGAAACAAGCCGGAACGCAAAAGCCCGCCTGGTATACGAATGCTTCGCCAGACCAGCGTAAGGTCGTGGACGCCTGCTTCAAGGAAAGTGCTGCCGCACGGATTCATCTGGATAAGACGATGTCGTCGTTCCGGGACATCGACACGTTCGCCAAGCCGTTGTTGGTCCAGGCATTAAAAGATCAGTTCGGAGTCGAGGCGGATGTCGACAAGACCTGGCTATGCCTCAGAAGAGCAATGGAAATGGGGTTGTTCAAGACGGAACTGAGCACGTTCGAAGTGTTGGCGTTGCCCATGCTACAGGCCGCGCTGCACAACTTCGAAAGCTGGGAGTGTGACCCCCATGCCTACCATCACAGTTCTGGATTCGTCATGAAAGCAGGCACACACGGCACAGGCTCTTCCGTGGTACTGAACGTGTCGGTCGGTCAGTTCCTCAAGCTGTGCCGCAGCCTGGATATCGGTACGAAGTACCAGACCTATCTCAAGTCTTTTTTCTATCCGGCTGACGCCGCGACCGAAACGACGCTTCGCGAGCATTTCATTGCCAACCAGAAAGCCGCGATGAGGGCCGCCGCCGAGCAAGCGTTGTTGGCGAAGGATATCGAGCCCAAGGATCACGCGATGATCCTCTCGGTCATCAATGGCGAGAACAATCCTCGGATAGGCAATACGCCGGTCTGGTTCGAGGACATGACGTTGATGAAGCAGAGGATGGTGGGCTGCGTCGCGTTTACTCCTTGCGAAATAGATCGCTACAGCGACGAAGTCATTCTCTACGTTCCCCATGACCCCAAGCATCCGCTAAAGCGATACAACGGCGATCAACTGAAAACCCGTTTCAAGCAATTGCTCACCACCCCGGATACGGCGCGACCAGACACCGGTCCCACGCCTTACCAGCGTTTTTTCAGTCAGTTCGTTCCCTACGACAAGCGACCTTATTTCTTCAGCCAGTTTGTCCGGCAGGCTGCCGACTCCCCAGGGGATAAATTGCGCTGGATCGCTGAGCCCATGAATGACTGGGCGGCTATCCTGGGGCCTGTCCGGCATTTGGTGAGCGTTAATCAGTTCCCCCCTAAGCATCCCAAAATGGAGCGCGAACCCAACCCCTACATCGCGCCCTCGTCGGTGGGCCAGAAAGGCCGCGTATTGTGGGCCGATAACCTCGATCCGTGGCAGTACCTCTATGACCGGCACCGTGAACAGGTACTGGCCGATGCGCGCAGCCATGCGGTCCCCACGAATGATGTCGACGCCAAGGCGAGGGCAGCGAAACTGGCCAGCCTCCTGCAGCTAGGGCTGTTTGCTGTGAACATCGCGTCCATGTTCGTTCCGGTGCTGGGCGAGGTGATGATGGTTTTCATGGCCGAACAGCTGCTGTACGAAACCCTTGAAGGTGCGGTGGAGTGGGGCGAGGGTGACAAACGGGCAGCCAGGGCCCACTTGGTCGATATCGCCGAAAACCTGGCAATGATGGCCGTGATGGCCGGTGCGGGCGCAGGAATCGGCAAGCTGGCCGCGATCAAGGCGGAGCCGGTGATCGAGCGTCTTGAGCCCGTGACATTGCCCAATGGCGAAACACGCCTGTGGAAACCCGACCTGAGTCGCTATGAGCGTGCGGTCACACTCGACAGCACGAATGTTCCGAACGCGTTGGGCCAATACCAAATCGATGGGAAGACCTATATCCGTCAGGGTGACAAGGTCTACGAGCAGTTTTTTGATGCATCGGTGCACAAATGGCGCATCAGACATCCGACCGACGATGCGGCCTATCAACCCATCCTCTTGCATAACGGCGCTGGCGCCTGGCGCCATTCCCTGGAGCGCCCGATGACCTGGGATCGCCTGACGCTGCTCAGGCGCATCGGTCATGAGACTGCGGTATTTTCCGATGACGTGCTGCTCAGGCTCGCGGACATCAGCGGTGTCAGCGACAACACACTACGCAAAATGCACATGGACCTAGCGCCGCCGCCTCCCGAACTGAAGGATGCGATGCGCCTGTTCAAGACGGATGCCGAGGCAGGCCGCGTGATCGGCCAGCCGCAAGACGCAACGGAATCTGTCACCCGTTCGCAGGTATTCGACAGGCTGTACAAAGGCACGGAAGCTGCGGACGCTCGAATTCGCACGTTGCAGCTTGAGTGCCCGGGCCTTAGCGAGGCCGCCGCCCAAGAGGTGATCGCCCATGGCCGGGCTGCGGATCTCGCCCGTCTGGACGCGACGCGGCGCGCGCCGCTGAACCTATTGGAAGAGGCGCGTTGGTATGCGCGACAAGGACGCCAGGTGCGGGCGTACGCAGGGTTGCGCAGCGAAAATATCCCTTCGGCCGACAGTCGGCGACTGGCATTGCGAGCCCTGGAAAAACTGCCGGGATGGCCGGATACGCTGCGTCTGGAAGTGCGTGAGGGAGGCGTCGAAGGGGCTTTGCTTGACAGCATCGGCGCTGAAGATGCACCGCAGAAAAAATACTTGATCAAAAACGGACCTCGTTATCAGGCGCTCAACGAATTGGGGCAGCTCCCTGACACGGGCGGCAACTTCTACCGTTCGATTCTCCGGGCGCTGCCTGAGGAGGCGTCTTCTGCACTGGGGCTGTCGGATGTCGAGCAAGGCGCCGTACTGCAACGCAAGGTCATCGAATACGCAGACGTGCACCACAAGGCAATGACATCGTTCCTTGAACCTCATGCCAAACGTTTCAAGCCGCCGATCCGCGTAAGCGCGACGCTCAAGGGTTACTACGCGAGTGGACGAGGGCAGGGGCTGGATCCGTCCCTCAGGGCACGGGTGGAAGAGCTTTATCCAGGCGCGGAGCAAACCGATGCCTTTTTCAGGCAACAGCAGGGCAAGACAGATCGACAGATCTATTCGCTATTGCAAATTCGCCAGCGTGAGTGGCAGTCGCTCAATGACACGCTCGACCTTTGGCGGGGGCCTTCTACAGGCAGTCCTGCCGATTTCCACAGGCGTCAATTTGCGCAGGCGCTCACGGAGAGCTGGCGCAATGGACCGCTGGCGCAAGACTCGGCCGAAGCGGCGCGACTATCGCTTTCCACCGAGGTGCCGCCGCCTGAAATGCCCTTCGATTTTCCGCACGTGCGTGAATTGTCGTTGGTCGGCAACGGCCTGACAGACGCCAACGTGGATGCGTTCCTGGTGCGCTTCCCTGGCGTCACGAGATTGTCGATTGGCGGTCGGGAACGCCAATACATCGGTTCTCTTTTCGCCCAAGCGCAGCACTTGACCATCTTGCCGCAGGCGGTGAGCCAGATGCCGGGGCTCACCAGCCTGCGATTCTCTACGGCTGCTTCCTCATTGGCAGAGGATTTCCCGGCGACGCTCACCAGGCTGACCTCACTGGAGACGTTACATCTCGATTATTCAGGTTTCGATGCAGCGGTCATTGGTGATCTCGACCTGACACCGTTGAATCATTTGCGGAGTTTGACCATCGAGGCGCCCCAGGCCCTGACGCAATGGCCCGAATATGTGCAGCGTCTTCCTTTGCTCGAACGCCTGGACCTGGTGCGCACATCGATCCATACGTTGCCTGATTGGCTATACGAAGGTCGTGAAGCGCTGTGGCCAGGCATGTCGCTCAATTGGTCGGCGCTGACCCCGGAGTCGTTCGCGCGTGCCTACCGGTACGTCCGCGATTATGCCGGTGAGTTCGGCCATCTGGCCGATGTGGACCAGATGGTCGACGGGTACTGTCGCGGGCAATTGCGATTGCTCATTGGTGAGGCGGAATTCTATGGGCGCCTGCCGGAGCGATTCGACAGCACTCTGCATACTCACCAGTCACGCTTTGACGCGGTAGAGGCCATCAGGGCGGAACACGATGAAATTTTTGCGCAGTATGAGGTGACGGGGCCGGAAACATCGACGCCTTCGATGCCTTCGACACTGTGGTGGCGGGGCGGTGGACCCCTGTTCCGAGCCTTGCGAGACAGCTGGCGTCGTGCGGTTCGCCAACGTCTCGATTTACCGACGACTGAAATCGCAACGCTCGAATTGCCGCCATTCGAATCGAGTCTTCCCGCTAAAAAGCTGACAACGCTTCCGGTGCTGCCGGCCGGCAGCTTTTCCCATGTGGAAACGTTGCGCCTGGGATCGTTGGATGTTCCTGCCGCGCAGGCACGTAGCTTTTTTAGAGCATTCACCGGTACGCGGACATTGGATATCAGCGGCAACGGCTTCAGCGAATTGCCTTTTGCCGCCGAAGACTTGCCGGCCTTGAAACAACTCGACTTGCGCGATAACAACCTGCTCGCCACGCCTGCGGTCCAGGCGCAGTTCAATGGCTTGCAGACAGTTGAACAACTGAACCTGGAGAACAATCCCCTCAACGGTTTCGATGTCAGTGCCTTGACCCAACTCAGGGCTTTGAACCTCAGGTCAACCCGGCTGCAAGCTTGGCCAACCGGTGCCGAGAGCTTGCCGAACCTGTCCTGGCTCGACTTGCGGGACAACCAGATCCAATCGCTCTCACCCGCCGCGCTGGCCAGCGACGACATCCTGCTGAAGGTCGATGTGACCGGCAACCCCTTCAATCCCGAAGGCGAGGCGGCGCTGGGCGAGGCACAACGACGGGTCGAGGATGCGAGAGGGCTTCCCCATGGCGCTTTGGCTCGATTCTCCGGGGAGACTGTACCGTCCGAGTTCCCGCCGACAGAAACGAGTTGGTCCACGGCTCGACATCTATTGGCGCTCCCCGAGGCGTCGGCAGTGGTCGAGGGCGATGCCGGGCGGCAGCTTCGCCTGAAGCGGCTGGATCCGCTCCTGACACAGCGACAGTCGGTCCTGGTGCTGGAGCGATGGCGTGAACAGGGCATGACCGACGGGCAAATCGACAGTCAGATCAACCAGTGGCACCAGGCGTATATTTCGCTGACGCGTCGATTGAATGGCTGGCTTTTTATCCGGGAAATACGCGTAGCCAGGGGCTCCGTGTCCGCGCAAAGCCGCGCCCTTGCGGCGGGGAGCATTCGCGAGGCGTGGCAAAGAGAATTGATGCGTTACGGTGGCCCAGGGCAGACACTCAGCCTGCATGGCCTGCAGCTAGGCGACTTGCCTGAGCTGGTCGATTCGATTCCTGGGGTGACGATGCTGGATCTTTCAGGCGTCCTGATAACCGAACAAGGTTCAAACGGTTTCCTCGGGGCTTTTCCTCAGCTGAGACACCTGGACCTGGGCAGCAATGAACTGAGCGCCGTACCGGATGCCGTCCTGCAAATGCCGCAATTGGAGCACTTGGGGTTTGGGTACAACAATTTGCCGTCGGGGGCGGCTTACCCGTTATTGACCCATGGTCGCCTGCGTTCGCTGAACCTCAGCACCAACGGATTGAGAGCATTCGATCCACCGGACTTTGGTCGGATCGAATCGCTGGATCTCAGTTATAACGAGTTATCAGACTGGCCCAGCCATCTGCTGGATGCGCAAGACCTGAGGGAGCTGAACGTGAGCGGCAACGAGTTCACGGACCTTGCGCCGGACTTGCTCGATGGCAGTCATGAAACACTCGTGGCCGGAATGGACCTGAGTGATAACGAAGACCTGTCGCTTCCCACCCTTCAAGCACTGAGGGATTACCTGGAAGAAAATAACCACGAAGAAGTCATGGGCCTTTCCCGAGAAGAACTCGATGAATGGATCGCCGGATTGGAAGCGCCGCAAGGCAATGGTTCTGATTTTGATGACGACTCGGATGGCGGTGGAGACGGCAACTTCCATCAGGATCCTCATGCCGTCTTCCCTGAGGCCGAGCCTGTTCTCAATCCGGCAGGCGATACGTCGGCGCAGGCGCTGAAGCAATGGCTGGTCGGCTCCAGCGGTGATCAGATGACGGCTCGGAAGAAAATCTGGACGCAACTGGCCGAGGAAAACGATCACGAACGACTTTTCCAGTTGCTCGCCCACTTGTGTAACACCATCGATTTCAGGCGTAGCCGCGCGGCATTGACGCAACGGGTATGGAACGTCCTGGAAGCGGCCAGCGAAAACGGCGAACTGCGCCAGTTGCTGTTTCAGAGCGCCGAAACCCACGGCACCTGCATCGACGGACGCATCTTGACGTTCAGCGAGCTGGAGGTTCGTGTGTTTGTCTATCAAGCGTTGCGCGACATTCCTCTCGGCAGCCTGGAGCGCAGGGGGCGGGCGCTGCTGCGCTTGTCCCGTCAGCTGTTTCGGCTGGACCGGGTCGATACGTTGGCCGAAGCGAACGGGCAAGGCATGGACCGGGCAGAGGTCCGCCTGCGCTATCGCATTGGCCTGACGAGTGGATGGGGCGACGGAATCGATTTGCCAGGACAGCCTGAACACATGGCCTATGGTGTGCCGGTCACCGAAGCGCAACTGGAGCAGGTGCGCGACTCGGTACTTGAGGCGGAGCAGGGCGATGAACTGCTCAAGGACATGTTGTCGCGTGAATACTGGACGAGCTACCTCCGGGAGCGTTACCCAGAACAAATGCGCGAAATAGATGATGCGACCTACCAGCGGCGCGAGGATCTTCTGAACGAGCTGGAGGACCGTCGCGACGAAGGTGATATCGATGCGCACGAGTATGGCCGGCAATTGAATGCCAAGAGCAAGGAAATCGACGATCTTGAAAGGCAGGCGTTGGTCGAGCTGACCCGAAAAGAGATGGGCGTATTGGAGGGCGTCGCCGAAGAGTCGGAGCCACCGCGCAGCGGCTCGCCTCAGCCCGGACCCTCACGCCGTAACTGATACGCAGCCGTGGCGATGAAAGCCGGCCGGTCGACATCAGCGCGTCGACCGGCCGGTATTTTCCGCTTAGTTGTCGTAGCCCAGGTTAGGCGCCAGCCAGCGTTCAGTCACGCTCAAGTCCTGGCCCTTGCGCGCGGTGTAGCTCTGGACCTGATCCTTGTCGATCTTGCCTACGGCGAAGTATTGCGCCTGAGGGTGGGCGAAGTACCAGCCGCTGACCGCCGCCGCCGGGAACATGGCGTAGTGTTCGGTGAGGAACACGCCGCTGCGTCCGGCTTTCAGTTCGCTGGCTTCTGGGTCGAGCAGGCGGAACAGCGTAGCCTTCTCGGTGTGATCCGGGCAGGCCGGGTAGCCGGGGGCAGGGCGGATGCCGGTGTATTGCTCCTTGATCAGCGCCTCGTTGTCCAGGCTTTCGTCCTTGGCGTAACCCCAGTGTTCCTTGCGCACCTGTTGGTGCAGCCACTCGGCGCAGGCTTCGGCCAAACGGTCGGCCAGGGCCTTGACCATGATCGAGTTGTAGTCGTCGCCGGCTTCCTGATACGCCTTGGCGACTTCTTCGGCGCCGATGCCGGCGGTGGTGATGAAACCGCCGACGTAATCGGTGACGCCGCTGTCCTTCGGCGCGACGAAGTCGGCCAGGGAAAAGTTCGGCTTGCCGTCGGTCTTGATGATCTGCTGGCGCAGGTGATGCAGGCGCGCCAGTGGCTTGCCGTCGTCGCCATAGACTTCCAGGTCATCGTCATGCACCTGGTTGGCCGGCCAGAAGCCGAACACGGCGCGGGCGCTGATGAGTTTTTCGTCGATCAGCTTGCGCAGCATCGCCCGGGCATCGGCGTACAATGCCGTGGCCGCTTCGCCGACCACTTCGTCGGTGAGGATGCGTGGGTATTTGCCGGCCAGGTCCCAGGAAATGAAGAACGGCGTCCAGTCGATATATTCGGCCAGGACGTTCAAGTCGATGTCGTCCAGCACCCGTGCGCCAGTGAAGGTGGGCTTGACCGGCTGGTAACTGCTCCAGTCGAACTGCGGCTTCTTCGCCACGGCCGCCGGGTAGCTCAGGCGCTCAGTACGGGCGCTGCGATTGGAGGTACGCTCGCGGACGTCGATGTAGTCCTGGCGGGTTTTCTCGACGAACGCCGGCTTCAGCTCCTTGGACAGTAACTGGGTCGCCACGCCCACGGCGCGGGAGGCGTCGGTGACGTAGATCACCGCGTCGTTGCTGTACTTGGGCTCGATCTTCACCGCCGTGTGGGCCTTGGAGGTGGTGGCGCCGCCGATCATCAGCGGCAGGTGGAAATCCTGGCGCTGCATCTCGCGAGCCACGTGCACCATTTCGTCCAGGGACGGGGTGATCAGGCCGGACAGGCCGATGATGTCGCACTTCTCGTCCTTGGCGACCTGGAGGATTTTCTCCGCCGGCACCATCACGCCGAGGTCGACGATGTCATAGCCGTTGCACCCGAGCACGACGCCGACGATGTTCTTGCCGATGTCATGCACGTCGCCCTTGACCGTCGCCATGAGGATCTTGCCCTTGGCCTCCGGCTTGTCGCCTTTTTCCGCCTCGATGAACGGGATCAGGTGCGCCACCGCCTGCTTCATCACGCGGGCGGATTTGACCACCTGGGGCAGGAACATCTTGCCGGCGCCAAACAGGTCGCCAACGATGTTCATGCCCGCCATCAGCGGGCCTTCGATCACTTCGATCGGCCGGGCGAACGACAGCCGCGACTCCTCGGTGTCTTCAACGATATGGGTGGTGATGCCTTTGACCAGCGCATGCTCCAGGCGCTTGTTCACTTCCCAGCCGCGCCATTCCTCGGTTTCCGCTTCCTTGACGCTGCCGTCGCCCTTGTACTTGTCGGCGATGGCGAGCAGGGCATCGGTGCCCTCGGGGGTGCGGTTGAGTATCACGTCTTCCACGGCGTCGCGCAGTTCCACCGGGATCTGGTCGTAGATCTCCAATTGGCCGGCGTTGACGATGCCCATGGTCAGGCCCGCACGGATCGCATGCAACAGGAATACCGAGTGGATCGCCTCGCGCACCGGGTTGTTGCCGCGGAACGAGAACGACACGTTGGACACGCCGCCGGAGGTCAGCGCGTAAGGCAGTTCGTCGCGGATGTAGGCACAGGCGTTGATGAAGTCCACGGCATAGTTGTTGTGCTCTTCGATGCCGGTGGCGACGGCGAAGATGTTCGGGTCGAAGATGATGTCTTCTGGGGGAAAGCCGACTTCATTGACCAGGATGTCGTAGGAGCGCTTGCAGATTTCCTTCTTGCGCGCCTCGGTGTCGGCCTGGCCGGCTTCGTCGAAGGCCATCACCACCACCGCGGCGCCGTAGCGCTTGCACAGCTTGGCGTGGTGGATGAACTGCTCGACGCCTTCCTTCATGCTGATGGAGTTGACGATGCCCTTGCCCTGGATGCACTTGAGGCCCGCTTCGATCACTTCCCACTTGGAGGAGTCGATCATGATCGGCACCCGGGAGATGTCCGGTTCGCCAGCGATCAGATTGAGGAAGGTCACCATGGCCTTCTTCGAATCGAGCATGCCCTCGTCCATGTTGATGTCGATCACCTGGGCGCCGGCCTCGACTTGTTGCAAGGCCACTTCCAACGCTTCGGTGTAGTTGTCCTCGCGGATCAGCCGGGCGAACTTGGCGGAACCGGTGATGTTGGTCCGCTCGCCGACGTTGACGAACAAGGAGCTGCGATCGATGGTGAACGGTTCCAGCCCCGACAGGCGGCACGCCCGGGGAATCTCCGGAATCTGCCGCGGCGCATAACCGGCCACGGCCTTGGCGATCGCTTCGATGTGCGCCGGAGTAGTGCCGCAGCAGCCGCCGACGATGTTCAGGAAACCGCTCTGGGCAAACTCTTCGATGACTTTGGCGGTGTCCACCGGCAGTTCATCGTATTCGCCGAATTCGTTGGGCAGGCCGGCGTTCGGGTGAGCCGATACGTGGGTGCTGGCCTTGTTCGACAGCTCTTCCAGGTATGGACGCAATTCGCTGGCGCCGAGGGCGCAGTTCAGACCGACCGAGATCGGCTTGGCGTGGGCCACGGAGTTCCAGAAGGCTTCGGTGGTCTGGCCGGAGAGGGTGCGGCCGGAGGCGTCGGTGATGGTGCCGGAGATCATGATCGGCAGTTCGACGCCCAGTTCTTCGTAGACACCTTGCACGGCAAAAATCGCGGCCTTGGCGTTCAGCGTGTCAAAAATGGTTTCGATCAGGATCAGGTCGGCGCCGCCTTCGATCAGGCCCTTGGTGGCTTCGGTGTAGTTCTCCACCAGTTCGTCGAAGGTCACGTTGCGGTAGCCGGGGTTGTTCACGTCCGGCGACAGCGAGCAGGTGCGGCTGGTCGGGCCGAGCACGCCGGCGACGAAGCGCGGCTTGTCCGGGGTTTCGAGGGTCTTGGCGTCGGCGACCTGGCGGGCCAGGCGCGCGCCTTCCAGGTTCAATTCATAGGCCAGGCCCTGCATGCCATAGTCCGCCTGGGACACCTGGGTGGCGTTGAAGGTGTTGGTTTCGAGGATGTCGGCGCCGGCATCCAGGTAGGCTTTTTCAATCGAGCCGATCACGTCGGGGCGGGTCAGTACGAGCAAGTCGTTGTTGCCCTTGACGTCGCTTGGCCAGTCGGCGAAACGCTTGCCCCGGTAGTCCTGTTCTTCCAGTTTGTAGCTCTGGATCATCGTGCCCATGCCGCCATCGAGGATCAGGATGCGTTCCTTGAGGGCTTGCTGGAGAAGATGGAGGCGAGCGCTGCGATCGGACATAGGACTACCTGGAAAAAAAGACCATTACGAAAGCCGAAATCATAGCAAACCTGTGCGGTATTTGATCATGCTGGGCTTTTGCATGAATATCGCTCATGTTTGCAGGTGCCGGCATTTGTCGACGCCATGGAACGCGCGCCGGATGCGGCGGCGCTCGAGCGGGTTGTCGAGCGCTGGGGGATTCGTCGCAGCCATCCGCGGTTCTGGCAGTACTTCCACGACCTGAGCCGATACATTCAGGAAACCGACCCCATGGAAGCAGGGGTGCTGGACATGAATCGCTACCAGAATCTCTGCGAGGCGCCTGGCGATGCGCCTTCACATCGTCGGGTTCTTTCCTGACAAAAATACTAGGACTTTGTCCGGCGCGATGATTGGCGTAAACTGCCGGCAAGCCTGCGAGGAGTTTCCATGACCGCCATTACCATTACCGATGCCGCCCACGATTACCTGGCCGACCTGCTGTCCAAGCAGAACACCCCGGGTATCGGGATCCGCATCTTCATCACCCAGCCCGGCACCCAGTACGCAGAGACGTGCATTGCCTACTGCAAGCCGGGAGAAGAAAAACCTGAAGACACCGCGCTGGGGCTCAAAAGCTTCACCGCGTACATCGATTCGTTCAGCGAAGCTTTCCTGGACGATGCGGTGGTCGACTACGCCACTGACCGAATGGGCGGCCAGCTGACCATCAAGGCACCGAACGCGAAAGTGCCGATGGTCAACGCCGACAGCCCGGTCAACGAGCGCATCAATTACTACCTGCAAACCGAAATCAACCCGGGGCTGGCCAGCCACGGCGGCCAGGTATCGTTGATCGACGTGGTGGAAGACGGCATCGCCGTACTCCAGTTCGGCGGCGGCTGCCAGGGCTGCGGCCAGGCCGACGTCACCTTGAAGGAAGGCATCGAGCGCACCTTGCTCGAGCGCATCCCGGAACTCAAGGGCGTACGCGACGTGACCGACCACACGCAGAAAGAAAACGCCTACTACTGATTGTGGCGAGGGGATTTATCCCCGTTGGGGCGCGTAGCGCCCCCTTATCAAGCCGCGAAATCTAGGGAGATAGGGCTGCTGCGCAGCCCAGCGGGGATAAATCCCCTCGCCACAAAAGCGCCTGCGACCAGCATGCCATCCTAGGACCGTCGCCGGTGCCAGTGGGAGCGAGCTTGCTCGCGATGAGGCCAGCAAATCCAACATCACAGTGGCTTACCCACCGCTTTCGCGAGCAGGCTCGCTCCCACAAGGGATCCGGGTGCGCCGACAAGTCAGGGCCGGTAGAGATGCGCATGTCCAGCGCGGTACAGCGATGATTCGCTGAATACATCATTGCCCAACACCCGTCCCACCAGAATCAACGCCGTACGCCGAAAGCCCTTGGCCTGTACCTTTGCGGCAATATCCTCCATCGTCCCCACCACCCAATCCTGATCGGGCCACGTCGCCCGGTGAATTACCGCAATCGGACAATCCGCGCCGTAGTGGGGCAGCAGCTCATCGACGATTTTTTCCAGATGGTTGACGCCCAAGTGAATCGCCATGGTGGCGCCGTGTTGCGCCAGGCTGACCAACTCTTCTCCAGTGGGCATGGCGGTTTTGTCGGCATAGCGGGTCAGGATCACGCTTTGGGATATGTCCGGCAGTGTCAACTCGGCACCGAGCAGAGCGGCGCAGGCTGAAGTGGCGGTCACGCCCGGGATGATTTCGAAAGGAATGTCCAGCTCCCGCAGGCAGCGGATCTGCTCGCCGATCGCGCCGTAAAGGCTCGGGTCGCCGGAGTGCACTCGCGCTACATCCTGACCGTTGAGGTGTGTCGTCTTTATCAGATCGATGATCTGTTCCAGGTGCAGCTCGGCGCTGTTGACCACCTGTTCGGCGCGGTGGCCTTCCAGCACGGCCGTTGGCACCAGGGAGCCGGCGTAGATGATCACGGCGCAGTTGCGAATCAGCCGCTGGCCCTTGACGGTGATCAGCTCCGGATCGCCAGGGCCGGCGCCGATGAAGTAAACGGTCATGACCGGTTCCTATGCAAAGATGAGGGCGTGCATGAGCAATGCTCATGATTCGGCAGTCGATTATCGAATGTTACAAAGCCATCGCCAATGCCAATGTCGCCTGCGGGCCTTTCTGGCGGGTGACTCGCAATCTCGCGGGCGAAACACCCAGTTGATCGGCCAGGGCGAGGGCGGCGCTTTCGGCGACGCCATGGCAACCCGTACGCTCGAAAGCGATGGCTGAGCGATGGCTGAGCTGTGCTTGATAACCCGCCAGTTGTTCAGCGCTGAAACACGTCAGCGGCAGCGATAATTGCGCTGCCAACTCCAGCAGCCCCGGCTCGTCACGCTTGCGGTCAATGCTCGCCAATGCCCTTATTTCGTCGAGCGCGATACCGTGGGCCAGCAGCGTCTGCTCAAGCAATGCCCGCAACGTGCTGGCCGAGCAACCGCGCTGGCAGCCGAGGCCGACCACCAGGATCGGCCCGCCACTCATGCTTGGTCGTGAGCCTGTGCACCACGGCGGAACAGCCAGGCGCTGATCAGGCCCAAGGCCAGCCAAAACGCAACATTGGTCAATTGCGAAGCGAGCTTGAACTCACTTTCCAGCGCCTCGGGCGCGAGCATCGAATGCACGTCCGGCTGCGGGGCGCCAATGACGTGAGGAATCAGCAGGGTCGCAAGGCCCAACACTTTCAACAGCCAATGCCGACCGAACGCAATCAGGGCGATGCCCACCGCCGTACACGCAGCGGTGCCGATCCACCACATCTGCCGTTGGGCCAGATCCGCCGCAGCGGTGCCCGGCAGTTCCGGCGGCAAGCCCAGCGTCGGCGCCAGGACGAAGGTGGCATAGCCGGCCAGGCCCCAGAGCAAACCCTGGGATGTGCGCGTCGGTTCACGCAAGGTGTACAGGCCCGCCAGCATCAGCGCAAAACCCACCGCGACCACCAGGTTGCCGCCGGTGGTGGAGAGCACGCGTTGCCAGCCGTCCTCCGGCTCCCAGGCTTGCGCGTCATGGCTGTGTGCAACCCCAGCGGCGTGTTCATGGACCTCGGCGGCCGGGGCCTTTTCGTAGGTCTCGGCTTGCAGGATCAGCGGCGATACCCAAAAACTTTGTAGAAGAGTCAGCAGCAGGGCGGCCAACAATCCACTGAAACCGGCGGTTTGCGCGATACGCTTGATCATGGCGTCGGCGCTCAATGGCACGGGAACGCGGCGCTGTGCCGTGTGTCGTGGGCTGCGTTGTGCACCGCTTCGATGTGGGAGAAACCGGCGAAATACACCAGGCCCGCGCCGAGAATCGAGGCAAGGACCGCGGCGCTCAAGCGCTGGCTCAGGGTGACGGTGCTACTGGTCGTGCGGGCGGTGCTGCTGATGGTCGACATGGCGCTTCCCTCTGGTGTCAGCGGGCGGACCGAGCGCAATGAAAACCCAGGCGAAGACTCGCCGGGATTCGAACAGCGCCCGCCCACCGCGGGTTTGTTGAAAAGAAGTCATGGGCCGGTCTCCGGGCTCACGAGGGGCAGGGCCTGAGCCTTGCCTGAAAGCGTCACCTTCCCATGCGCATGCACAGTGGTTTCGACGCTTCACTCGCTTACCGTTGCGGGGGCAGCACCGGACTGACGTGGCCTTGAAGTAAAGCACACGATTCACCGGTTTCCCGTTTCACCCTGTGAAGGGCACCCAAACAGGCGCACAGGAGACCATGGGTGAGGGCGGGGCGTCAATGCGCAAGGCCATCCAAACGGTGGCGCGCTTCGGGATTTGAGATAGGGTTGAGCTCAATACCGCAACTCACAAGGAAATGACATGCGCTTTTCAGCCCTGACCCAACGCATCACCGGTGACGGCGCTGCCGCCTGGGAAATCCATGACCGGGCGCTGGCCATGCGCGGGGAGGGCAGGGAAGTGCTGTTGCTCTCGGTGGGCGATCCGGATTTCGACACCCCGCCCGCCATCGTCGAGGCCGCCGTCGCCAGCTTGCGGGCCGGCGATACCCACTACTCGGATACGCGCGGCCTGCACTCGTTGCGCGCCAGCATCGCCCGGCGCCATCAACAGCGCTGCGGCCAACCGGTGGGCGCCGGCCACGTCACGGTACTGCCCGGGGCGCAATGTGCCGTCTATGCGGTCGCGCAATGCCTGCTCGACCCTGGCGATGAAGTGATCGTCGCCGAGCCGATGTACGTCACCTACGAAGCGGTCTTTGGCGCCTGCGGGGCGAAAGTGGTGCCGGTGCCGGTGAGTCCCGAAAACGGCTTCCGGGTCCAGCCGAACGACGTCGCCCGGCTGATTACCCCACGCACCCGCGCCATGCTGATCAACAGCCCCAACAACCCCTCCGGCGCCAGCCTGCCGCTGCCGACCTGGCAAGCACTCGCCCAGCTGTGCACCGAGCACGATCTCTGGTTGATCAGCGACGAGGTCTACAGCGACTTGCTGTACGAAGGCGCACACATCAGCCCGGCCGGCCTGCCGGGCATGGCCGAGCGCACCGTGACCATCAACAGCCTGTCCAAATCCCACGCCATGACCGGCTGGCGCATCGGCTGGGCGATCGGCCCCGAGCCCCTGGCCCAGCACTTGGCGAACCTGTCGCTGTGCATGCTGTTCGGTCTGCCGGACTTTGTCCAGCGCGCAGCCCAGGTTGCCCTTAAGCGGGAGCTGCCGGAAGTGGCGCAGATGCGCGAAAAGTATCGCCAGCGTCGGGACCTGGTGTGCGCGGCGCTTGAAGGTTGTCCTGGTCTCAAGCCCGTGCGGCCCGACGGCGGCATGTTCGTGATGGTCGATGTACGCGAGACCGGCCTGGCAGCGCAGGCATTTGCCGAGCGGCTGCTGGACGGCTACGGCGTGTCGGTGCTGGCGGGGGAGGCGTTCGGGCCGAGTGCGGCGGGGCTTATTCGGATTGGGTTGGTGATAGGTCGGATGGAACTGGCGAAGGCGTGCCAGCATATTGCCCGCTGTGCTGTGGAACTACTTGGAGAAGCCCAAGGCGTACCCGCCGAGACGCCGGCCGATGAACGGTAGGTTGAACTGTCAGATATGACAGTAGGCAAACATATATACCCGGCGCCTAATTGAATCGAGGACTTCGTTAGGCAATGTGCGCCCGCAGCGCACTTATCCGGAGCGCGATACAAATGGCACAGCCGAACGGTCAAATCACAGCTGTAGCTTTGCGCATAGATGGCGTGAGTGAACTGGACCCGGAGGGTCATATTCCTTTAGAGCAGCTGACTAACGGAACGACCGGAAGAATAACGCGTTGGGCCGATTTTCCGGGGCAGCCCGGAATATATACGGAGCTTACGGTTTATTGGAGGCAGCCAATAAATTCTCCAACAGAAACGAATATCTTTATAAACAGATACTATCAGGTAGATGATCGACGGGAGTTCACATTTCCAATAACACCTCAAATGATGAACGTCGACGGTACAGCCGAAATTCGCTATCTGTTAGAGCATAGCGCTAACGGAAATTTCGACCCTTCACCGATTCGCAAACTGACGATCGATCATGCGCCCGCACCAACGATGGCGGAGCCAAAATTCCCTGATGCGACGTTATGGGGATATCTGAACTGCACCACGCCGGTTCCGGTTTGGCAGAAGGTAAGGGTGCAAGTATTAGCGGATCCGATTTTTCAGGATCGAGACGAGTGTGTGCTTGAGTGGCAAGGCTTCGGGTCGCTGAATGGCAGCGGTCCCGCGCTGACCCCTGTCCATCAGTTCCGGAAGGTAATGACTTTAGTCGAAGCGGCCAATGGGTTTGTTATTGATGTTCCATTCGATCCTTATGTCAGGCCCATGGTGAATAATCATTCTGCAATTGCTCAATATGTGATTTATCGAGGCGGGGCACCTATTGGAAAGTCCAAAAAAGGACTGGTCAAGATAGATCGGATTATTCCAGGCGAGACGGAGCCTTGTGGGGGATTTGCCTAAAAATAATAAGGTGGCGTGATGGAGGTGTAAGTTCGAGAGCAGTGCATTTTTTTATGGCCTCGGCAGACGTTAAGAACTTTTGCTGCATTCGATTCGGTGGCAAGGTGATGAATGAGTCTATATATGAATTTTAGATATCTCATTCAGTTCAGTTCAGTTCAGTTCAGTTCAGTTCAGTTTATGGAGAAATAAAAATGACCAGTACAAGTACAAGTACAAGTTCCAACGGTGAAGTGTTGACGCTGAAGCAGATTGCTGAGCGCTCGCGGACAGCCTTACGCACGGCAAATTCTGACCCCGGCGTTCTGCTGAATCCCCCCGAAATTGTCGGACAGATCATAGACGACCTGATACCCAAATCGGTGCTGGACACCGGGACGATGACGGTTCGATTCCATACCGGTGATATTGCAAGCCCGCATGACGATGACGAATGGGATTTGTACGAGCGGAAGGCGCCAGATATGGGGGTTGGTACCCTGGTTGCTGACGGCCAGTTTGGCCCTGTAACAGGTCGCCCGACGGAACTCGATATTCCGGTATCCACTATTGCGCTTGCGGATGATGACGCATCGAAAGCGTCAACGACTTACGAATATCAATTTGTCCATTACAAAGGCGCGGACGGCAACGCGGACCCGTCGCCATGGTTCCCAGCAGAAATTGACCGGTATGCACCTGAGCATGACAAACAGTCGAATATGAGGCTGAAGCCGGAGGCCGCCATATTTGTAAATTTGGCTCCGGGTCAAGAAATTGATGATGATTGGCTCGCCAATAACAGCACGCTGGAGCTGGCCATCAATGTTAGCTATGACTTTCACCGTGATGACGATGTCATACACGTCTATGCGGGGGACAGTTACGGTGTCGGGACGCCTGTACATACCCAAAATCTTACGTCATCTGGGGAGGTGTTGGTACCAACGGCAGCTATTCCGCAATTGGACGGGCAATATTACGTCTGGTATGTATTGGAAGATGTGGTTGGAAATATCAGCGAGGACGCGTTGGCGAGTGGCTACTATGTCCGTCGCCGGCCACGGCCTCAACTGCATGACTCTTATATCCCGAAAGGGATCTTGCCGGACGTTGTCGACTTGGAGGACCTGACCAGCCCAGTGTATGTAGAAGTACCCTATACCACTAATGGCCAAGACACGGACCGGATCATTCCGAAGATTATTAATGGTAACGGTAGTACAGAGTTTGCTTTGGGCAGTCAGCAGTTAGGCCAGGAGGCACCTAATAAAGTACTCCAATTTACGGTGGCCACGAACAGGCTGATTGCGCTTTGGGGAAGCTCTACCGCGGAAACGGCTGTATTTACTGAATATCAATTTTCCCGGACAACAGAAAACCCGGTTCCATCCGTTCCAGCAGAGTCCGCTCTTGATTTTAGCTATCGTGGCCCCGTGAATCCGATTTTTCCCTCGTTGGAAAATCCGAATATGGTGAAGGTCACGGTGGTGGCCGTTGGTGGCTCTGGCACTCCAAACCATATAACGCCAGAGGATCGTGGAAAGGAGGCGACTATCAGCACGCCCCTCGTCGATGCAGCAAGCGCGTGGGTGCCGATTGGCGATGAGGTCGCCCGGTTGTGGTTCAACGGTGTGGAAGTGTATAGCGAAAATCTGACGGCCGGGACCTTGACGCCATTGACCTTTAACCTGTCAGCCGCTGACATCGATGGCGCCGGGGTTGGAAAGAAAATTGCCTATTGGACGATTGAGGAAGATGGCGGTCGGAATGTAATGCGATCGTACCCCACCGAGGTTCAAATTGATGCGGTTCGGGTTGTATTGCCACATCCAACGGTTCGGTTGTTTAACGGTCTTGTTTCGTGCCGATATTTGGTAAGGGGCACATACGAGTTGCCGGTTACCGTAGACATAGATCCGGTGCATATGCCTACCGGTACGGTTGTGACGATAAAATCCGTTGGGACCACCGATGCGTTGGGACTTAATGAAATCCCTGGCACGGACTATCTCGGAACTTACCAAATTACCGGAGCGGAGACGGGTGGGCAGTTTGTCAAGAATATCGAGCCCTACTTGACAAAGCTCAAGCCTATCCAGCCGACACACGCTTCCGGCTTGCCTAATGGCTATATAAAAATTTGGTATGTGGTGGATATCGGTGGGGTGCTTACACCGTCGATTGAGTTTCTAAACGAGGTTTCACTGCTGAATAACAGCTTTAACTATTGTGAAGGAACACCGACTCAGTAGGTGGGGGCGGGAATCGGGGGATGATACGTCGTCCCCCGACATCGTTGTTATAACCGGGTGCAAAGAAAATTCCTAATGTTTGTTGGGATTTATCCTACATAAAATTGCGAAACTGATGTGTAAATTACCGGCCGTCTGTGAGAGGGGATGCTCATAAAAATTAGCCTTGTCATTTTTTCGAAATGACGGAACGCGGGTAGCGATTATGCAATTGGTTAAAATCGGTCGACGAACAGCTGGAATGGCAGGCCAGCTGGGTAGTTCGTCACTACTATGTTTGTTGTTCCTGACTGAGCCGTCGCTTGCCGGGGACTTGGTCGGCCAGGACCAGACCATCACAAACGGTTATCCGGTGGAAACCTGGACGCTTGCGCAGACGTCCACGTTGAACGTCAATGGCGCAAACACGCTTGATATTTCGGCCTCCGAATCTACGTTGAATGCCAGCGGAGCTACCACTGGAAGGATTACAGGAGGTAATGGTTCTACCATAAATTTATCTGACACTACCGTCGTTGGTGGGAATGCGCCTTCTGCGTTGCGACTTGACAACAGTACCGCGACGATCAATGGCAGTACCATCACCGGGGATAGATTGGGATTATCAGCCGCGCGTACCGTCACTTCGACAACCGGTTCAACGGTATCGGCAACCGACAGTACCATTACCGGCACCACAGGTGGCGCTCGTGCATCGGCCTATAGCACCCTGACTTTTTCGAAATCGACCATTGAGGGCACAGGAGCAACGAGTTTTGGTCTTTCGCTGCTGGGCGCCTCGGCGTTTGCCAGCAACGGAACACGCATTATCGGCGGTCAGAATGGCGTCACGTTGGGGCTCGAAAGCGGTGTATCGGTTGGCAATCGCCTAGAGCTTGATCGTTCGAGCATCGAGGGGAAGAACGGTTCTGCCATTGTTGTGGATTACGCGGGTAGCTCGGCACCGGTCACACGGATTGACGTGCTCAACGGTTCGACGCTGACCGGGAGCAACGGAACGATCCTGGAAGTAAAGGGCGCCGCTGACGCAGCCATGACTGTAGGCCTGAGCGACCTGACGGGTAATGTTCAAGTTGCCGACAACAGTGTCGCGGCGCTGACTTTTATTCAAGGCTCGTTGATCGGTGATATAACAGCCGACACGGGCAGCACGGCGACAGTAGCGTTGCGGCAAGGCTCGCAATTGACCGGCGCCATGACCAACGTTGCGACGGTCGGCATCGATGCTCAATCAAGTTGGACCATGACGGGCAACAGTCAGGTCGGCGATTTGTCTTTGAGCGGCGGTACGGTGAGATTCGGTGCTGATAATGCTTTCTATCAACTGAATGTAGAAAACCTGTCCGGTAACGGTTTGTTCATGATTGGCACCGATTTTGCGACAAACCAGACCGATGTACTCAATGTCACCGGGTCGGCCACCGGCAACCATCAGCTTATGGTCGCCAGTAGCGGCATCGACCCCGCCAGTGGCCAACCGGTCCAGGTCGTACATGCTGCCAGTGGGGACGCGACCTTTACCCTGGCGAATGCCGGCGGTGAAGTCGATCTGGGCGCATTTACTTATGGATTGAAACAAAGTGCCTCCGGTAACGATTGGTTCCTGGATCCTACGGCTCGTGGGGTCAGCCCTTCCACTCGGACAGTCATGGCACTGTTCAATACCGCACCGACGGTGTGGTATGGCGAGCTGACCTCGTTGCGCAGTCGCATGGGGGAATTGCGCTTCAATCCACAGAAGTCCGGTGCCTGGATGCGGGCGTATGGCAATAAATACAACGTGTCGGATAGCTATGGGGCTGGATACCGGCAGGCCCAGCAAGGTTTCTCGCTCGGCGCCGATGCGCCTTTGCCCATGGGAGATGGGCAGTGGATGGTGGGGGTAATGGCGGGTCACAGTACTTCAGACCTTGATTTGCATCGTGGAACTTCCGGTACGATCAAAAGCTACTACTTAGGTACTTACCTGACGTGGATGGATGAGGCCAGTGGTTATTACGTGGACAGCGTTCTCAAGGTCAACCGCTTCCACAACGATGCCAAGGTTGGTATGAGCGATGGCAAGCGGGCCAAGGGTGATTACGACAACACCGGCTTGGGCGGTTCGGTAGAGATTGGACGGAATATCAAGCTTGACGATGGCTATTTTATCGAGCCCTTTACCCACTGGTCTGCGGTGGCGATTGGTGGCAAGGATTATCGACTGAACAACGGCCTGCGTGCTGAGGGCGACACTACTTACTCATTGCTCGGCAAGGCAGGTATGACAGCTGGGCGCGATATCCAGCTACGCAACGGAGCGATGGTGCAACCCTACGTTCGTGCGGCGTTGGTACACGAATTTGCCAAGAATAACGAAGTCAAGGTCAACAACAACGTATTCAATAATGATCTTTCTGGATCCCGTGCCGAGTTAGGGGCCGGCGTGGCCATCAATTTGTCGCAACGCTGGCAAGTTCACGCGGAGGTGGAGTACATGAATGGTAAAGGTATTGAAATGCCAGTGGGGGGAACGGTAGGCCTGCAATTTAAATGGTAAGCCTGTGTTGGTCAGGACCTAGGTTTTTGTAGTTTGTAGAATGTGTAGCCCCGGCTTGACGCCGGGGCTATTTTTATTAACTAAGCTCTGTGTTATATGTCCCCGAGCATTGAAAACGGCCCGTGCCGTCCGCTTTGTCCATGGTCACTTGAAAAGTCCCTGAGAAATTTAAACTTGTGCGATTTAAATGGTAAGTGATCGTTCCTGACCTGGCTTTTTGTAGCGTCGGGTTTTGCGGATCCTCATAATTATTGAAATGCACAGTTGCATGTTGGTCGTGGTCCGTCACCGGTTCATTGGTTACGTCTTTCCTATCTTTGGAGAACGTGATGGTGAACGTTCTGGGACGACCGTTGGCCCATTCGGTGGCAACCACCATCCATATATCGCCGCGGCCTGGCGTAACGGAGCTTTTAAGTTCGGTTACGGAGGCACGAAATGGGGAGCCGTCCTCAAGAGTGGCGGTGAAGTCAACGTCCGTTGCACGTAAGGCAGATTTACTGGCTGCGCTGTTCATAGGTGAACTCCATAGGTTAATGAGAATACTCCAGTCGGCACGCTGTGCCATGCGTCTGGTTTCCTTATATAGAGCCCGTACTGCACTTTTGTATACTGTCAAGTATTACAGGTGTCCAGGCTGGGGTTTTGTGGTGGGGAACATGGTTGTGAAATTATGTAAGGGTTTTGCTCAGCGGCGGATGAGGGCGTATATCCTTCGCAGCTTGAGATTCTGAGCGCCTCGTACCTTTGGATACACCCATGCCCAACATCCTCCTCGTCGAAGACGACGCCGCCCTCTGCGAACTCATCGCCAGCTACCTCGAACGCAACGGCTATCAAGTCAGCGTGCTCAACCGTGGCGACCATGTGCGTGAGCGAGCGCGGGCCAATCCGCCGGACCTGGTGATCCTCGACCTGATGCTGCCAGGACTGGATGGCTTGCAGGTCTGCCGCTTGTTGCGAGCCGATTCGGCGACGTTGCCAATCCTGATGCTCACGGCGCGGGACGACAGCCACGACCAGGTGTTGGGCCTGGAAATGGGCGCCGACGACTACGTCACCAAACCCTGCGAGCCGCGGGTGCTGTTGGCGCGGGTGCGGACGTTGTTGCGGCGCAGCAGCCTGACCGAGCCGCAGACGGTCAACGACCGCATCGTCATGGGTAATCTGTGCATCGATCTGTCCGAGCGCACGGTGACCTGGCGCGGGCAGCCGGTGGAGTTGTCCAGCGGCGAATACAACCTGCTGGTGGTGCTGGCCCGTCATTCCGGCGAGGTGTTGAGCCGCGACCAGATCCTGCAGCGCCTGCGGGGCATCGAGTTCAACGGCACCGATCGTTCAGTAGACGTGGCCATTTCCAAGCTGCGGCGCAAGTTCGACGATAATGCCGGCGAAGCGCGCAAGATCAAGACCGTGTGGGGCAAGGGTTACCTGTTCAGTCGTTCCGAGTGGGAATGCTGATCGATGTGGAAGCTGCTGATTCGCCTGTATCTGGTCACCATCGTTTCCTACAGCGCGGCGATCTATTTGATGCCGGAACTGGTGATCCGCCTGTTCCACGAGCGTTTCCAAACCTACAACCTCGACTACTCCCGTGGCCTGCAAACCCTGATGGTCAAGCAGTTCCGCGCCGCGCCCAGCGAGCAATGGCCGGCGCTGGCGGCGCAGATGGACAAGGAGTTCGAGCCATTGCGCATCGAGCTGGCGACCACCGGGGACGCCGGTTTCACCGCAACCGAACAGGCGCGTCTCAAGCGTGGTGAGAACGTGGTGCGCATCGGTGACTGGGGCTGGCGAACCCTGGCGGCCGCGCCGCTGGACGAGCACACGGCGGTGAAGATGATCGTGCCGCCCGACCCGGCGGATGTCAGTTGGTTGTATTGGAGCATCAACGTGTTGATCGGCGCGACGATGCTGGGCTGCCTGCTGCTCTGGTTGCGGCCGCATTGGCGCGATCTGGAGCGTCTGAAGCGCACCGCCGAGCGTTTCGGCAAGGGGCATTTGAGCGAGCGCACGCACATTGCGCCGCGCTCGAACATTGGCAGCCTGGCCCACGTATTCGACACCATGGCAGGGGACATCGAGAATCTGCTCAACCAGCAGAGGGACCTGCTAAACGCCGTGTCCCATGAACTGCGCACGCCCTTGACCCGACTCGATTTTGGCCTTGCGCTGGCGTTGTCCGAGGAGATGCCGACGGCCAGTCGCGAGCGTCTGCAAGGGTTGGTGGCGCACATTCGCGAACTGGACGAGTTGGTGCTGGAACTGCTGTCCTACAGCCGCTTGCAAAATCCGGAGCGGGTGCCGGAGCGGGTCGAAGTGCCGCTGGACGAGTTCATCGACAGTATCCTGGGCAGCCTCGACGAAGACCTGGCCGCGCCGGAGGTGGTGATCGACGTGCTGCTGCACGGCGCACTGGAGCGTTTCGTGCTGGACCCGCGCCTGACCGCCCGGGCGTTGCAGAACCTGTTGCGCAATGCCATGCGTTATTGCGAAAAGCGCATCCAGGTCGGTGTGCTGGTGGGTGATCAAGGCTGTGAGATCTGGGTCGACGACGATGGCATTGGCATTCCCGACAGCGAGCGCGAGCGCGTCTTCGAGCCGTTCTACCGCCTGGACCGCAGCCGCGACCGCGCCACGGGCGGCTTCGGCCTCGGCCTGGCGATCAGCCGCCGTGCCCTGCAAGCCCAAGGCGGCACCCTGACGGTCGGGGCTTCGCCGCTGGACGGGGCACGCTTCAGGCTGTGGCTGCCAACGCCGCCTTGAAGCCTGATGCAGTCCCTGTGGCTAGGGGATTTATGCCATTGGCGCCAACCCAATTCTTCGTTCCACCGCTCATCTGGGTGATGTTGCTGTTAGAGATTCCGACGAACCGTTTGTCGGTACTGTAATTGTTGACAGGTGTACGGGCATGCAGATCGCTTTAGTTTGCTGACGTGTGTTTACTTATTAGCTATCTCGCGGAGTCAGACATGAACAAAAGAAGCCCAGAAAAAAAACCGAAGCACAAGGTTTTATGACCGCTATGGCTGCGACGTTTAATTTTAAAGCGGAATCAGTTTCGTTTACCAACCCACCTGGATTGTCGGGATTCAATAATCCCCAGAGTATGTGGATTAATCCCTCCCCGGGGGAGGTGAACGGTGCAGGCACGTATGACGTTGGCACATCATCGGAACAGGTTTATATGGATTTCAGTATGGATGAATACACACGTCCCGCGGTGAGCGGAACGATTCGGTTTGATGAATATGACGAGGGGAAGCTGGCCAAGGGAAACTTCGACGTTGAGCTTAAGGAAGGGGTGAGTGTAAAAGGCGAATTCTCCCTAAGGCAATGGGTGGATTAGAAGTTCAGATCTGATCTGACAATTACCGGATTTATGGACGTGATTGTCAGGTCAATTCAGTTGATGCACTTATGGGACCTATCCCCGCTGGGCTGCGGAGCTGCTCAAATCATCCAAACAACCCCGCCGCAATATTGATCGAAAACCCCAATATCGCCGTATTGAACACAAAACCGATCAACGACTGCGCCAACACGATCTTGCGCAACTGCCGCGTGGCAACCCCCACGTCCGAGGTCTGCACCGCCACGCCGATGGTGAACGAGAAGTACAGGAAATCCCAGTAATTGGGTGTGCTCAGGCCTTCGGCAAAACGCAGCGCCGGCTCCTTGCCGTTCCAGGTGTAATACAACCGGGCGTAATGAACGCTGAAGATCACTCCGATCAGCAACCATGAGCCAATCACGGTCAACGCGGTCACGCCGTAATGCAGCCATTTGCCGGCCGTTTGCAGGTCGCGGCTGCCGGCCAGTTCAAAGGTGATGGTCGCCAGGCTGGCCAAGGCTGCGATGCAAACCATCAACAACACGAGCCCGGCGTTTTCGTCTTCCATTTCGGCGATGCGCTTCACGTCCGGTGCCTTGGCCCGCACCGTGAGCCAGAACATCAACAGCAGATAAGTCCAGACCCCGACGTTCCAGCCGATCAGGATCTTGCCGATGACCGAGTCCGCGGGCATCGACAAACCCGCGGCCAGGCCAATGATCGTGGCCCAGGAAAGGCGCGGGTGAGTGCGGGTGAGGCGGGGCATGGGAACTCACTGTGACAAGGGAATACGGGTAGTAACAGTCATCCGGCAAACGCCGGGCTGGCGATGTCGCTGGATTGAATCAGCCGCACGCCGGCCTCCTGCATGCGCCGCATGGCCGCGTCCATCGAACCGTCGATATCGATGCCCCGACAAGCGTCCAGAACGACGATCGCGTTGAAGCCAGCCATTCGTGCGTCCAGCGCCGAGTACATCACGCAGAAGTCCAGGGCCAATCCGACCATGTACACCGTGTCGATGCCGCGCTCCTTGAAGTAGCCGGTCAGGCCGGTCGGGGTCTGACGGTCGGCTTCCATGAAGGCCGAGTAGCTGTCGATGGCCGGGTTGCACCCCTTGCGAATGACCAATTGGGCATGAGGCAAGTCAAGGTCAGCGTGCAGCGCGGCGCCCGGGGTATCCTGGACACAGTGGTCGGGCCAGAGCTTTTGTTCGCCGTAGGGAAGCTGGATAAGGTCGAAGGGTTGCTTGTCTTCATGGCTGGAGGCGAACGAGGCGTGCCCGGCGGGGTGCCAGTCCTGGGCGCAGACGACGTTCAGGAACGAACGGCCGAGTCGGTTGACCAGCGGCACGATTTCGTCGCCACCCGGCACGGCCAGTTGGCCGCCAGGGATGAAGTCGTTCTGGATGTCAATCACGAGTAAAGCCGTGGTTGTGGCTTTGGTATCCGTTAGGGTCATGCCGGCTGCTCCTGGGGGGAACTGAAGAGCTTAGCCGAATCGGTTCCGGCTCAGGTGGTTGTTTGTGCCGGGCACCGCATCGCGAGCAAGCTTGATTCCACATGGGCCGTTGGACGACGCCCTGCGGATAAGGGCCGCTACCGGGGAGCCCAGTGTCTTTCGTCGCAAATATTTTTTTGTATGATGGCTTTTTGATGCACTTCTGTAGCGACTGTGTAGAATCGCCAACTTTCAACCGGGCATGGAAGCAGTACGGCCTTAAGGTCACGAGAAAAAACCCATGCTCATCGGCAGCTATTCACCCGCTCTCGTTTCGTTTTCCCTGTTTGTTGCAATCCTGGCGTCCTACACCGCGCTGGATCTGGCCGGGCGTATCGCCACCGCTCAGGGGCGCGCCGTTCACTTCTGGATGGCCGGTGGTGCGTTGGCGATGGGGGTGGGCATCTGGTCCATGCATTTCATCGGCATGCTCGCTTTCACCTTGCCGGTAGAGCTTGGCTACGATTTGGCGATCACTGCGCTGTCTTTGCTGATTGCCGTCCTTTCCAGCGGCTTTGCGCTGTGGTTGGTCAGCCAGCCACAACTGCGCGCCTGGCATTTGGCGTTCGGCGCGTTGGTGATGGGTACCGGCATCAGTGCCATGCATTACACCGGCATGGCCGCGTTGCGGATGCAACCGGGCATCGATTACGACCCGACGCTGTTCGGGGCTTCGTTGTTGATTGCCGTCGTAGCGTGCGCGGCGGCGTTATGGATCGCCTTTCATCTTCGCCAGAATACGCCTCACGTACGCCTGGCTCGTGCCGGCGCAGCCGTGGTGATGGGCGTCGCCATCGTCGGCATGCACTACACCGGCATGGCCGCGGCGCAGTTCCGCGAAGGCAGTTTCTGCGGGGCCCTGGATGGCTTGAGCGGCAAGGGGCTGGACAATGTGGTGTTGATTACCACCCTGGCAATCCTGGCGATTACCTTGCTGACTTCCATCCTCGACGCACGCCTTGAAGCGCGTACGGCGGAGTTGGCCAGGTCGCTGACCCAGGCCAACCGGGAGCTGACTCAACTGGCCCTGCACGACCCCCTGACCGGATTGCCCAACCGTGTTTTGCTGGCCGATCGCATTGGCCAAGCCATGCACCGCGTGCAGGAACAGGGCGGGTGTTTCGCCTTGATGTTCATTGACCTGGATGGCTTCAAACCGGTGAACGACGCGTTTGGCCATCACATGGGCGACCTGTTGCTGCGGGACGTGGCCCTGCGCCTGCGCGAGGATCTGCGCAACCAGGACACCCTCGCACGGATCGGTGGCGACGAGTTCGTCCTGCTGGTGCAACTGGCCGAGCCGGACGACGCCCTGCGCCTGGCCGCTCGGCAGGTTGCATTGATCGGCGGCACGTTCCGGGTCGCCGACCATGACCTGCAGATCTCCGCCAGTGTCGGCATCTCGCTTTATCCGGGCAACGGCCAGAGCGCCGATGAACTGTTGATGAACGCGGACGCGGCGATGTATCACGCCAAGGGCGCCGGCAAGAACGGCTACAGCTTCTTCGACGCCTCGATGAACAGCAACGCCCGCAAGCAATTGCAATTGCTGCAAGACTTGCGCATCGCCGTCGAGCAGCGGCAGTTCACCCTGCATTACCAGCCCAAGTTCGACGCCGCGAAGGGCCGTCCGGTAGGTGCCGAAGCGCTGCTGCGCTGGACCCATCCAACCCAGGGCCTGCTGATGCCCGACACCTTCATCGACCTGGCGGAGAAGACCGGGTTGATCATTCCGATCGGCGAATGGGTGCTCAACGAAGCCTGCCGGCAGATGCGCGAATGGTACGTGCTGGGCTACACCGACTGGCGCATCGCGGTGAATCTCTCGGCCTTGCAGTTCTGCCATGCGGGCCTGGTGCAGAGCGTGGCCAAGGCGCTGGAAACTCATCATTTGCCGGCCAACAGCCTGACGCTGGAAATCACCGAGACCACTGCCATGAGCGACGCGGACGCGAGCATGACGGTGCTGCAACAGCTGTCGGACATGGGCGTGGACCTGTCCATCGACGACTTCGGCACCGGCTATTCGAGCCTGATGTACCTCAAGCGCCTGCCGGCCAACGAGTTGAAGATCGATCGCGGTTTCGTGCGCGACCTGGAGCACGACAGCGATGACGCGGCCATCGTCTCGGCCATCGTCGCCCTCGGCCAGGCCCTGGGGCTGCGGATCGTCGCCGAAGGGGTGGAGACCGATGTACAACAGGACTTCCTGACGCAGTTGGGCTGCGATTCACTGCAAGGATATCTGTTGGGGCATCCGCAACCGGCCGAGCATTTCCTCAAGAACATCCGCCAGTTCCCGCGCGTGGCGATCGCCTGAGGCGAATGCTCAGGGGACGATGTCGAACGCGGTGCTGCCCAGCCGCTCGCCATTGATCAGCACATGCACCGCATGCCGGCCCTCATAGTGTCGGCGCGTGGTCAGCTCGCGGATGTGCTGGGAGCGGCTGAGGTTGGCGCACGCCAGGGCGGGCAGGTCGAAGGTCCTGAGTTTGAACACCTTGGCCGACGTACCGCCCGAGGCTTTTACGTAATCGATCGCATAATCGATCACCAAGCGTTGGTTCTCGGGACAAGTCGATTGCACCTTGAACGACAACGTGACCTGCTCGCCCAGGCGAATCACCGCCGGCAGCACTTGCAGATCCGAGACCTCGACCTGCGCCTTACCTCCCGCTCCGATGACCGCCAGCGCCCGGGGGTTACCTTGCTTGATCAGGCTGCGCAGGGCATGCCGGGCGATCCAGGCGGTGTGGCGCTCCTGGAGCGGCCAGCCTTCGATGCGGTCAAGGACCCAGTCGGGATGCTGCTTGGTCACATCGTTCAGGTGGTTGGCGACGGATTTGCGCACGTACAGGCTGTCGTCGGCCTTGAGCGCATCGAGGATGGCGGCGGCGAGTTCCGGGTTGGCCTGGATCGGCTCCAGATGGAATGACCAGGGCAGGCGCGGGCGGCTGCCTTCGCTGGCGAGGCGGCGCACGTGCTCGTTGGCGTCCAGTGCCCATTCATGCATCACTTCTAAAGTACCCGCCAGGTCATCGCGCAGGAAATGCCGCACGGCGAATTCCGCGGAGCCGAACCGGGTGAAATACTTGAGCGCGTCCATGGACGCTTCGAAGGCATGCCGACCGTACGACGCCACGTAGTGCGGCAGGAACATGCTCACGAACATGCTGTTCAACCGCGGCGCCAGGGCACGCAGTACTTCCAGCGATGATTCGTAATCCAGCGGCAAGACCGTATGCAGACACTCGCTGACCCGCGCCATGCGCTGCATCACCGACAACTGCGCCAGCCCATCGTTGGCCATGTCCAGGAACACCTTGGCATCGAACGCCGGGTACACCGCGCGCATTTCGGTGGCGATGTGTTCCAGGCGGGCATTGTTGAAGATTTCCTTGAGGGCTGGAGAAGAGGTGGTGGTGCTCATGTTGGGTCCGTCCGGCGGGTGTTGGGCCAAGGCTCGCCACTATGCCATAGCCGGCACATGGGAATGGGGCCTTCAGAAGCAACAGTAAAAGGAATGATTCGCCGTCGCCGAAGTCCCAGATTCAGTACCTTGAATTAATTGGAGTTCTTCTATGCGCAAACCCACCCTCATCGCCAGCCTCGTCTTGATCGCCGGCTTCGGAGCCTTTGGGCCTGTCGCGCAAGCCGTCGAGAAAACCGGAGACGCCCTGGAGCATTCGCCAAGCAATGGCCGCCGGCTGGTGGAAAACGACCGGGTCCCGGCGGACTACCAGCGCTCGGACAGGGCCATGAAAGACTGGAAGCAGAAAAAGCTCGAGCAGCCGACAGAAGAGCAGCAATGGGTGCATATCGACGACAAGTACCTGCTGATCGAAACCGTGTCCGGCGCAATCGTCAAGATCGTCCCCGCGACACGCTAAAGCACTTCGCCTTTATCCCACAGATGAACCAACTCGCCAGGTGCCCGGTCCTCGGGCACTTGCAGCACCATTTCGTCGTCCTGGTCGTTGGCCCGGTAACGCACCTCGATCTGGAAATAACGCTGGTCGCCCCGGCCAGGGGTGGAAGAGGTGAGCGGCAGGCACCCCTCCAGCACCGAGCAGATGCGCGTGCGTTGGTCGATGTCGCATTGGGCGAACTCGATTTCCCGGGGCCGGGTCAGGGCATGGATGGCTGCCACGCCGCCCTGGCGCGACAGCTTTACGACCGCTTTGTCATCAAGGTCTGGCAGGGTTTTCATCCGTTCTCCTCGTTCAGGTCGACACCCACCTGTGCCCAGCCGTCCTGGACGGCTTTGACTTCCCGTTCGCCGAAACGCTGGCGGGCGTGCTCAATGGTCAGGCGAGCAAACGCGCTAAAGGACGCGTCATTGGCCAGTTGCCTGTCGCACAAGGTGTCATACCAGATTTTCCCGGCCTTTTCCCAGGCGAATCCGCCCAGCGCGGTCGCCACCAGATAAAAGGCCCGGTTGGGAATGCCGGAGTTGATGTGCACGCCGCCGTTGTCCTCGCGGGTGATGACGAACTCGCGCATGTGCGCCGGCTGGGGATCCTTGCCCAGCAGCGGGTCATCGTAAGCGGTGCCGGGGTTGGACATGCTGCGCAAACCATCACCGTTGATCTTGTCAGTGAGCAGGTCCGCGCCGATCAACCAGTCGGCCTGCTCGGCGGTCTGGCCCAATACGAATTGCTTGACCAGCACCCCGAACACATCGGAAATCGATTCGTTCAATGCGCCGGACTGGTTGGCATAGATCAAGCCCGCTTCGCTTTCGGTGACGCCGTGGGCCAACTCGTGGGCCACGACGTCGAGGGAGCGGGTGAAGCGCTGGAAGATCTCGCCATCGCCGTCGCCGAACACCATCTGCGCGCCGTTCCAAAAGGCGTTTTCGTAGTCCTGGCCGTAATGCACGCTGCCGACCAGGGCAAACCCCTTGTTATCGATGGAGTCACGCTCCAGCACCCTCCAGAAAAAGTCATAGGTCGCGCCGAGGGCGTCGTACGCTTCGTCCACCGCCGGGTCGCCACTGGGCGATTGACCTTCCAGGCGCACCGGTTGGCCTGGCAGTTCCATGCCGTTCTGGGCGTCGTGGATGCTGCGCTGTGGTTGGCCGGCCTTGCCGGGCTTGGGCAGCTTGGCGGACGCGGGTGGGTTGCTGGGAGGGCCTGGGTTGTGGCGCAGGTTCTTGACATGAGTCAGGGTGCCGAGGGCGCTGGAACGCTGCTGCTCGGAGCCATGGGCGATAATGCGGTTGAGGATGTAAGGCGGAATGAAGCCGTGGAGCGGGCGTGAGTCGATCATCAGAAAATCCTTATCTGAAATGCAGGGTCGATACCCATGTGAACCGAAGTGGCCGTTGCGGTTCCCTCTGCCGCAAAAGGTTGCCTGTCACGCAGATATCTGCGAAAACCCCGCGCCTGGATCACACGGGAAAGAAGCCATGATTGAAGAGCTGCAAATCATCGACCTGGAAGAGGGCAATGGCAAAAGCGTAGTCAAAGGCGCGCTGATTACCACCCAATATCGCGGCACCCTCGAAGACGGTACAGAGTTCGATTCATCCCACAGTCGCGGCAAACCCTTCCAATGCGTGATCGGCACCGGCCGGGTCATCAAGGGCTGGGATATCGGATTGATGGGCATGAAGGTCGGCGGCAAGCGCAAACTCTGGGTACCGGCGCACCTGGCCTACGGTGAACGGTCCGTGGGCGCCCACATCAAGCCCAACGCCAATCTCAGCTTTGAAATCGAGTTGCTGGAAGTCCTGACGCGGGACGATTGAGACGCCTTCGTTCATGACCGGTCGCTAAACAGCGGGATTCGTCCGTTGGTCGAGGGGCGGTAGTGCCAGGCCAGTTGATCCAGGCACGGCGTGCGTTCCAGGATTGCCTCCAGGGATGCGCGGGCGATGTCCATCGCCAGGGCCTGGCCTGGACATTCGTGGCGGCCGCTGCCGAAGCTGAAACTGCGCCGATTCGGGCGATCCAACAGCAGGGTGTCGGGCGCTGGGTTGAGCTGCGGGTCGCGGTTGGCCGCGGCTAGCAGCACCAGGACTGCGTCTCCCTGGGACAGCGCAGCGCCAAGGATTTCGCAGGGCGCGGCGATGAAGCGTCGGGTGTTCTGCACGGCTGGGTCGAAACGTTGGACTTCGGCCAACAATGAGTTGATCAGCGTAGAGTCATCCCGGAGCACTTGATGTAGCGCGGGATCACGGATCAACGCCAACAATGCGTTACCGATCAGGCCTGCGGTGGCCTCATGGGTTTGCGAAAGCAAGCCGATCAGGTTGGCGGTCCGGCTGTCTGGGTCGGCGTCTTCGAAGCCCTGGCAGATGCCGTTCAATAACTGACTGTCTCGCGCGACGATCCGCTCCTGGAGAAGCCTTGCCAGTTGCTCGCTGGCCCGGTGGGCGGCCTCCCGTTGTGGAGCTTGGCTCAGGGGCGACAGGCAGGCGACGAAATCACCCGTCAGCTCGCTGATCAGATGACTGTCCGTCGGATTGAAACCCAGCAGTTGCGCCACCACGCTGACCGGGCCGCTGAACTGCGCCTGGCGCACGCCTTCGGCGCCATGCCTGAGCAAGCGCGCCTTCACCAGCGCCTCGACCTGGCGGGGATCGATGTCCTGCAACCTCGGCGCGATGGCCGCCTTCGGGCAGCGTTGTCGTTCACCTTCGTTCATCCGCATCAGTCGCCCGAACACTCGGCCGGCAGGCCCCTCGGCAATCGCCTTCGGCACCGGCTCGTGGGCGGGGCGCACGTGGCAGTCGGGATGATGCAAGACCGCGCACACCGCTTCGGCGCTGCTAGCGACCCAGATATTCAAGTGTGGGTTGAAGTCCAGTCCGCCGTTGGCGCGAAGGGTCGAATAGTACGGGTAGGGATCGGCGTGTGTCGCGGCGGTGATCGGGTCCATGATGGTTGCCTCGTTCGTGCGGGGAGGGTGCTGCTACTATCTCCAGTCGACGCATGGCTTGATTCGTCCGGGAGCGAAATATGAACGCAGAGCAACACGATGTGGGCGTGTCCCAGGTAGCCGCGGCCATTGCCGAACCGGCCCGCACTCGAATGCTCTGCGCGCTGATGGACGGCCACGCCCGCACCAGCACGGAGCTGGCAAGCATCGCCGATGTCAGTGCCTCCACCGCCAGCGCCCACCTGGCGAAGCTCAAGGAGTCGGCGCTGGTGCGCTTGCATGTGCAGGGCCGTCATCGTTATTACAGCCTCGCCGACAAACGCGTGGCCGCTGCCCTCGAGGCGTTGATGGTGATTGGCCAGGACGCCGCGCCGACCTTCACCCCACGTACGCCGGATCGCCTGCAGTTTGCTCGCACCTGTTACGACCATATGGCGGGCACCCTAGCGGTGCGGCTGCACGACCGCTTGCTCGAAGCCGGGTGGCTGGTCGAGGTGGACGGTCAAGGGTATCGGCTGAGTGAAACGGGTGAGGCGCTGTTCGAAGGCTTGGGTATCGATGTGCAGGCTTTGACGGCCCAACGACGCCGTTTCGCCTGCCCATGCCTGGACTGGAGCATGCGCCGGCCGCACCTGGGCGGTGCCTTGGGGGCGACGTTGCTGCAACTGGCGATCAAGCGCAAATGGCTGGTCCAGGACCTGGACAGCCGGGCGCTGGGGTTGACGGCCAGCGGCCGCAAGGAAATGGCAGGGCGGTTTGGGATCGATGCGGAATTCGATGCCATATCGACCGGCGCCATCGCGAGCAAGCTCGCTTCCACAGTGGACTTGCGCTGAACTCAACACTCAAGACCACCCGAGATTTTCTGTGGGAGCGAGCCTGCTCGCGATGGCGGCGTCTCATTCAATCCTTTTGCAAGCTGACCCACCGCCATCGCGAGCAAGCTCGCTCCCACAATGGACTTGCGCTGAACACAACACTCAAGACCACCCGAGATCAACTGTGGGAGCGGGCTCGCCCGCGATGACGGCGGCGCATTCAATCCTTGTGCAAGCTCCCCCACCGCCTTCGCGAGCAGGCTCGCCCCCACAATGGACTTGCGCTGAGCACAACACTCAAGACCATCCGAGATTTCCTGTGGGAGCGAGCCTGCTCGCGATGGCGGCCGCTCATTCATGCAGTCATATGGCGGCGCCGATATTCATCCGGCGTGGTGCCCATCATTTTGCGGAACATGCTGATGAACGCCGAGGCGCTGCTGTAGCCCAGGTCCAGGCCAATGGTTTCCACGCTCTGACCACGTTCGAGCAGGGCCAGGGCCTCGATGACTTTCAGGCGCTGGCGCCATTCCACCAAGGACATGCCCAGGTCCCGCTGGGCCCGGCGCATCAGTGTGCGCTCGGTGGTGTTGGCGGCGCGAGCCAGTTGCGGCAAGGAGCGCGGGTCGCTGGGATTGGCCTCCAAGGCCCGCAACACTGGGCCCAGCAGCGGATCATCCGAAGAGGGCAGGTAACTGCCGACGTGGGGCGCCTGCGTCAGCTTGTCCACCAGCACTTGCAACAAGCGCTGCTGTTCGGGCGTCTGTGGCTGGCTCGGCGGGTCGCTGCGCAGTTCTTCCAGCAACGCGCGGATCAGCGGGCTCAGGGTCAGCGCGCAGGGGACGGCTGGCAGCGCACCGCACAGCTCGGCCGCGAGGTACAACGAGCAATGGCAGGCTTCATGCCGATTGAATCCCACGTGTTCCATGTCCGGCGGCAGCCAGATGCCGTATTGCGGGGGCGCCAGGTAATGGTGCTGGGCGATTTCGATTTCCATCACGCCACTGTAGGAATAGACGAACTCTCCCCAGGCATGCCGGTGACGGGGATACGTGGCGTGGGCCGGCATGCAGGCGCTGCGGAAGAAAATCGCCGAGGGTAGCGCCGCGTCGAACGGAGGAATCTTCAAGTGTTGGGCTGGAGGCTGCATATCGACCGCAATGGCGGATTACCGGGATGGCTTGTCGGGTAATCACTATATCCAGCAAAGCTGTCAGGCCGACAATCCTTTCATCTCTTTTCTGCCCGAGGACCTTTTCCATGAACACCCGCCGTGCCCTGGATGGCCAGGTCATCGCCCTGATGACCGGCCTCTGTGCCATCTGGGGTTTCCAGCAAGTCGCGATCAAGGCCGGCGCCGCCGACATGGCGCCGATGTTGCAACTGGGGGTGCGCTCGGCCATCGCCGCGGTACTGGTCTGGCTGTTGGTGCTGGCGCGCGGTGAACGCCTGTCCCTGACCGACGGCAGTTGGCGCCCGGGCCTGTTGGTGGGGTTGTTGTTCGCCCTGGAGTTCGTGATGGTGGGTGAGGGCCTGCGCCACACGACGGCTTCGCACATGGTGATTTTCCTCTACACCGCACCGATGTTCGCCGCCCTCGGTTTGCACTGGAAGTTGCCAAGCGAGCGTCTCAAACCGGCGCAATGGCTAGGCATCACCGTTGCCTTCGGCGGCATTGTGGTCGCCTTCAGCGGCGGTTCGGGCGCGGCGAACGGCAGTTCGTTGCTCGGCGATGGCATGGGCTTGCTGGCCGGCGCGCTGTGGGGCGCGACCACCGTGACGGTACGCTGTTCGCGGCTTACGGACCTGCCGGCCAGCCAGACACTGCTTTACCAGTTGGTGGGCGCCGGGGTGCTGCTGATCGGCATGTCGGCAGCGCTGGGGCAAACGACAATCAACCCCACGCCATCTCTTATTGCGAGCATGGCGTTCCAGGTGTTGCTGGTGTCCTTCGCCAGCTTCCTGATCTGGTTTTCGCTGCTACGCCGGTATCTGGCGTCGCAATTGGGGGTGCTGTCGTTCATGACGCCCCTGTTCGGCATCGGGTTTGGCGTCTGGTTGCTGGATGAGCCGCTGGAGCCGAATTTTATCGTTGGCGCTGCGCTGGTTTTGAGTGGGATCTTGCTGGTAAGCGGTTACGGTTGGTTTCGCCAGCGTTGGGGGCGATCGCCGGTATTGCGGCAAGAGTAACTGAACGCAGATGCATAAAAGCCCACCCTTGCTATGACAGGGGTGGGCTTTTTTACTGAAAAAATTCAGCTGCCCAGAGGGGCTTGGATCAAACCTTGACGATCCAACCCGCGGGCGCTTCCACGTCGCCGGTCTGGACGCCGGTCAGCTCTTTGTAGAGCTTCTGAGTGATCGGGCCGACTTCGGTTTCGCTGTGGAACACGTGCAGCTTGTCCTTGTAGCTGATGCCGCCAATCGGCGTGATCACCGCAGCGGTACCGCAGGCGCCGGCTTCCTTGAAATCCGACAGCTTGTCGATGAACACGTCGCCTTCGATCACTTCCAGGCCCAGGCGCGATTTCGCCAGTTCGATCAGCGACAGGCGGGTGATGCCCGGCAGGACCGAAGGGGAGTTGGGGGTGATGAATTTGTTGTCGTGGGTAATGCCAAAAAAGTTGGCCGAGCCGACTTCTTCGATTTTCGAATGGGTCAGCGGATCCAGATAGATGCAGTCGGCGAAGCTGGCCTTCTTGGCCTGGGAACCGGGCATCAGGCTCGCGGCGTAGTTGCCGCCGACCTTGGCCGCGCCGGTGCCCTGTGGGGCTGCACGGTCGAAGCTGGAGATCAGGAAGTTGTGCGGGGTCAGGCCGCCCTTGAAGTAGGCGCCGACCGGGATGCAGAAGATCGAGAAGATGAACTCGGGCGCGGTGCGCACGCCGATGTTGTCACCCACGCCGATCACGAACGGGCGCAGGTACAGCGCGCCGCCAGTGCCGTACGGCGGGATGAAGCGCTCGTTGGCGCGGACCACTTGCTTGCAGGCTTCTACGAACTGCTCGGTGTCGACATGCGGCATCAGCAGGCGGGCGCAGCTGCGCTGCATGCGGGCGGCGTTCTGGTCCGGACGGAACAGGTTGATCGAACCGTCCTTGCAGCGATAGGCCTTCAAGCCTTCGAAGCATTGCTGACCGTAGTGCAGGGCGGTGGAGCCCTCGCTGATGTGCAGCACGTTGTCGTCGGTCAGGGTGCCCGCGTCCCAGGCGCCATCGCGCCAATGCGACAGGTAGCGCTTGTCGGTCTTGATGTAGTCAAAGCCCAGTTTGTCCCAATTGATGCTCTCGTTACCCATGACACCCTCTATTTCCTGACAACCGTCGAAACGGTTCAAGCTTCTGACGTTTTTGAATGGGGACAACAATACTTCATTCCGGGGGTGTTTCGCAGCTTGTGGCGAGGGGATTTATCCCCGCTGGGCTGCGAAGCGGCCCCAAATACCTGGGCGAGCCGCAGAATCATGCGAGTGCTTCGCACTCGAGCGGGGCGGTGCGACGTTTCGCTAAATCCCCTCGCCACAGGGGGAGTCACCCACAGCTGTTACAGATGCAACGCATGCCCCAACGCCCGCAACGCCGCTTCCTGCACCGCCTCGCCCAGCGTCGGATGGGCGTGGATAGTGCCGGCGATATCTTCCAGGCGCGCGCCCATTTCCAGGGACTGGCCGAACGCGGTGGACAGCTCCGACACCCCCACGCCAACCGCTTGCCAGCCGACGATCAAGTGATTGTCCCGGCGCGCCACGACGCGCACGAAACCGCTTTTCGATTCCAAGGTCATCGCCCGGCCGTTGGCGGCGAACGGGAAGCTCGACACGATGCAATCGAGCCCGGCAGCCTTGGCCTCGTCCGGCGTCTTGCCTACAACGACGACTTCCGGATCGGTGAAGCACACCGCCGCGATGGCCGTCGGGTTGAATTCGCGATGCTGGCCGGCGATCAGCTCGGCGACCATCTCGCCCTGGGCCATGGCCCGGTGGGCGAGCATCGGTTCGCCGCTCAGGTCGCCGATGGCCCAGACGTTGCGCATGCTGGTCTGGCAATGGTTGTCGATCTTCACCGCCGAGCCGTTCATCGCCAGGTCCAGGGCTTCAAGGTCCCAGCCTTGGGTGTTGGGTTTGCGTCCAACCGCCACCAGCACCCGGTCGGTGTCCAGGTTTAACGTGTCGCCGTTGGGATCACGCACCTGCAAAGTGCTGCCCTGGGCATCGAAACCTTCGACGCTGTGCTTGAGGTACAGCTTCACGCCCAACTGCTTGAGCGCCTCGTGTACCGGTTGGGTCAGTTCGCCGTCGTAGGCCGGCAGGATCCGCTCCTGGGCCTCGACCACGCTGACTTGCGCGCCGAGCTTGCGATAGGCGATGCTCAGCTCCAGGCCGATATAACCACCGCCGACCACGACCAGGTGCTTGGGCACCGAGGTGGGGGCGAGGGCTTCAGTGGACGAGGTGATCGGCCCTCCAATCGGCAGCATGGGCAGTTCTATGCTTTTCGAGCCGGTAGCCAGCAGCAGGTGCTCGCACTGGATGCGCGTGTCGCCGACCTCAACGGTCTTGCCGTCGATGACCCTGGCCCAGCCGTGGATGACCTGGACCTTGTTCTTCTTCAGCAACGCGGCGACACCAGTGGTCAGGCGGTCGACAATGCCGTCCTTCCATTCCACGCTCTTGCCGATGTCAAGGGTTGGCGCCGACACGGTGATACCCAAGGCCGAGCCCTGGCTGTGGTGGTGAGTCTGGTGAAACTGCTCGGCCACATGGATCAATGCCTTGGACGGGATACAGCCGATGTTCAGGCAGGTACCGCCCAACGCCTGGCCTTCCACCAGGATCGTTTCAATGCCCAGCTGGCCGGCGCGAATCGCCGCCACGTAGCCGCCGGGACCGCCGCCGATGATCAGCAACTTGGTGTTCAAAGTCTGCATCGCCTACTCCACAAACAGGGTGGCAGGTTGTTCGAGCAAGCCGCGCAGGGCCTGGATGAATTGCGCCGCGTCCATGCCGTCGACCACCCGGTGATCGAAGGAACTGGAGAGGTTCATCATCTTGCGGACCACGATCTGGCCCTTGATCACCACGGGCCGCTCGACGATCTTGTTCACGCCGACGATCGCCACTTCCGGCAGGTTCAGCACCGGTGTGCTGACGATGCCGCCGAGCGCGCCGAGGCTGGTCAGGGTGATGGTCGAGCCGGACAGCTCATCGCGATTGGCCTTGCCATTGCGGGCGGCCGTGGCCAGGCGCGAGATCTCCGCCGCGCTGTCCCACAGACTGCGGGCTTCGGCGTGACGCACCACGGGCACCATCAGGCCGACATCGCTCTGGGTCGCAACGCCGACGTGCACTGCGCCGCAGCGATGGATGACCTGGGCTTCGTCGTCATAACGGGCGTTCATCTGCGGGAAGTCGCGCAGGGCCACGACCAACGCGCGGACGAGGAAGGGGAGCAAGGTCAGCTTGCCGCGATTGGCGCCGTGTTTTTCGTTCAGGTGAACCCGCAGCTCTTCCAGCGCGGTGACGTCGATTTCCTCGACGTAGCTGAAATGGGCGGCGCGTTGAGTTGCTTCCTGCATGCGCTGGGCAATCTTGCGGCGCATGCCGATCACCGGGATCTGCTGCTCGTCATGGCGTTCGGCGTAACCCGAACCGCTCTTGGCCTGGGTCGACGGCCCCTGGGCCAGATAGGCTTCCAGGTCTTCATGCAAAATACGCCCGGCAGGGCCGCTGCCCTGGACCAGGCGCAGCTGGATACCGAGGTCCAATGCGTGCTTGCGCACGGCCGGCGAGGCCAGTGGGCGCTCGTCGGGGTCACGTGCCACTGGGGCTTGCGGGGTGCAGCGGGGTGCGGCGGTTTTTGCCATCACCGGTTCAGGCGTTGCCACTGGCGCTGGCTTCGATGCTTGCGCAGCAGCCGCAACCGGAGCCGGAGCCGGAGCCGGTTGCGCGGACTCCTTCAGGTTGCCCGCACCTTCCACTTCAATGCGGATCAGCTCGCTGCCCACCGCCATGACTTCACCCGGCTCGCCACCCAGGGCGATGACCCGGCCATGCACTGGCGAGGGGATATCCACCATCGCTTTGTCGGTCATGACGTCGGCCAGTACCTGGTCCTCGACGACCATGTCGCCCACCTTGACGTGCCACACCGACAACTCAACTTCCGCGATGCCTTCGCCGATGTCCGGCATCTTGATAACGTGCGTGCCCATTCAGACCTCCATGACCCGTTTCAACGCCGCGCCCACACGGGACGGCCCAGGGAAATACGCCCACTCCTGCGCATGCGGGTAGGGGGTGTCCCAACCGGTGACACGCTCAATGGGCGCTTCCAGGTGGTGGAAGCAGTGTTCCTGCACCAGCGAGACCAGCTCTGCGCCGAAACCGCAGGTGCGGGTGGCTTCGTGGACAACCACGCAACGGCCGGTTTTCTTCACTGATTTGACAATGGTGTCCAGGTCCAGCGGCCAGAGGCTGCGCAGGTCGATGACTTCCGCGTCGATGCCGGTCTCTTCGGCCGCCACTTGGGAGACATAGACCGTGGTGCCGTAGGTGAGCACCGTCACGTCCTTGCCCGGACGGGTGATGGCGGCGACGTCCAGTGGCACGGTGTAGTAACCGTCCGGCACTTGCGCCTGCGGATGCTTGGACCATGGCGTTACAGGGCGGTCATGGTGGCCGTCGAACGGGCCGTTATACAGGCGCTTGGGTTCGAGGAAGATCACCGGGTCATCGTTCTCGATGGAGGCGATCAGCAGACCCTTGGCGTCGTAGGGGTTGGACGGCATGACGGTGCGCAGGCCACAGACCTGGGTGAACATCGCCTCGATGCTCTGGCTGTGGGTCTGGCCGCCATAGATCCCGCCGCCGCAGGGCATGCGCAGGGTCATCGGCGCGGTGAACTCGCCGGCCGAGCGATAGCGCAGGCGCGCCGCTTCGGAAATGATCTGGTCCGACGCCGGGTAGACGTAGTCGGCGAACTGGATCTCGGCCACCGGCCGCAGCCCGTAGGCGCCCATGCCCACCGCCACGCCGACGATGCCGCTTTCGGAAATCGGTGCGTCGAACACCCGTGAAGTGCCGTACTTGTTCTGTAGGCCTTCGGTGCAGCGGAACACGCCACCGAAATAGCCCACGTCCTGGCCGAACACCACGACGTTATCGTCGCGCTCAAGCATCACGTCCATGGCCGAGCGCAGAGCCTGGATCATGGTCATGGTGGTAGTGGTCATGGCGGTGTCCAACGCAATATTGTTGTTGTGATCGTTCATGTCAGATCCCCAACTGCTGACGCTGGCGCTTCAAGTGCTCCGGCATCTCTTTGTAGACGTCTTCGAACATGGTCGCGGCGCTTGGAATCTGCCCGCCGGCGAGGGTGCCGTACTGCTCGGCTTCTTTCTGCGCGGCGATCACCTCGGCTTCGAGTTCGGCGGTGACCGCCGCGTGCTCTTCTTCGGACCACTGGCCGATCTTCACCATGTGCTGCTTGAGGCGGGCGATTGGATCGCCCAGGGGGAAATGGCTCCAGTCATCGGCGGGGCGGTATTTGGAAGGATCGTCGGAAGTGGAGTGCGGGCCGGCGCGGTAGGTGACCCATTCGATCAGCGCCGGGCCGAGGTTGCGGCGGGCGCGTTCGGCGGCCCAGCGCGAAGCGGCGTAGACCGCCATGAAATCGTTGCCATCGACGCGAAGGGAGGCGATGCCGCAGCCGACGCCGCGCCCGGCGAAGGTGGTGGCTTCACCGCCGGCAATGGCCTGGAAGGTGGAAATCGCCCACTGGTTGTTGACCACGTTGAGAATCACCGGGGCGCGGTAGACGTGGGCGAAGGTCAGGGCGGTGTGGAAGTCCGATTCGGCGGTGGCGCCGTCACCGATCCAGGCCGAGGCGATCTTGGTATCGCCCTTGATCGCCGAAGCCATGCCCCAGCCCACGCCCTGGATGAATTGCGTGGCGAGGTTACCGGAAATGGTGAAGAAGCCGGCGTCCTTGACCGAATACATGATCGGCAATTGCCGGCCTTTGAGCGGGTCGCGCTCGTTGGACAGCAGTTGGCAGATCAGGTCCACCAGCGGCACTTCCCGGGCCATCAGGATGCTTTGCTGGCGGTAGGTGGGGAAGCACATGTCGTCAATGTTCAATGCCAAGGCCTGGGCGCTGCCGATGGCTTCTTCGCCAAGGCTTTGCATGTAGAACGACATTTTTTTCTGGCGCTGGGCGACGACCATGCGGTTGTCGTAGATGCGCGTCTTGAGCATGGCCCGCATGCCCTTGCGCAGGATCTCGACGGGGATCTCCGCAGCCCACTCGCCCAAGGCATTGCCCTGGTCATCGAGCACGCGGATCAGGCTGCGGGCCAGGTCAGCGGTGTCGGCGGGTTCGACGTCGATGGGAGGTTTGCGCACCGTGCCGGCATCGGACAGATGCAGATAGGAAAAGTCGGTCTTGCAGCCGGGACGGCCCGAGGGTTCTGGGACGTGCAGGCGTAGCGGTTCGTACGCTGGGTTCATGGCTTTCTACGCTCGATCTTGTGAATTTCTTGTAGTGGGCGCGCTAGCTGACGAATTTCCCTGGGTAGGTGGGAAATTGTCCTACAACAATCATAGGCTCGACGAAGAAGAATATTTTTCTCTGTTGCCTTGCTGTTCAGATCATTTGCAGATAAAAAATCTGCACAACGATAAAAAACAGGAAATTTTGCCTCATGCGCAAATTGGATCGCACCGATATCGGCATTCTGAACAGCCTTCAGGACAACGCCCGGATCACCAACGCCGATCTCGCTCGCTCGGTCAATCTGTCACCGACGCCATGCTTCAACCGCGTCCGAGCCATGGAAGAGCTGGGGGTGATCCGCGAGCAGGTCACGCTGCTGGACGCCGACTTGCTGGGGTTGCATGTCAACGTGTTCATCCATGTGAGCCTGGAAAAGCAAGTGGAAGAGGCGCTGCAGCACTTCGAGGAGGCCATCTCCGACCGGCCGGAGGTCATGGAGTGCTACCTGATGGCCGGCGATCCTGATTACCTGATCCGCGTACTGGTGCCGACGATCCAGTCGCTGGAGCGGTTCATGATGGACTTTTTGACCAAAGTCCCGGGCGTGGCGAACATCCGCTCGAGCTTTGCGCTCAAGCAGGTGCGCTACAAGACGGCGTTGCCGTTGCCGGCCAATGGGTTGACGTTGGGGACCTGAAAATCAAAGGATCGCAGTCTTCGGCAGCTCCTACAGGGGAGTTGTGGTTTTCTGACGGCTCATTGTTGCCTGACCCACCGCCATCGCGAGCAAGCTCGCTCCCACATTGGATAGGTGGCGACCTTAGAGCTGGTTGATCGGAATCTTCAGGTAGGTCACGCCATTGCCCTCGGCCGGCGGCAGGTGGCCGGCTCGCACATTCACCTGGATCGCCGGCAACAGCAACGTCGGCATGCCTAATGTCTTGTCGCGCTGGGTACGCATGGCCACGAACGACGCCTCATCGATGCCATCGCGTACGTGGATGTTGTACTGGCGCTGCTCACCCACGGTGCTCATGCATTGGGGCTCGCGTCCTTCCGGCGGATAGTCGTGGCACACGTACAGCCGCACACTGGCGGGAAAGGCCAGCAACTTGCGAATCGAGGCGTAAAGATGATGGGCATTGCCGCCGGGAAAGTCGCAACGGGCGGTGCCCACGTCCGGCATGAACAGCGTGTCGCCCACCAGGATCACGTCGCTGTCGATCAGGTAGGCCATGTCCGCCGGGGTGTGGCCGGGCACGTGCAGGGCGGTGGCCTTGAGGTTGCCGATCAGGAAGGACTCGTCGGCCGCGAACAGGTGGTCGAACTGCGAACCGTCGATGGCAAATTGCGGCTCGAGGTTGAACAGCGTCTTGAACACGTTCTGCACCTGGCCGATGGATTCGCCGATGGCAATCTTGCCGCCCAGTTCCCGGCGCAGATAAGGCGCGGCGGACAGGTGATCAGCATGAGCATGGGTTTCCAACAGCCATTGCACCGTCAATTGATGTTCGCGCACATAAGCGATCACTCGATCAGCCTGTGCGGTACCGCTGCGGCCCGATGCCGGGTCGTAGTCGAGCACTGGGTCGACCACCGCGCATTGCCCGCCGTCGTGTTCGTAAACCACGTAGGTGTAGGTCTTTGAAGCGGGATCGAGGAAGCTTTGGATCTGCGCGGGCATGGCAGCGGACCTGTGCAAGAAGAAGCGGTTGCAATGCGCAAGATTTACGACATATGGTCCGCAGCTTAAGTGAGGGCCACCGCGTCCTGCAAATGCGATCACGCCTGACAACAGACGTGCGCGGCTTGAGAGACCCCTATGTTACTGGCAAGTTTTTTCGGTGTGGTGATGGGCCTGGTTCTTGGCCTGACGGGGGCGGGCGGAGGTATCCTGGCCGTCCCGGCCCTGGTGTTGGGCCTGGGCTGGAGCATGACCCAGGCCGCGCCGGTGGCACTGTTCGCGGTGGGCAGCTCGGCGGCGGTGGGCGCCATCGATGGCTTGCGCCATGGCCTGGTGCGTTACCGCGCGGCGCTGTTAATCGCCTTGCTGGGCGCTGTGTTCTCGCCAGTGGGCATTTACTTCGCCCACCAGCTTTCGGAAAAAATCCTGATGGTCCTGTTCAGCCTGCTGATGGTCCTGGTGGCGGCGCGCATGCTGCGCCGGGAAACCTCGCAGCCGGGCCCCAGCGATCACGGCGCGGCCAGCTGGGGGCAAAAGAATTGCATGCTCGATCGCCAGACCGGGCGGCTGGCCTGGACACCGCGCTGCACCGCCACGCTGTCGGCATTGGGCGCGGTCACGGGAATGGTCTCAGGTTTGCTGGGCGTGGGCGGCGGTTTCTTGATCGTGCCGGCATTCAAGCAACTTACCGACGTGCAGATGCGCGGCATCGTCGCCACATCCTTGATGGTCATCAGCCTGGTTTCGTTGATTGGCGTTGTCGGCGCGTTTCATGCCGGTGTGAGCATCGACCGGGTTGGGGCGGCGTTCATTGCGGCGAGCATCGTCGGGATGATCCTGGGGCGACGGTTCTGCGCGAAGGTGCCGGCGCGGGCGTTGCAGGTGGGGTTTGCCGGGGTTTGCCTGGGGGTGGCGGTGTTCATGCTGGTGCGGGCGTAGCGATCTGGTCAGGGGGCTTTTGTGGCGAGGGAGCTGGCTCCCGCTGGACCGGTCCGACGTCTCGGGCGCAGCAGGCCCATACGGTCTTGAGCCAGGGCGTCTGCTTCGCAGCCGAGCGGGAGCAAGCTCCCTCGCCACGGGGATCGGCGCGCCTTACAACTCTCGGCACTGCATCGAAAACCCCAACGCCACCGATTGCCCTTGCTCCAGCAAACGCAGCCCCGGCCGTCCTGGCAGGTGATGGGCATTGACCGGGTGACTTACCGGTTCGATGCAGAAAAAATTCAGCCCCACGGGGCAGTACAGCAGGAAGTAATCGCTGCCGCTGGCGCGGCATTCCAGTTCATAACCCAGGTCTGGTTGCTGGATCAGGCACTGGCCATCCCAACCACCGAAGCCGTTGTCGACGAGGGTATCCGGCAGTAACCGTGCGTGTTGGAAATCCCACTCCGAGGGAACATCCTTCAGTTCCGTTGGCAGTTTCGTGGCGTCGCACATCCAGACTTCGCTGGCGCGGGTTTGCAGGCGTGTATCGGCTGTGCGCGGGAAATACGGATGCAAACCCAACCCGTGCCAGGCGGCCTGTTCGGCCATGTGGGTGACGTGCAGCGCCATCTGCAGTTGGCCGCCACTGAGGCGGATCCGCAAGCTGGCGCAATAGGCAAACGGGGTTTGGCAGTCGAGTTGCAACAAAACTTCCCCGGCACTCTGTTCGGCGACTTGCCAAGGTTGCTGCCAGGCACTGCCATGGATCGGAAATGGATCGTTGGGGCTGTTGGTTTCCAGGGCGAGCCAGCCGCCGGGGCAATCGAAACCGCCATGGGCGATTCGGTTCGACCACGGGATCAACGGGAAGCAGCCGAGCTTGCCTGGCAGGCCATTTTCCAGCGCTTGTGGCGCGGGTGGGCGTAGGAGGGGAGCGCCGGTGCTGCGCAAGGTCCATTCAACGAGGCTGGCGCCCAGGTGTGGGGCCAGGGTGAGGCGGGTCAGTTCGTCTTCGAGGTGGAGGAGTGGTGGTGTCATGGCGGCGTCTGATGGGTTGGCAAAGCTGGAGGGGAATACGCCCAAGTGTGGCGAGGGGATTTATCCCCGCTGGGCTGCGAAGCAGCCCTAAAGGCTTCAATCTCGGTGTATCAGACAAATCGAGATGGCTGGTTTTGGGGCCGCTGCGCAGCCCAGCGGGGATAAATCCCCTCGCCACAAGGGGACCTATTGTTTTCTGTTACAACACCAAATGTGGCAACCACAGCGAAATGGCGGGCACGTACGTCACCAGCAGCAGAACCAGGAACAGCATGCCGTAGAACGGCAGCAGGGCCTTGACGGTGCTTTCGATGCTGACCTTGCCGATGGCGGAGCCGACGAACAGCACCGCGCCCACCGGCGGCGTGATCAGGCCGATACCCAGGTTCACCAGCATGATCATGCCGAACTGCACCGGGTCCACGCCGATGCCGACGATGACTGGCATCAGGATTGGCGTGAGGATCAGGATCAGCGGTGCCATGTCCATCACGGTGCCCAACAGCAGCAACATCACGTTGATGCACATCAGGATCACGTAGCGGTTATCCGACAGCGTCAGGAACGCGGTGGTGATCTTCGCCGGGATTTCCATCAGCGTCATGATGTAGCCGAAGCTGGCGGCGAAGCCGATCAGGATCATCACAATGGAAATGGTGCGCACCGTACGGTGCATCAGTTTCGGCAACTCGCTCCACTTGTAGTCGCGATAGATGCACATGGTCACGAAGAACGCCCACACCACGGCGATGGCGGCCGATTCAGTGGCAGTGAACACACCCGAGAGAATGCCGCCCAGGATGATGAACAACGTCATCATGCCCCACATGGCTTCCTTGCAAATCTTCAGCGCTTCTTTGAGCGGAATAACCTCGCCCTTGGGGTAATTGCGCTTTTTCGCGAAGACCAGGCACAGCGCCATCAGGCAGAGGTTCATCATGATGCCGGGGACGATGCCGGCCATGAACAGCGAACCAATGGAGACGGTGCCGCCAGCGGCGAGAGAGTACAGCACTGCGTTGTGGCTTGGCGGTGTCAGCAGCGCTTGTACCGAACCACTGACGGTGACGGCGGTGGCGTAATCACGCGGATAGCCCCTGCGTGTCATTTCCGGGATCAGTACCGAACCGACCGAGGCGGTGTCAGCCACCGAGGAACCGGAGATCGCGCCAAAGAAACTCGAGGCCACGAGGTTGACCAGGGACAGGCCACCACGGACGAAACCTACGAGCACGCTGGCGAAGGCCACCAGCCGGCGAGACATGCCGCCCTCGGCCATGATCGCGCCGGCCAGGACGAAGAACGGAATGGCCAGCAGCGAGAATTTGTTCACGCCGCCCGTTATCTGAATCATCATGGCCTGGAACGGAATGTCAATCCACCATGCCCCGATCAGGGCGGCGGCGCCCAGCGCGTAGGCGACCGGCATGCCGATCAGGATCAATACCAAAAAACTGCCCAGCAGAATCAGAGCGTCCATTAAGCGGCACCTTCGTTTTCTTCTACCAGGTCGAACTGCACGACCCGACGCTGGCTTTGATCACCCAGCAAGAGTTTTTCCAAGACAAAAATCAGGGTCAGGAACCCACCGATCGGGATCGGCATGTAAGTGATGCCGACTCGCAGGGTAGGGATGGCGCTCATGAACTGGTTCCAAGTGGTCATGCACAGCTTGGCACCCCAGATGGTCATGAAAATGCACACCGCTGCCATCATCAACTGGGTGAACACCGATGCCACGTTTTGCCAGTGCTGGGGCAGGCGGCTGGTGACCATGTCCACAGCCATGTGCGACCCGGAGCGGTAGCTGGCGGCGGCGCCGATGAAGGTGAAGACGATCATCAGCAAGATCGCGGTGGGCTCCGGCCAGCTTGAGCCGGTGCCAAGGACGTAGCGGGCGAACACGCCCCAAGGGATCATCAGCGCAACGGCAAGGACAGAGAGGCCGGCCACCCAGATGCAAGTCATGTAAATCTTGTCGTTGATACGCAGCAGCAAATTCTTCATCGGGTTCCACCGTTACCGGGCGCGCCTTCTAACCGCAGGCGCGCCCAGCCGTTTCATGAGTACAGATTAAGAGGTCTTACTGGACAGCTTCGATGCGCTTGATCAGGTCGGCGTACGGTGCACCGTATTTGGCTCGGACCGGCGCGGTGGCGTCGTAGAAGGGTTTCTTGTCGACGGTGATGAACTCGACGCCGGCTTTCTTGAGTTTTTCTTCACTGGCGGCCGATTTCTCGTCCCACAACTTGCGCTCTTCAGCCTGGGCAGCCTTGGCCGCTTTTTTCACCATGTCCTGCTGCTCTGGGGTGAGCTTGTTCCAGGTGATTTTCGACATCACGATCGGCTCAGGCAGGATCAGGTGCCCGGTCAAGCTGTAGAACTTGGCGTTCTGGTAGTGGTTGTGCTCGAGCATGGTCGGCGGGTTGTTTTCCGCGCCGTCGATCACGCCAGTCTGCAACGCGCTGAAGATCTCGCCAGTGTCCATCGCGATACCGTTGCCGCCCATGGCGTTCATCATTTCAATGAACATAGGGTTGCCTTGGACGCGGATTTTCATGCCCTTGAGGTCTTCCGGCGTGCGCACGGGCTTCTTGGTGTAGAGGTTGCGCGTGCCGCCGTCCATCCAGGCCAGGGCCACCAGGCCGAATTCGGAGTTGGTGATCCGGTCCAGGATCGCATCGCCGACCTCACCGTCGATCACGGCGCGCATGTGCGCCTGGTCGCGGAAGATGAATGGCATGTTGAAGACGTTCACGTCCGGCACCACGGGGCCGACGATGCCCAGGCTGACGCGGGACATCTGGATTGCGCCGGCTTGCATCTGCTCGATCACTTCTTTTTCAGAGCCCAGTACGCCCCCCGGGAAGTACTTGAACTTCAGTTCGCCTTTGCTCTCCTTTTCCAGGGTTTTACCCATGGATTCCTCGGCGACCACGGTTGGGTAGCCCTTGGGGTGGATGTCGGCGATCTTGATGTCCAGAGCCTGCGCCGCCTGTGCCAGGAAGGCCAGGGGCAAGGCCGCGATCAGAAGTGTACGTTTGAAATTCATGGTCAATCTCCAGTGTTGTTGTTTTTATGTCTATCGATGTGAAGCGGCAAAGCAGATCAGTTCGCGGAGTGTTTCCATCCTCCGAAAGCAGGTTCAGCGAGACCCTTGACGCCGGGGTTCAGCGCGAACACGCCACCGGCCAGGGATTGCGGATCGTTGTCGTCTCCAGGACGGATCGAGGTCACGAAAAGGGTGTCCAGCTGGCTGCCGCCAAAGGCGCACATGGTCGGTTTTTTCACCGGCACTTCCAGGGAGCGGTCGAGACGTCCATCCGGCGTAAAGCGATGGATCAAGCCGGCGTCGTTGGCGCAGATCCAATAGCAACCATCGGCGTCGACTGCCGCGCCGTCCGGGCGACCGGCCAGGGGCATCATGTCTACGAACAGGCGGCGGTTGGATGGGGTGCCGCTGTCGATGTCGTAGTCGAAGGCCCAGATCTGCTGGATCAGCGGGTGTGAATCGGACAGGTACATCGTCCGGCCGTCGGGGCTAAAGCCCAGACCATTGGGCACGATGAAACCACTCAGTTGCGCCTCGACCGGGCTGCGTTGTCCGGCTTCATAACGGTACATCTTGCCTTCATCCGCATTGGCGCCCATGTTCAGCACCATGCTGCCGGCCCAGAAACGGCCCTGGCGGTCGCAACGGCCATCGTTGAGGCGCATGTCGGTGCGGCTGTGCTCGACGTTCGCACAAAGCTCGCTGTCCAGGCTGCCGTCGTCATGTGGATGCAGGCGGAAGAAACCGCTTTCCATCCCCGCGATCCAGCCACCGTCCTGGTGACGGGCAATGCAGGCGAGCATTTCGGGGGCTTCCCAGCTCTGGATCTTTGCGCTGCTGGCGCTCCAGCGCTGCAGGCCGCCGCTGGGGATGTTCACCCAATACAAGGCGTTTTCCTCGGGCACCCACACAGGGCTTTCCCCGACGGCGTTGCGTGCGTCGACAATCAATTCGGCTTGCATGGTGATTCCTTGGTTCGTTTGTATCCCACGGACAACAGGCGGATCAGTCGAACGGGCCGGCGGCCACAAAGGCGCCACCCTGGTAGACCATGGCCGGATCATCGGCGGCCGGCATCGGTTGCGCTTCGACCTTGGCGCGGAAGATTTCCGAGGTGTCCTTGGGCTTGTAGCCCAGGTGCGCGGCGTGGCTGTTGTCCCACCAGACGTCACGGTTGGCGGAGACGCCATAGACGATGGTGTGGTCGACTTTGGGTGTGTAGAGCGAGCATTCGATCAGTTGGGTGAGGTCGTCGAAGCTCAGCCAGGTGCTCATCATCCGGCGGTTCTGCGGTTCCGGGAACGACGAGCCGATGCGGATGCTGACGGTTTCGATGCCGTAGCGATCGAAGTAGAAATTGGCGACGTCTTCGCCGTAGGACTTGGACAGGCCGTAGTAGCCATCCGGACGGCGAGCGCAGTGGGCGTCGAGGGTTTCGTCTTGTTTGTAAAAACCGATGACGTGGTTGGAACTGGCGAAAATCACGCGTTTGACACCGTGCTTACGCGCGGCTTCGTAGATGTGGAACACGCCGCTGATGTTGGCGCCGAGGATCTCCTCGAATGGACGCTCAACCGATACACCACCGAAATGCAGGATGGCATCGACACCTTCAACCAGTTGATGCACGGCCTGCTTATCCGACAGGTCGCACGGCACCACTTCCTCGCTTTCATCGATGGCCGGGGCCATGTTGGCAATGTCAGACAGACGAATGTGGCGGGCATAAGGCTTGAGGCGTTCGCGCAAGACTTTACCAAGGCCGCCGGCGGCGCCGGTCAACAGCAGGCGATTGAAGGGATGGCGAATCTGTGTGGTGGTCATGGCATTACCTGAGCAAACAGTGAGAGGTACAGTTGTTATAAGTTGTCGTACGACCGAGAGGGAATATCCTTATCCTTCCGCTACCTTGTCAACGTTTGATCGACGAACCGCTCTGGGTCGGCATCCTTGCCGGGGCTCGCCATGGCGCTGGCAGGCGTTCATGGCAAGTGTTCCATGGGTCTTACAGGAGCGAAATCGGATAGCTGATGAAGATACGGTTCTCGTCGAATTCGTTGGTGCTGAAGTCGCGACGAATCGATGCGTTACGCCATTTCACGTTGAGACTCTTGAGTGCGCCGCTCTGCACGGTGTAGGCCAGTTCGGTTTCACGGCCCCATTCCTTGCCGTCGTCGACCGTGGCGGTGTGAACGTTGTCACCGCTGATGTAGCGGTTCATCAGGGTCAGGCCCGGCACGCCGACGGCGGCGAAGTTGAAGTCGTGGCGCAGTTGCCAGGATTTTTCCTTGGCGTTGTCGTAGCTGGAGTTGTAGCTGTCGTTCGCCAGGGTGCCGCCGCTGGTGCCGTTGACGCGCATCCAGGCATCGTCGCCGCCGACTTTCTGCAGGCCGACGTAGAAGGTGTTGCCGCCGTATTTGGCGGAAAGCATGGCGAAGGCGGTTTTGTTGTCAAGGTCGCCGGCCAGTGCGCTGCCGTCTTCCTTGCCGGTGAAGTAACCGAGGTTGGCGCCCAGAGTCCAGTCGCCGATCGGCTGGCTGTGGGTCAGGTTGAAATATTGCTGTTGGTAGATGTCGGACAGTTCCGCGTACCAGACGCCGACCTGGGTGCGTTTTTCGTTGAAGGCGTATTCGCCGCCACCGAAGTTGAAACGGTCGGAGGTGAATGCACCGCGGCCGTTCATCGACATGTCTTCCATGCTCGCGTCGTTACGCGGGCTGTTGGCGCGGAACTGGCCGCCGTAGAGACTCAGGCCGTTGATTTCGGTGGAAGTCACCTGGCCGCCACGGAAGGTTTGCGGCAGGGAACGGCCATCGTCGGAACGCAGGATCGGCAACACTGGCATCCACTCGCCGACTTTCAATTCGGTCTTCGAGACCTTGGCCTTCAGGGCCACGCCCAGGCGACCGAAGTCATCGGCCGGGCGGCCGTCGTCGTGCACCGGCAGCAGCTGGGTGCCGGCCGTGCCACGGCCGCCGTCGAGCTTGACCGAGTA